>DASYDR010000269.1:0-12370 GCA_036499545.1 Roseomonas sp. | reverse complement strand
TAGGCGACGCCGGGATTGGCCAGCGGGTTCACCAGGTCGACGCCGTTCCAGACGATCGGCACCGCGCTCCAGCCGCCGCGCTCCACCGGCTCCCGGCTCAGGCGCCGCTGCGCCACCGTCGAATAGTCGGAGGTGCGCAGGTCGATGGTGAAGCCGGCGCGGCGGAGCTGATCGGCGATGACGAGGCTGGTCATGTTCAGCAGCGGCGAGGTCTCCGAATGCAAGAAGACCACCGGCTCACCGCGATAGCCGGCTTCGCGCAGCAGGGCGCGGGCGCGGTCGGGCCCCGCCTCGCGGAAGATCGCGGTGCCGGCATCGCTCTGGCCCGGCGTGTCGCACATGTAGAGGGCTTCGCACTGGTCCATCGCCATGCCGCGCGGCAGGCCGAGTGCCGCCATCACCTCCGGCTGATTGATCGCCATCTGCGCGGCGCGGCGGACCAGGATATTGTTGAAGGGCGGCTGCGCGTGGTTGAGGTTGACGATCGACATGATCTGGCCGGCACCGCGCGGCGCGCCGATGACGATATTGCGGTTGCGCCGCAACGGCTCGATGAAGTCGGTGGCGATGACCTCGAGGAAATCCACCTCACCGGTCTGCAGTGCCGCGGTGCGCGTCGCCTGGTCCGGCATGCTCAGGATCTCGACCCGGTCGAAGCGCACCACCTTGCCGCCGGCGACGCCAGATGCCGGCTCGGCGCGCGGACGGTAGCGCGGGTTGCGCAGGAAGGTGGCCCGCTCACCCGGCCGCCAGCCGGCGCGATCGAATACGAAAGGGCCGGACCCCACCACTTCCGGCACCGCCGTGCTGGCCGGCAGGTTGGCCAGCCGCGCCGGCATCATCACCGGGATGACGTTGCCGGGCTTGCCGAGCGCTTCGATCACATAGGCGTAGGGTTCGCGCAGCTTCAGCTCGAAGCTGCGGGCATCGATCACCCTGAGCCCCTCGGCCTGGCGCATGATCTGCCCGCCAAGCGCTTCCCGCTGCGCCCAGCGGCGGATCGAGGCGACGCAGTCCTCCGCCGTGACCGGCTGGCCGTCGCTCCATTCCAGGCCTTCGCGCAGGCGGAAGCTGTAGGTCAGCCGGTCGTCGCTGACCGTGAAGGATTCGACCATCTGCGGCTGGTAGTTGCCCTCCGCATCGATGGCGAACAGCATGTCGTAGACGAGATAGGCGAAGACCCGCGTGGCGTTGATCGTGGTGACGATCGGGTCGAGGACCTGGATTTCGGTGTTCAGGGACGCGCGCAGCACCCGGTCCTGCGCCCGGACGGCGGCGGGCGCCAGAAGGGGCAGCAGGGACAGGAACGCGGCGGCGCGGGCCATCCGGCGCAGAGTCATACGGGGCTCTCCATCGATCCGATGGCCGTGTCTGGCGCGTGGTCTTAGGCGTGACCGCGCCGGTGCGCCGCCTATTGGGCGGCGGCCGGCAGGTCCTTCCGGAGGTGAGCGTAGTTCCTGCCGCGGAACCACGCCATGTATTCCGCCATGGTCATGGCAGGAAAACGCGGTTCCTCACCCGGCGCCGCGCAGCCCGGCAGGCAGTCGATCATCGCATCCGCATTCGGATGGAAGAAATAGGGGATCGCGTAGCGCGACCGGGCCGAGGTGTTGAAGGCCCGGTGCGGCGTCGACAGGAAGCGGCCATTGGTCCAGCGGTGCAGCGCGTCGCCGGTATTGACGATGAAGGTGCCGTCGATCACCGGCGCATCCATCCAGCTGCCGTCCTGGCGGCGGATCTGCAGCCCGGGGACCTCGTTCTGCGCCAGCAGGGTGATGAAGGTGGAATCCGTATGCGGCGCGATGCCGAACTCGTTCTCCGCATAGGCCGCGACCGGCGGGTAGTGGCTGAGGCGGAGCGAACTCAGCGGCTCGTCGCATCGCGCGTCGAAATAATTCGCCGGCAGGCCGAGCGCCCGGGCGTAGAGCGGCAGCATGCGCCGCGCCAGGAACTCCATGGCGGTATAGTAGCGCAGCGCCGTCTCCCGGAAGCCGGGCAGGTTGTCCGGCCAGCGATTGCTGACGCCGGGCATGCCTTCGCGCTTGGCGAAGAAGGCCTCGACCTCGTTCGGCTTGTTGTTGGCCGTGGGATCGAAGGTGCGCGTGGTGCTGCCGCGCATCGGCAGATAGCCCTGCATCTGGGCATCCACCTTCACCGCCAGCTTCGCTTCCTCCGGCTGGGCGTGGAAGCGCGTGGCCTGCGCGAAGGTCGCATCGATCAGCGCGCGCGGCACGCCGTGATTGGCGATGTAGAGAAAGCCGATCGTCTCGCAGATGTGGCGGAGTTCGGCCGCGGTCCGCTCCAGCGCCCCTTCCTCCCAGGCGAGGAAGGGACCGAGGTCGAGCACGGGGATCCCGCTCGGATTGGTCGCAGACATGGGCGCCTCCACCGATCCGGCGTGGAGCCCATCGCTCCGCGCTCCGGTCGGGAAAGCCTCGGCGCCACGGGCCGTGCGGGTCAAACCAGAAGAACTCAGTCCTGGTTGAGGAAAATTCACAGATCCCGTGGCGCCGGGTGGATCAGGCGCCGAGTTCCTGCTGCACCACGCCGAGCCACCAGGCCACGCCGAAGGGGAGTGCCGCATCGTTGAAATTGTATTTCGGCGTGTGCAGCGCATGCGCCTCGGCGCCGGCGCCATTGCCGAGGAAGATCAGCGCGCCCGGCTTGCGCTGGGCCATGAAGGCGAAATCCTCGCCGCCGGTGATCGGCGTCGCCGCCGCATCCACCGCCGCCGCGCCGACCACGCCCTGCGCCGCGGCGACCGAGACATCCGTCTCGCGCGGTGCATTGATCATCGGCACCGTACCCCAGCGCAGCGCGACTTCCGCCGTGGTGCCCTGAGCCTGGGCGCAGAGATGCGCGAGCTCGGTCATCCGCCGCTCGAGCAGCGCCTGAGTTTCCGCATTGAAGGCGCGCATGGTGCCGCCCACCACGAGTTCGGACGGCATGACGTTGAGCGATTCCGGCGCGCCGGCCGCGATATGGCCGACGCTGATGACGGCGGTCTCCAGCGCTGCCACGTTGCGGCTGACGATGGTCTGCAGCGCCTGGATGTACATCGCCAGGGCCACCGTCACATCGGTCGCCAGATGCGCCGAATTGCCGCCATGGCCGCCGGTGCCGCGGAAGGTCACCACGAAGCGGCCGGACGCCGCCATCAGCGGCCCGGGACGGAGCGCGAACTGACCGACCGGGACGCCTGGCATGTTGTGCATGCCATAGACCGAATCGCAGGGGAAACGGCCAAACAGGTCATCGTCCAGCATCGCGACGGCGCCGCCGCGGCCTTCCTCGGCCGGCTGGAAGATCAGGTGCACGGTGCCGGCGAAGTCCGGCTTCTCGGCCAGCAGCTTCGCGGCGCCGAGCAGCATGGCGGTATGGCCGTCATGGCCGCAGGCATGCATGCGGCCGGCATTCTGCGAGGCATAGGGCAGGCCGGTGGTCTCGGTCAGGGCCAGCGCGTCCATGTCGCAGCGCAGGCCGATCGCCCCCTGCCCCGGCCGCTTGCCGCGCACCGTGGCGACGACGCCCATGCGGCCCACGCCCTCGGTGGTCTCGATCCCCCAGCCGCGCAGCTTCGCGGCCACCAGCGCCGCGGTCCGCGCTTCCTCGAAGCCAAGCTCGGGATGGGCGTGGATGTCCTGCCGTACCGCCACCAGTTCGGGCAGGATCGCCTCGATGCGTGCCTTCGTGTCGTCGCTGCCCATCGCCGCCTGCCTTCCGGTCCGATCTTTCGATGATGCTTCTAATGGGCCTGGAGCGGGGCCGGGTCCAGACCGGACCGGCTCAGCCCAGGCGGGCGGCGCCCTCCGCGCCGATCCAGGCGAGTTCCCCGGCGACGAAGGTCGCGACCGGCGCCCGCCTCGCGGCGTCCACCAGCAGGATATCGCCGCGCAGCCCCGCCGCGATGCGGCCGCGATCGGCCAGGCCGAGCGCCACCGCCGGGTTTTCCGACACCAGCGACCAGGCCTCCCCGAGCGACAGGACGCCGCGGCCGGCCAGGACGAAGGCGGCTTCCAGCATCGCCGGCCAGTAATAGTCGGAGGCCAGGATGGTCACGATCCCCCGCTCGGCCAGCGGCGCCGCCGAGGCCCAGCCGGTATGGCTGCCGCCGCGCACCACGTTCGGCGCCCCCATCACCACCGGCTCCCGCGCGTCACGGGCCGCCTCCGCCACCGCCTCATTGGTCGGGAATTCGCAGATATGGGCACCGAGCGCGCGGAAGGCCGCCCGCTCCTCCAGCGTCGTGTCGTCATGGCTCAGCATCGGCACGCCGGCCGCGCGCGCCACCGCCGCCATGCGGGCACGCGCCGCCGGCACCTCGCCGCGCCGCGCCGCGACCTGCGCCGCCAGCGCCCGGAAGGCATCGAGCGACATGCCCGCGCGGCCGGCATATTTCCCGGCCTGCTTGTCGTCGCCGATCTTCCTCAGGATGCTGGGCGTGTGGTCGTTGAAGCCGAGCACATGCACGCGGCCGCCGGCGATATCCTCCACCGCTTCCTCCACGGCATCGAGGTTGTCGGCCTCGAAGCGCAGATGCACGCGCAGGTCGGGGCCGGGCACGCCCTGCCCGAGCGCCGCGCGCAGATCGCGCCAGGCATCGATGGAGCGCAGCCCCGGCTCCCAGGACAGGGTCACGCCGAGGCAGGCGGTGGTGACGCCGGCGGCCAGGATCTGGGCCGCGGAATCGCGCAGCGCGAGCGGCGCCGCGAAACCGATGCCGGGACGCGGCTGCAATTGCCGCTCATGCGCGTCGCCGTGGATGTCGACCAGCCCCGGCATGACCAGCAGCCCGCGCGCATCGATGCGCCGCGCGCCCGCGCCCGCCGCCGGCGCGATCATCCCGTCGACCAGGGCCAGGTCGCCCTGCTCCAGCGCCGTGCCCCGCAGCACCGCACCGCCTTCGATCCGCCACGCCATCACTCACCCTCCACGAGAATCTGCACGCGGCCCGAGGCATAGCGCGCCCATGTGAAATCGACCGGCCGGCCGTCCGGATCGCAATTCAGCGCCTCCGACACGATCACCGGGCGGATGCGCGCCTGCTGCAGCAGCGCCGCTTCCTCCGCCGTCGGCATGCGGGCGGTGATGCGCGTGCTGCGCCGGCGGTAGTCCGGCACGCCGCAGGCGGCGAGCGCCACGGTGATGGAGGATTGCTCCGCCAGCATCGCCGGCATCGACTGGAAGCGCGGCAGCGGGAAATGGTGCGAGCCGACGGTGATCGGCGTGTCGTCGGCCATGCCCAGCCGGTCCACCCGCAGCACCGGCCGGCCGCGCCGCAGGCCGAGCGCGGTCGCGACCGGGCCTTCCGCCTCGATCGTCTGGATGCGGATGATGCGGCCGTGCGGCTCCTTGTTCTGGCGCCGGATATTCTCCGAAAAGCGGGTCCGGGTGCCGAGCGGATAATCCAGGATATCCTCGGCGACGAAGCTGCCGCGGCCCTGCTCGATGCGGATGAGCCCGCGCCCTTCGAGCGATTCCATCGCGCGCCGTACCGTGTGGCGATTGACGCCGAAGCGCGCGGTGAATTCCGCTTCCGTCGGCAGGCGCGCACCAGGCACGCGCAGGCCCTGCGCGATCTCCTGTTCGATGGCGCCCGCGATCTGGCGCCAGAGCGCGACGCCCTGGCCGCGATCGAGGCCCACCAGGGGCGCGCTGTCATGCTCTGTCATCGAAACTTCAACCATGCGTGGCCCGCTTCGTGGCACCGGAGGACTTGACTGATAGCCTGCTAGGCCTCTAGTCGTCTAGACGTTTAGTCAGGACGACAGGCGATGTCAGACACGGGACCCGAAGCAAGACGGCGCTGGATGGGGGTGCTGGCGCAGGCCACGGCCCATGCCATCGAGGATCGTCTGGCCGGCCATGCCCTGCCCGGCTATCGCCGCCTGCGCGGGCCCGAGACCGGCCTGGTCATGCTGCGCGGCCGCGCCGGCGGCGACGGCGCCGCCTTCAACCTGGGCGAGATGACCGTCACCCGCTGCACGCTGCGCACCGATGACGGCCTCATCGGCCATGCCTATGTCTCCGGCCGCGACGCGCGCCAGGCGGAACTCGCGGCGCTGCTAGACGCGCTGCTGCAGGATCCGGGCCGGCACGACACGCTGCAGGAGGTGGTGATCGTGCCGCTGGCCGAGGCCCAGGCCGCGCGCGCTGCCGAACATGCCCGCCGCGCCGCCGCGACGCGGGTGGATTTCCTGGCCATGGCGACCATGCGATGAGCGACCTCCTGCCCGGCTTCGCCGATCCCGTCATCGACGCGCAGGCCGCCTTCCGCGCGGTGCTGGAGGCGATGAGCCGCCCCGGCCGCGTCGTCACCATCGACCGCCCGCCGGAAGCGCCGGCGCCGCTGATGCCCGCCGCCGCCGCGGTGCTGCTGGCGCTGGCCGATGCCGATACCCTGGTCTGGAACGACGCCGGCCCTGGCGCCGCCACCTGGCTCGGCTTCCATGCCGGCTGCGGCTTCGCGCCCACGCCGCGCGAGGCGCGCTTCGTGCTGGCCACGGACACCGCGCCGGCGCTCGATACCCTGGAGCCCGGCACGGAGGAGGAGCCGCAGCTCTCCGCCACGCTGATCCTGCAGGTGGAAGCGCTGGAGATGGGGCGCGGCTGGCATCTGACCGGCCCCGGCATCGAGCATGCGCACCGCCTGCACGTCACCGGCGCGCCCGCCGGTTTCCTGGCGCAGTGGCAGGCCCAGCGTGCGGGCTTCCCCTGCGGCGTCGATGTGATCCTTTGCGCCGGCCGGCAGCTCACGGCGCTGCCGCGCACTGTCCAGATCGAGGAGGGCTGAGCCATGTATGTCGCGGTCAAGGGCGGCGAAGCGGCGATCGATGCCGCGCATGGCTGGCTTGCCGCCGAGCGGCGCGGCGACCCCGCGCTGCCGGAGATCACACTGGACCAGATCGCCCAGCAGATGACGCTGGCGGTCGACCGGGTGATGGCGGAAGGCAGCTGCTACGATCGCGGCCTCGCCGCGCTGGCCCTGAAGCAGGCGCGCGGCGATGCGATCGAGGCCGCCTTCCTGCTGCGCGCCTATCGCACGACGCTCGCGCGGTTCGGCCATGCCGAACCGCTCGACACCGGCGCGATGCGGATCGCGCGCCGCATCAGCGCCACCTACAAGGACCTGCCCGGCGGCCAGGTGCTGGGCCCGACCTTCGACTATACCCATCGCCTGCTCGATTTCGCGCTGGCCGCGGAAGGCGCGCCGCCGGCCCCGGTGCCGGAGCGCGCGACCGAAGCCGCGGCGGTGCCCCGCGTCGCCGAGTTGCTGGCCCGCGAGGGCCTGATGCAGCGCGAACCGGAAGGCGGCGCCGAGCCCACCGACCTGACCCGCGACCCGCTCGCCTTCCCCGCCGATCGCAGCGCCCGGCTGCAGAACCTGGCGCGCGGCGATGAAGGCTTCCTGCTCGGCCTCGGCTATTCGACGCAGCGCGGCTACGGCAACGCGCATCCCTTCGTCGGTGAGATCCGCCAGGGCCGCGTCACCGTGGAGTTCACGCCGCCCGAACTCGGCTTTCCGATCGCGATCGGGGAGATCGACGTCACCGAATGCCAGATGGTGAACCAGTTCAAGGGCAGCCTGACCGAGCCGCCGCAATTCACCCGCGGCTATGGCCTGGTGTTCGGCCATGGCGAGCGCAAGGCGATGGCCATGGCACTCGTCGACCGCGCGCTGCGCGCCGAGGAACTGGGCGAGGAAGTCACCGCCCCGGCGCAGAGCCCCGAATTCGTCCTCTATCATTCCGACAATGTGGAAGCGACCGGCTTCGTCGAGCACCTGAAGCTGCCCCACTACGTCGATTTCCAAAGCGAGCTCGAGAATATCCGCGCCATGCGCGCGGATGCGATGGGCGCGCTGAAGCAGGCGGCCGAGTGATGGAACAGGGATACAACTTCGCCTATCTGGACGAGGCGACCAAGCGGATGATCCGCCGCGCCATCCTGAAGGCGGTGGCCATCCCCGGCCACCAGATCCCCTTCGGCGCGCGGGAGATGCCGCTGCCCTATGGCTGGGGCACCGGCGGCATCCAGGTGACGGCGAGCATCATCGGCCCCGGCGATACGCTGAAGGTCATCGACCAGGGCGCCGACGACACCACCAACGCCATTTCCATCCGCCGCTTCTTCGCCCGCGTCGCCGATGTCGCCACCACCGAGCACACGGCGGCAGCGAGCATCATCCAGACCCGCCACCGCATCCCGGAAGCGACGCTGCGCGAGGACCAGATCCTGGTCTACCAGGTCCCGATGCCGGAGCCGCTGTTCCGGCTGGAACCGCGCGTCGCGGAGACCCGCCGCATGCACGCGCTGGCGGAATACGGGCTGATGCAGGTGCGGCTTTACGAGGATATCGCGCGCCTCGGCCGCATCGGCACCGCCTACAACTATCCGGTGATGGTGAACCAGCGCTACCTGATGTCGCCCTCCCCGATCCCGGCCTTCGACAATCCGAAGATGGACCGCATGCCGGCCCTGCAGCTGTTCGGCGCGGGCCGCGAGAAGCGCATCTATGCGGTGCCGCCCTATACCCCGGTGAAGAGCCTGGATTTCGACGACCATCCCTTCCGCGCCATCCGCGCGCCGCATGCATGCACGCTGTGCGGCAGCACCAGCTCCTACCTCGACGAAGTGGTGACGGATGATCGCGGCGGCCGCGTCTTCGTCTGTTCCGACACCGATTACTGCCAGTCCCGGCGGGAGAAGGCGGCATGACCCCGCTGCTCGAAGCATCCGGCCTCAATCTGCGCTTCGGCGCGATCCGGGCGCTGGACGAGGTCGCGATCGGGATCTGGCCCGGGGAGGTGCTGGCGATCGTCGGCGAATCCGGCTCCGGCAAGTCGACCCTGCTGCGCGTGCTGTCCGGCCAGCAGGCGGCCGAGAGCGGCGTGGTGCGCTATGACGGCACCGATATCCGCAGCCTCAGCGAAGCCGCGCTGCGCCGCCTGGCACGCAGCGACTGGGGCTTCGTGCACCAGAACCCGCGCGACGGGCTGCGCATGGGCATCTCCGCCGGCGGCAATATCGGTGAGCGATTGATGGCCAATGGCGCCCGCCACTACGGCGATATCCGTGCCGAGGCGGCCGCCTGGCTCGGCCGCGTCGAGATCGACCCGGCCCGCATCGATGCCCTGCCCCGCACCTTCTCGGGCGGCATGCAGCAGCGGCTGCAGATCGCGCGCACCCTGGTGACCCGGCCGCGCCTGGTGTTCATGGATGAGCCGACCGGCGGCCTCGACGTGTCGGTACAGGCCAAGCTGCTCGACATGCTGCGCGGCCTGGTCCGCGACCTCGGCCTGTCCGTCGTCATCGTCACCCATGACATCGCGGCGGCGCGACTGCTGGCGCATCGCATCGTCGTCATGCGCCACGGGCGCGTGGTGGAGGAAGGCTTGACCGACCGCGTGCTGGACGATCCGCAACATCCCTATACGCAGCTCCTCGTCTCCTCGGTGCTGGCGGCATGAGCTGGGCGCTGAAGGCCGAGGGGCTGGCCAAGAGCTTCACCCTGCATCTGCAGAACGCCGCCCGTATCCCGGTGCTGGCCGAGGTGGATCTCGAGGTCATGCCCGGCGAATGCGTGGCGCTGTCGGGGCCTTCGGGCGCCGGCAAATCGACCCTGATGCGCTGCCTCTACGGCAATTACGGCGCCGGCGCCGGCCGCATCCTGATCCGCCACCGTGGCGAGGCGCTCGACCTCGTCACCGCGCCGCCGCGCGTGGTGATCGAGGCGCGGCGGGAGAGCATCGGCTATGTCTCCCAGTTCCTGCGCGTCATCCCGCGCGTCTCCTCGCACGCGATCGTGGCGGAGCCGCTGGTCGCCCGCGGCGTGCCGGCAGCCGAGGCGGAGGCCCATGCCCGCGCCCTGCTGCTCCGCCTCAACATGCCGGAGCGCCTGCACGACCTGCCGCCCGCCACCTTCTCCGGCGGCGAGCAGCAGCGGGTGAACCTGGCGCGCGGCTTCGCGGCGGATTACCCGGTGCTGCTGCTGGACGAGCCCACCGCCAGCCTCGACGCCGCGAACCGCGCGATCGTGATCGCCCTGATCGACGAAGCCAAGGCGCGCGGCGCCGCCATCATCGGCATCTTCCACGATGCCGAGGTGCGGGACCGCGTGTCCGACCGCCTCTTCACCGTACAGCCCATCCCGGATGCCGCCTGATGCCAGAGACCATCCTGACCAATGCCCGCATCGTCACCCGCGACGCGGTCATCCCCGGCACGCTCCGCATCGCGGATGGCCGGATCGCGGAGATCGCGGCCGGCAACAGCGCCCTGGCCGCGGCCGTCGACTGCGAAGGCGACCTGATCATCCCCGGCCTGGTCGACCTGCACACCGACAACCTCGAACGTCAGGTGCTGCCGCGATCGAATGCGCGCTGGCCCGGCGTCTCCGCCTATCTGGCGCATGACGCGCAATGCATCGCGGCCGGCGTCACCACGGCGCTGGACGCGCTCTGCCTGGGCGATCTCGGCTTCGACACCGAGCGCGGCCAGACCTTCCGCGACGGCGTCCGCGACCTGGACCGGCTCGCCGGCGACGGCGTGCTGAAGGCCGACCACCACCTGCATCTGCGCTGCGAAATCCCGGCACTCGACATGCCGGAAGCGCTGGAGAGCGTCGCCGATCATCCGCGCGTCGTCATGGCCAGCCTGATGGATCATTCCCCCGGCATCGGCCAGTATCGCGACCTGGAGCGCTACAAGGCGATGCGCGCGCGCCAGACCCGGATGACCGATGCCGAGGTGATGAAGCGCATCGGTGAGCTGCTGGAGCGGCGGGAACGGCTGCGCCGGCCGCAGCGCGACTGGATGCTGGCCCGCATCGCCCATCGCGACCTGCCGCTGGCGAGCCATGACGACGATACCGAGGCGGCGATCGCCGAGAATATCGCCGACGGCATCCGCATCAGCGAATTCCCGGTGACCCATATCGCCGCCAAGGCCGCCAAGGAGAATGGCATGGAGGTGATCGCCGGCGCGCCCAACATCGTCCGCGGCGGCAGCCACAGCGGCAATGTCAACGCCGCGGAGCTGATCGAGGCCGGCCGCGTCGATGCCTTCGCCAGCGACTATGTGCCCGGTTCCATGATCGAAGCCGCCTGGGGCCTGGCCGCACGCGGCACGCTGCCGGTGCCAGAGGCGATCGCGCTGGTCACCGACCGGCCGGCGCGCATGGTGCGCATGGCCGATCGCGGCCGCATCGCGCCCGGCCTCCGCGCCGATCTGCTGCGGCTGCGGCCCTTCGAGGCCCTGCCCGCCCTGCGTGGCGTCTGGGTCGCCGGGGAGCGGGTCGGCTGATGCGGGTCGCGCTCTATTGGGCCCCGGAGCGGGATGACCCGCTGCATGCCCGCGCCTCCGCCTGGCTCGGCCGCGATGCCGAGACCGGCGCCGCCCTGGCGCAGCCGGAGATCCCCGGCATCGTGGAGGCGACCGCCGATCCCCGCCTCTACGGCTTCCACGCCACGCTGAAGGCGCCCTTCCGTATCGCCACCGGCTGGGACCAGGCGGTCGCGGCAGCGGAAGCGCTGGCGGCGGAAACCGCCCCCTTCGCCCTGCCGCCGCTGGTGGTGCGCAACCTGCGCGGCTTCCTGGCGCTGGTCGAAAGCGAGCCCTGCCCCGCGCTCGATGCCTTCGCCGCTGCCTGCGTGCGGGCGCTGGAACCGCATCGGGCCGCCCTGACGGATGCGGAGATCGCCCGCCGCCGGCCGGAACGGCTGAGCGAGCGGCAGCGCGCCAATCTCGACCGCTGGGGCTATCACCTGGTCTTCGAGGATTTCCAGTTCCACGGCACGCTGACCGGCCGCCTGCCGGACGAGACGCGCGCGGTTATCGAACCCGCGGTGACCGATTTCCTGGGCGATCTGCCGGCGCGCGCCCGGCAGGTGCGGGAACTCTGCCTCTTCACCCAGGCGGCGTCCGGCGCGCCCTTCCTTATCGCCCAGCGTCTTCCGCTGCGCGGTTAGTCTGACGAGCGGATTCACGCCTCCGGGCGATACCGCCCTTCGGCGATCCGCTCAAGCGCATCCCTGACGAGCGGATTCACGCCTCCGGGCGATACCGCCCTTCGGCGATCCGCTCGAGCGCATCCAGCACCCGCGCGGCGCCATCTTCCGGCGTCGCGTCGTTCATCACGGTCGCGACGTCGAGCCCGTCCGGCAGCGGCGCTTCCCGCGCCAGCCGGGCCGCGACATCCGCCGCATCCTCCCGCCCGCGCGCCGCCAGCCGCGCGGCGCGGAGTTCGGCCGGCGCGGTGATCAGCAGCACCCGCAACGGATAGCGCGCCGCGGCGTCCGCCAGCACGCCGCGCGAAAGGTTCGCGATGACCACCCGCCTGGCCGCCAGATCGGCTTCGATGTCGCGCGGA
>DASYDR010000268.1:0-5015 GCA_036499545.1 Roseomonas sp. | reverse complement strand
CACCACCGCGGAAGTCCGTGGCAATGTTGTGCACATGAACGCCGCCCGCTTCGGTGCTCAGGGTAGTCGTAGCCCAATTATAGGCTGAGCCGCCTTGTAGGATAGATGCGCCGACTGGACCAACCGCATTGGGAACGTTGTGCGCGTGATAACCCTGCGCATCCGTGCTCCCCCCATGCTGGTGCGGCGGCATCTGCGCTTCACTGATCGCGGTGCCCGCCGTGGCACCGCCATGCGCATGGGCGCCGGCGGCGCTGGTCCCGACCGTCTGGCTGTCGGCGCCGCCCGTCGTGCCCACGCCCCGGGTCGGCCCGGCCGCCACGACGAACTTGTCCCGCAGGTTCGGCGTGCCGTTGCTGCCGTTGCAGAGCGCCCAGCCCGCCGGCACCGCATTTTCCGCCCCGCTCCACATCGCGATCAGCCCGGCGGGGACCGCGACGGCCTCCAGCGCTTCCACCCGGTCCTGCAGATCCGCGACATCCGCCTGCGTCTCCTGTGCGAACTGGTCGAGCAGGTCCATGTCGCCGTTGAGCTTGTTGCCCCAGGTGTTGATGCTCTGGTTGATCTCCGGCTTCGTGAGATTGAGCGTCGGGGTGAAGGCGTCTGCCATGGCTCAGATCTCCGGGGGCTGCCGCGGCTGCCAGACCGGCGCGCCAGGCATGGGGATGGGCTGCCAGGGGCCGCTGCCGCCGGGCGCGACG
Organism: Roseomonas sp.; assembly: GCA_036499545.1. Lineage (GTDB taxonomy): Bacteria > Pseudomonadota > Alphaproteobacteria > Acetobacterales > Acetobacteraceae > Plastoroseomonas. Next base: position 4,314 of record DASYDR010000268.1, on the reverse strand, counting down.
GGGTTCCAGATGGCGTCCGCGGGCGCGTCGTCCGGCCGGTCCCACAGCAACCGCAGGCGGCCGCGCAGCGCGGATGCCGCACCGGCCTGACCGAAGCCGCCGCGCATCGGGAAGGCGCCACCGGCCGTATCGCTGAACGCGACCAGCCAAGCACCGCGGCTGCCATCGCGACGGATGCCGCCGGCCGCGCCGCTGGCCGCCGCCAGCGCGCCACCAGCGGCCTTCGGGTTGAGCATGCCGCCCATGGTCGCGGAGGCCGCCGCGGCCCGGCCCATGCCCCGCCGCGACCGCAGCACGCCACCGCCCGCGGCGCCATCGGCCGGCGCGCGCGCGCCGGCGCGGTCGATGCGCCAGCTGCCGAATGCCGCGAAGCCGAACGGCCCGGCGCCGAAGGGGCGGGTGCTGCCGGTGATGGGCATCAGTCGAGCGCCACCTGCAGCGCCGCCGGTTCGAACCGGATCGCGTCGCCGTAATCGACCGCCTTCGGCATCGGCGTGACAAAGCCGGATGCCGGGTCGGTGAGCTGCGCATAGGCCAGCATGTTGCCGCCGGTCGCCGCATCGAACAGGGCGAACCAGGTGACCGTTCCCCAACCGCCGGCACCGGCGACCGGGAACAGCACCGTCACGGCATTGCTCGCGATCCAGCGGCCCGAGCCGGCATCGAGGATGAAGGACATGGCAACCGGACACCGCGCATAGCCGGCGCCGGAAACCTCCGTGCCGCCGCCGGTCTCCCCGGGCGCCGTGGTGAACAGGCTGGCATGGATCCCCGCCGGCTGCGCGAAGGCCGCGCCGCCGAAGGTATGCCGGATCAGCTTCTCCTCCAGGTAGTTCGTGAAGCCGGGCATCAGCGGAATCCCCTGTGCACCCGCCGCAGCGGGCCGCCGCTGAACCGCGCGGCCTCCGACGCTGCATTGCGGTTGTTGACACGATCGGTGTAGAGGCCGGCCCAGACCGCCAGGCGCTCGTCGTTCTTCAGATAGGGCTCCGCCTGCGCGAGGCTGCCATAGAGGTAGATGGCGCTGTCCTCGCGTAGCAGCCAGTTGCCGGGCGCCTCCGCGCCCAGCCGCGGCAGTCGCTGGACATAGACCATCTCCACCGTCACCGGCTGCGCCGGCATCGGGAAGAACTCGATCACCGTGCCGGCGATGGCGAAGCACTGCGGCATGCCGGCCTCCGCCCAGTATTCCGGCGCCGGCGCGTCGGATGGCGGCCGGCGGCCGCGCAGCGCCTGGATGTGGTCCAGCGTGACCAGGCTCAGCGGCCGGTGCCGCCCCTTGGGCGTCAGCCGCACCGCTTCGAGCCAATCCTCCGGCAATGCCACCGGCTGGTCGGTGATCAGCGCGTCGACATGGCGATGCATGCGCCGGTCCCGCAGCCGGGTGTTGATGTCGTCCTCCGCCAGCCGGATGAAATCCGGGATCCGCGCGGTGAGGTCGCGGCGGTTCAGCCAGGACGCGATGCTTTCCTGCAGCTCGGCATAGTCCGACAGTGCCATCAGACGCGCCCCTGCCACACGCGGAAGCCGGCATTGGCGCCGTCATTCAGCCAGCGCCGCCAGGCCGCGCGGTCGTTCATCCAGCCTTCGCGCATCGCGCGGTCGATCACGGTCAGCGGCACCCGCGCCGCCAAGCGGAAATCGCGTCCGCGCTGATCGGCTTCGGTATCGCGCCGGTTGGCCGCGAGGATGCCGTCGCAATCCTGCCGGGTGACGAAATGCATGGCGCCGCCCTGGCGGCTTTCCGTCTCCGCCGGATTCCAGACCAGCGTGCGCAGGATGCCGCCATGCCGGTCATAGATGTGCTGCCGCGTCGCCATGCTGTCCCCCGCTTCCGGAATGGGCGGCGGCGGGCGCCGCGCGCGCCCGCCGCCCTTGCGCCGTCACGGCTCCTCGGCGGCCGAGGGTGCGATATCGGCGATCTTGAAATGCGCGGCTTCGTTGGAGACCTCGAGCCCGTACTCGCTGACCAGCATCTTGGTCTCGGCATCGCCGATCTTCGCGATGTCATCGGTCTTCAGCCGCCGGTAATAGGCGACCTTCGCGTATTCCGGATCGATGCCGAACACGGTGCGCGGCCGCTGCCAGCGCGACGGCACCGCCTTCAGCTCCCCGAAATCGGACAGGTAGAAATCCGCCGCGGCCACGATCTCATCCGCGTCGATCTTCACCCGGCTGTTCTGGCGCCCGGCGAAGCCGCTGAACTTGCGCTTCGCGTAGGGGCCCATCATCAGCAAGGTCGGCTCGCCACCATTCTCGTAGGTTTCCTGGATGGCATCCGCCAGCAGCGTCTCGCTGAAGGCGCGCAGCGTGCCGTTGGTGATCGCGGCGGTCTCGCTCACCGGATTGGCGCCGCCGGTGCCATAGCCGGCATTGGTGGTCAGCCAGTGCTCGAAGGCACGGGTCGCGCGCGCGGTCGGCGTCGCGTCGTCGCCATTGTTGCGCGCCTGTTCGCCGACCAGGATGCTCTCCATATCGCGCAGCAGCGCCTTGCCGGACAGCGCGATCTGGTGCGCCATCTCGCCCCGCTTGCCGGCGGCATCCGCCCGTTCCTGGGAACCCGAGACGGTCGCATCCCGCGTCGAGATCTGGCACACATTGGCGCGCCGCACGGTCGGCTGCGCGGCGCTGCGCGTCAGCTCGAACCCTTCCTCCTTCCGGTTCGCCTTGTTGACGGCGGGCAGGTTTTCCGTCTGCCAGTCGAACTGGACGTTGGTCGCACCGCGGGTGCCGATCGCCGTCATGAAGGGGCGATCGGTCGGATCGATATTGTAGATGGCATTCGCGAGATCCTCGCGGTTGCCCTTGGCGCCGTAGGTGGTGAAGGCGTTGGTGACCTTGGCCATGGCCTGTCTCTCCGTCAGAGGAGTTGTTCGATGACGGCCCGCGCGTCGCGCAGGCTGTTGGATTGCGCCAGGCGCTGCTTCGCGCGCGTCAGCTCGGCGACCTGGCGGGACGCGGGCGGGCGCTGCGCGCCGGGTTGCGGCGCCGGCGCCCGCGGCCGCGGCGGTGCCGGCGACAGCCGCTTCTGCATCGCCGCGTCGTATTGCATCGCCTTGTAGAGGACGAGCACGGCGCGATGATCGGTGACGGAGGACAGCTCCGCCTCCGACCAGCCGAGCTTGCGGCCATAATCCCGCACCCGGGCCCGATCGGCATCGCGGCGTTCGCGGTCGCGCCAGGCCGGCATGGCCTGGACCAGCAGCGCGCCTTCATCCCGCAGCCTGGTGCGCAGCGCATCATCGGTGGCGATCGCCTCTGCTTCGCGCACCCGCTCATATTCCTGCCGCGCCGCGTCCACGCGGGCCTGGCGATCGCGCCATTCGTCACGCTGCAGCATGTAGCCGACCGGATCGTCTTCCTTCAGGCGCGCCCAATCCGGCTCCGGGCCCTGCATCTGCTGGATCTGCCAGGCGAGGGCGGGCAGGAGCTGCGCGTATTGCAGGCGTTCCTGCCGCACGGCGCCCGCTTCCTCGCCGAAGGATTGCCGCTCGGCGGCGAGCGCCTGGGTCTTGCGCGCGTAGTCGGCCTGGCGGAGATAGCCGCGGGTCACTTCCGCCAGCGGCAGCCGCTGTTCCTTGCCGTCGATCTCGATGGTGACCAGCGTCTGCGCGGTGTCGGGTTCCGCGGCATCATCCGCGTCCTCGGCCGCATCCGCCTCGGCATCGATCTCGAGCTCCGGATCCAACTCCTCAGCCGCGATCGGCGTCTCGCCTTCGGGATCGGATGGCGGCGCATCGGCCGCGGGCGCCGTGGCCCGCGGCTGCCGTGCCGCCGAAACGCCTGGCTCTCCGCTGTCGCGGGCCAGGAGATCGGCGATGCTGGCGGCGGCACTGTCCAGGCCGGTGCCCGGCGCGGGCGTGTCGGGCATCGTGGTGATGTCGGAGGGCATGTCAGCTCCTGCGCTGGCGGTTCGCGGCGAACCGGAGGTTGCGGTGAGCGATGGCGGCGCCGGCAGCGGCCGCGGCAAGATCAGCGCGCAGCGCATCGAGCGCGCGCAGCATCAGGAAGGCGCTTTCCCGCTCCGGCTGCCCATGGGCGGGATCGGAGTGGCGGATCTGCGTGAGGTATTGCGCTTCGAGCTGCGCGAAGGCGCGCTGCAGGCCGGGCTGGTCGAGCACCGCTTTCGCCTGGCGCGCGACGGTTTCGGCATCGGCAAGGATGGTGTCGGCGTCGCGTGCCATCGGGCCCTCCATATTCGCGCCTGTCCAGTGCGCGGTGGAGGGATGCAAGGGGAAAGGTGAGGGACGGATTCAGAAGTTCTGGTATTTATTCGTGCAGGAGATTGCCATCTGCCATGTTGTCACCGTAGCG
>DASYDR010000267.1:0-20273 GCA_036499545.1 Roseomonas sp. | reverse complement strand
TCCAGCTTCGATAGGCTGCCGCTATGCGCAGCCGGTACCGCATTTCGCGTTAACCCGCGCCGATCAGCCAGCCCGCAAGGAAGACGAGCAGGCCGCCGCCGATGATCTGCAAGGTGGCGGCGAGGAGCGGCGAATCCATGTAGCGGTAGCGAATCCAGGAGATGATGACGAGTTCGACGACGACCACGCCGATGGCGACGCTGGTCGCCGCGTGGAAGTTGCCAATGAGGTAGGGAAGGGTATGGCCGATGCCGCCGATGGTGGTCATGAGGCCGCACACGATGCCGCGCAGGAGAGGATGCCCGCGGCCGCTGAGCTTGCCATCGTCGGAGAGCGCCTCGGCAAAGCCCATGCTGATGCCGGCGCCGAGCGAGGCCGCCAGCCCGACGAGGAAGGCATCCCCGGAATCATGGGTGGCGAAGGCGGCGGCGAAGATCGGCGCCAGGGTGGAGATCGATCCGTCGATCAGCCCGGCCAGCCCCGGCTGCACGATCTGCAGCACATAGAGGCGGCGGGCGACCGCATCCTCCTGCCCGCGGGCAGTCTCGGTCAGATGCGTCTCGGTCAGGTGCTCGGCCAGGACCTCATGCTTCTGCTCGATCAGCGCGAGGTCGCCGAACAGGCGGCGGACCTCGATGTCGCGGGCCTCCGTCGCGGCCCGGGCGTAGAATTGCGCCGCCTCCAGCTCCATCACGCCGACCTGGCGGCGCACGGCCTCGATGCGCAGATCCTCGGCCAGCCAGAGCGGATGCCGCTTCAGGAAGCCACGCACATCGGCGCGGGTGACATAGGGCAGCTCGCTGCCGAATTTCCGCCCGTATAGCTCGAGCAGCAGCCCGCGATGGCGCTGCTCCTCCTGCGCCATGCCGTCGAAGACGGCGGCGGAGGCCGGGTAGAGGGCGCGGAGCCGCATCGCGAAGGCGGCGTAGATGCGCGCATCCTCCTCCTCATTCGCGATGGCGAGTGCCAGGACTTCGGCTTCGGTGAGGTCGGAGAGGCGCTTCATGCGCCCGATGCTACCGGTCGCCGCACGGCTCCGGAAGCTGGCATGGGCGAGAAAAAATCAATGATATCAATAGATAAACGCAAGGCGGCGCATTCGCGGCCACGCCGCGCAGAGTCACTCCCGCCCGTCGTCGTCCTCGCCGGGTGTCGGGTCGGCCGGGACCGCGTAATCGCCGGTGAACCAGCGCCCAAGGTCGATCTGGGCGCAGCGGGGCGAGCAGAAGGGGCGCGTGCGCGGCTGTTGCGGCTTGCCGCAGATGGGGCAGGGGCGCGGTTCATCGGCCATCGTCGCTCTCCTCGATCGTCCAGCCGGCCGCCGTGGCATCCGGCCGCAGCGCCAGCGGGAAGCCGGCATCGCCGGCATAGGCCTCCAGCGCGCCGGGCAGGTCGCGGAGCGCGGCGATGACCGCTGGCACCGCCCGCAGTGCCAGCCGGGCGCCACCGCGGGATGCCGCTTCCCGCCCCGCCGCGCGCAGCGCGGCCAGGCCGGCGGCCAGCGGCCCGGCCATGACCTCATGCAGCGGCGCATGGACGCGGGCGCGCTGGATCTCGACCAGCCCGAGGCCGGTCACGCCGATCAGCCGCGCCAGCGGATCGGGCGCCAGCGCGGCGGCGAAGGGCTCGGCCAGCGCGGCGCGCTTCTTCGCGGGCAGGCCGGCGACATCGACCAGGATGGCGCCGGCCAGGTTGCGCAACCGGATCTGCCGCGCCGCCTGCGCGATCGCGGCGGCGTTCAGTGCCGGCAGCGCGTCGCCGCGGGCGCCGGCCGCGCTGCCGGCATCAACATCGATCGCGACCAGCGCGGGCGTCGGGTGGATGCTCATGCGGCCGCCGCCCGGCAGCGGCACGGCTGGCCCGCAGGCCTCGTCGAAGCCAGCCTCCAACTCGTCGTCGAAGGCGTGCCCGCGCAGCGGCGGCACGCCCCAGGCGGCGGCGAGCGCCAGCCCATCGCAGAGCAGCGGCGCCGCCGGGAAGCGCGCCGCCAGCCGCAGCGCGGCCGGCCTGCCCCGGCGCAGCAGGCGCGGTGCACCGGCCTCCGCCGCAGCAGCGAAACCGGCTTCCTCCGGCGTCAGCCGGGCGGTCAGGCGCGGTCCCTTGCCGCCTTGCGCGGCGCGGGTGACCCGCACCGCGATCGCCATACCCTCACTCACCTGCTTCGCGATCGGGGCCTTGGCCTGGCCTGCTTCGCTTTCCGGCAGGAAGCCCGTGACGTCGCCGGGCAGGGTGCAGAAGGCGCCGGCCATGGCAGGGGCCAGCGCCGCGACCCGCACCCGCACCAGGTCGCCGACGCCATCCGGCCGGGCCGGGCGCTCCACCCAGAATTCGACCGGCCGGCCATCCTCGATCAGCGCGGTGCGCCATTCGCCGGGGGAGACGGCGACGCGGATCTCCCGCGTCATGGCGTGAGCCAGCCGGCGCCCCGCAGCAGTTGCGCCGTTTCGAACAGCGGCAGCCCGACGACGTTCGAATGGCTGCCGGACAGGAAGCGGACGAACATCTCCGCGCTGCCCTGGATGGCATAGCCGCCGGCCTTGCCCTGCCATTCGCCGCCGGCGACATAGGCTTCGATCTGCTGCGACGTCAGGCGCTGGAAGGCGAGCGTGGTTTCGACCAGGCGCTTCAGCCGCCGCCCGTCAGGCAGCGCCAGCACCACCCCGGTGGAAACCCGGTGCCGCCGCCCGGACAGCAGTTCCAGGAAGCGCCGTGCCTCCGCGGCGTCGGCGGGCTTGCCGAGGATGCGCCGGCCCACGCCCACCACCGTATCGGCGGCGAGCACCAGGGCGTCAGGCTGCGCGGCGGCCTCGGCCTTGGCCAGCGACAGGCGCGTGGCCAGGGCGCGCGGCAATTCGGCCTTGCGCGGCGTTTCATCGATGTCGGTGGGAACGGTACGGTCCGGCGTGATGCCGATTCGCGCCAGGAGTTCCAGCCGGCGCGGGCTCGCGGACGCGAGCACCAGCGGCGGGCGCATGCGCGTACTCAGGTTCTTACTTGAAGCGGAAGGTGATGCGGCCCTTGGTCAGGTCGTAGGGCGTCATCTCGACGTTCACCCGGTCTCCGGCGAGCACGCGGATGCGATTCTTGCGCATCTTTCCGGACGTATGCGCGAGCACCATGTGCTCGTTGTCCAGCTTCACGCGGAACATGGCGTTGGGCAGGAGCTCAACAACCTGGCCGCTGAATTCGATCATATCCTCTTTAGACATCGGACCTCTTGATGTGTGGGGCGGGCCGCAACATGGTCGCGCGGCCCTGACGGGTCAAGCCAAGCCTGTCAAGCCATCCCGAGGCCAAAGACCCTGCCATGCGCCGCCAGCGGCGCGGTCGGCGCCCCGGCGGCCCGCATCGCACCCCAGAGTGCGACCGCGATGCTGTCCAGCACCGGGACGCCGGTCTCGGCCTCGATCGCCGCCGCGCCGTCGGTGCCGCGGAAATTGGTGCAATGGATGATGACGGCCTCGGGCCGCGCCGCCGCGACCTCCCGCACCAGGGCGTCCACGCGGCTGGCCGGATGCTCGGCGAAGCTGTAGTTGCCGGGGTCTTCCAGATGGCGTTCGGCGATGGTCGTGATACCGCGCGCGGCCAGGCGGGCGATGATCGCGGCCTGCACCTCCGCGACATAGGGCGTGACCAGCCCGACGCGTGTCGCCGACAGCGCGACCAGCGCATCATGCAGGGCGAGCGTCGCGGTGGTGCAGGGGATGCCGGTCGCGCCCGCCACGGCGGCGCAGATGGCGTGGTCCGCCTCCGTCCCCAGCCAGGCGCCGGAGGTGCCGTTCCAGCAAAGGGCGTGGACCCTGGCATCGGCCAGCAATTCGGCCGCCGCGACCATCGGCCCGGTGTCGAACTGCGCCGAAAGCGCGGGATCAAGCCCGATCTGCAGCACCCGAAGCCGCTGGAAATGCGCGGTGACGCGCGGCAGCCCGGCCAGCAACCGGGCGGTCGATGGCTCCAGCACCGTGTTGGAGCTTGGGGTCAGCATGCCCAGGCGGATGTTCATTCCGCGGCTATCCGGGGCGTCCGTCTCAACGCAGCGGCGGCGGCTTGCTGTCCGGCAGGCCACGGCTGGTAGCGACGGCGGCCAGCGGCGGCGGCTTGCCACCGGGTGCGCCGGCCGGCGGCGGCGGGCTGGCCGCGGCCCGGGACGGCAGGGGCGGCAGCGCGAGCGGCTTGATGGTCGGCAGGTTGAGCGGCGGCAGGGTCGGAGGTGGCGGCGTCCGCGCCGCTTCCTGGGTTGGTCGTGGCCCGGAGATCGGTGGCGGCGGGGCGACGGCCGGCCCGGCCACGGCCGGTGCCGCGGGGGCGGCGAGGGTGGCGATGCGGCTGCGCGCCAGCGGCGCGAAGGCGCCGCTCGGGAAGGCTTCCAGATAGGCCTGGAAATCGGCGGTGCTGCGGCTGCCGGCGATCGATTGCCAGGCCAGCGCGTCGCGGTCGAAGGTCGGCACCGCCGGGGCGGCGGGCGCGAAGGCCGGGCCGGGCGCCGGGGTCGCGACGGGCGGCGTCGCCGGCGCGGCTGCCGGGGTGAAGACGAAATCCCCGATCGCTTCGTCATAGATCGCCGGCGTCTGGTCATGCCCGACCCGGCGGGCCGCCGTCGCGACCTCGGTCCGGACACGGCCGATCACTTCCCGCACCGGCATGCCGGGGGTGCGCATCGTGCGCAGCAGGACCCGGGTGAACAGGCCGTTCGGGTCGCGGTCATCAGCGCCGAGGCGGTCCAGCGCCTGCTGGTTGGTGCCGGCGGCGTAGAGCACCATCACGCCGCTGCTGCCGGTCGCGGTCAGGCCGCGCGAGACGCCCACCGAACGGCCCTGGTTGCGGAAGGGATTGTCCCGGCAGGCATCGACGATCAGCAGATTGAAGCCACCGGAGGCCGCCGAATTGGCCGCCGCCATGCGCTCCATCAATTCGGAGAGACGGATGCCGTCCTCGGTCAGTTCGCGCTCGGTCTGCGCGGTGGCATCGACCGGAATCAGCACATTGCCGGCGCCGACCTGCACGCCATGGCCGGCGTAATAGGCGACCGCGATGGTGCGTGCGGCGAGGGATGCCTCGAAATCCGCGATCAGCCGGTTCATGCCGCGGCGGTCGAGGTCATAGCCGTCGAAGACCTGGAAGCCGCGCTCGCGAAGCTGCGCCGCCATGGCGCGGGCATCGGCGACCGAATTCTCCAGCTTGCGGATATCACGATAATCCTGGTTGCCGATCACCAGCGCGACGCGGCGTTCCATGGTGATGCCGCGCGATTCCTGTGCCGCCAGCGGGGCATGCAGCGCCAGCAGCATCAGCAGGCTGGCCAGGACCGGCGGCCATCGCATCGGGGCGCTCTCCAGGTGAGGCAACCCCGGAATGATAAGCCAATGGCCCTGGCCGCGAAAGTGAAACACGCCCCATCGGCACCGGCGCCGGAGCGCGAAAAGGCCCGCCGGGTCATCCCCGGCGGGCCTTCCACGCCTTGCGGCGATCACCATTCACACCTTCGGGCTTGCACCCTGCGGCGGTCCGCTCGTCGCGTGTGCGCTGAGCGGCTTCACGCCCTCGGGCATACGCCCTGCGGCGATCCGCTCAGCCGCGCTTGGCGAGCGGCACGAAGTCGCGGGTGCCGGCGCCGGTGTAGATCTGGCGCGGGCGGCCGATACGCTGCGCCGGATCCTCCATCATCTCCTTCCACTGGCTCACCCAGCCGACGGTGCGCGCCACCGCGAAGATCACGGTGAACATGCTGGTCGGGATGCCCATGGCCTTCAGGATGATGCCCGAATAGAAATCGACGTTCGGGTAGAGCTTGCGGCTGATGAAGTAATCGTCGGACAGCGCGATCCGCTCCATCTCCATCGCCAGGTCGAGCAGCGGCTCGTCCTTGACGCCGAGTTCGGCCAGGACCTCGTGGCAGGTCTCCTTCATGATCTTCGCGCGCGGGTCGAAGTTCTTGTAGACCCGGTGCCCGAAGCCCATGAGCTTCACGTCGGAGTTCTTGTCCTTCACCTTCTCGATGAAGGCCGGGATATTCTTGGCGTGGCCGATCTCGCCCAGCATCTTCAGCACCGCCTCGTTGGCGCCGCCATGCGCGGGGCCCCAGAGCGCCGCGATGCCGGCGGCGATGCAGGCGAAGGGGTTCGCCCCGGTCGAGCCGGCCAGGCGGACGGTGGAGGTCGAGGCGTTCTGCTCGTGATCGGCGTGCAGGACCAGGATGCGGTCCATGGCGCGCGACAGGACCGGGCTGACCTCGTAGGGCTCGGCCGGGACCGAGTTCAGCATGTAGAGGAAGTTCGCCGCGTAGCCGAGGTCGTTGCGCGGGTACACGAAGGGCTGGCCGTGCGAATACTTGTACGCCCAGGCCGCGATGGTCGGCACCTTCGCGATCAGCCGGAAGGCGGCGATGCGGCGCACCTCCGGGTCGTGGATGTCGAGGTTGTCGTGATAGAAGGCGGCCAGCGCACCGACCACGCCGCACATCACCGCCATCGGGTGCGCGTCGCGGCGGAAGCCCTGGAAGAAGTTCCGGATCTGCTCATGCAGCATGGTGTGCCGCGTGACGCCGGTTTCGAATTCCTTCAGCTCGGCCGCGTTCGGCAGCTCGCCGTTCATCAGCAGATACGCGATCTCGATGAAGTCGCTCTGCTCGGCCAGCTGTTCGATCGGATAGCCGCGATACAGCAGGATGCCCTCATCGCCGTCGATGTAGGTGATCTTGCTGTCGCAGGCTGCCGTGCCGCCATAGCCGGGGTCGAAGGTGAAGATGCCGAGCTCGTTGTAGAGCTTGCGGATATCCGCCACCTGCGGCCCGAGGGTGCCGCCAATCAGCGGCAGGGACAGGCTTCGGTTGCTGCCGTCGAGCGTAATGGTGACGGATCCGGTGGCCGGATTGCTCATGGCGTCGTTCCTCAGCAGGGATGCTCACTGGTCCGCGAGGACGCCCGGGCGCCATCGCGTGATGCGCTGCAAGATATCGGCAGCGCCGCGGGTTTGGCAAACGGCGGGCATGCAATCCGCCAGGCGGATGGGCATGAATATTACTCCATAGTCCAGTCGTCCGTATGATTTCCAGCAACCGTCACGCCTGGCCGGGGCGCCGCCGCCTAGCCTCCGGCCATCGAGACGATGGAACCATGGCGATGAGCGGCACACAGCTTTCCTACGCGACCTGGCACGCCGATGCGGCGCGCGAACCGGCGATGGAGGAAAGCCATCGCCCGCTCTGGCGCCATTTCATCGACATCGTGCCGGAGACCGATCTCTCCACCCGCGACGTGCTCGATTTCGGCTGCAATCGCGGCGGCTTCCTGCGCCTGCTGCACGCGCTGAAGCCCTTCCGGCGCGGGCTCGGCGTGGATATCGCGGAAGCGTCGATCGCCGCCGCCCGCGACCTGGCGGGCGTGGTGCCGGTCGCCTATGAGGCCGCATCCGACCTCACCGCCTGGCCGGGCAGCTTCGACATCGCCTTCAGCTACGAGGTGGTCTACCTGCTGCCCGACCTGGCCGCGCATGCCGCCGGCATGCACGCCGCCCTGCGCCGGGGCGGTGTCTACTACGCGGTGACCGGCTGCCACACCGAGAACCCGCTCTGGCCCGCCTGGCAGGATCTGATCGGCGGCAGCACCAATGCCCCGCTGCAGGACCGCAGCCCGGACGACTACGCCACCGCCTTCGCCGCGGCCGGCTTCGAGGTGTCGGTGCGCCGCTTCGGCTATGACGGCTTTACCCCCGCCCACAAGGACCGCCGCTACTACCCGAAGCTGACCGATGCGCTGGACTACCCGGCGATCAGCAAGCTGCTGTTCCGCTGCGTCCGTCGCGACCCGTGAGCCTTGCGCGCAAGCGCGGCACCGCGCTCTGGCACCAGGTCGCGACGGCGCTCGCCGAAGGGATCGATGCCGGCACCTGGAAGCCGGGTGAGCGCCTGCCGACCGAGCCGGAGCTGATGGCCCGCTTCGGCGTCAGCCGCTTCACCGTGCGCCAGGCGATCGCCAGCCTGGAACGGCGCGGCCTGGTACGGGCGGAGCAGGGGCGTGGCACCTTCGTGCACCGCGACGTGCTGATCTATGCCATCTCCAGCCGCACCCGCTTTTCCCGCAACCTGATCGAGCGCGGCTACGACCCGGGCCGGCAAGGGCTGCATGAGGAGGTGATCGCGGCGTCGGCGGAGGTGGCGGAAGCGCTCGGCATAGCGCCCGGCGATCCGGTCGCGCACCGGCGCGGCATCGGCACCGCCGACGGCGTGCCGATCGAGATCGCCAGCATCTGGCTGCCGGCCCGGCGCTTTCCCGACTTTCTCCGGATCCTGGCCGGGAATGCGACCTACACGGGCACCTTCGCGCATTTCGGCGTGCGCGACTACACACGGCTCTGGACCCGGGTCGAGACCCGGCTGCCGACGCCGGAGGAAGCCCAGGGCCTGCGCCAGCCGGAAGCCGCGCCGGTGCTGGTGGTCACCCGGGTCGATGCGGATCTGGAAGGGCGCCCGATCCTCTATGGGCGGGGCGCCTGGAGCGGCGAAAGGGTGGTCTTCGACCTGCGGGAGGATGCGCGGACCCTGATCGGGTGATCAGTGCCAGCCGGGCGGCGCTGCGGCGGCGGCCCACAGGCCGCGCACCATCCGCCGCGCCTCGGCCTGCTGCGGGCGCAGGTCCGGGCGGTCGCGGCCGCTGGCCATCGCCCAGCCATTCCCGACCAGCGCCGCGTTCAACTCCGTCTCCGCGGCGGTGCAGACGCCGAGGCCGCGGCCGAAGCTGTCATGCCCCTGCATGCGGCAGGTCAGATCGTGGCCGCCGATCAGCCGCGCCAGGGCGTCCGCCGCCGCATCGCCGCAATCGAAGCCGCCGCCGCGCGCATCGCGGCAGGCCTGGCCGCGCTGCGGCGCCGCCAGCCCGGACAGGCGGAGGATCCGGTCGCCCAGGCGCAGCGTCTCGCCATCGACGATGCGCACGTCATGCGCGGCCGCCCGCCACTCGCTCTCTGTCGGGGCGGATCCGAACAGGTCGGTCGGCAGGCCGATGGCCACGGCCAGCGACCCGATCGCCGCCAGGCCAATACCCGCGAGCAACCCGCCACCGATGCGGCGGGGCGTACGCGCAGGCCGGAAGATACGTCGTCTCGGCAGAATCATTCGCAGAGGCGGCTCGGCTGTGCACGGGACGGTCGTGGAACCCCGTTCCCGGCTATTGAACAGTGATTCGGGCGGCTACCAGAAGGTCCCGGCAGCGTCAAGCGCTTCCCAGGTTTCGGTCGCCTCGCGCCGCACCTTGCCGACCCGGGCGCGGGCCCAGCCGGTCACGATCCCGATGGCATAGGCCCGATCCGCCTTGCCATTGGCCAGGCTGGCGGCCAGCGCGCCGGCCACCACCGCGTCATTGGCCAGGCCGAGCGCTTCCTGCACCTCGGCCAGGCGCTTGAGGAAGCGCCGCGACCGCCGCCCGGGCCAGAGCGGCGCGAAGAGCTCGGCCGTATAGCGCAGGCGCTTGGCGTCGAGCCGCATCTCGTGCAGCCGCCCGTCATCCATCTCCGCCATCGCCGCGCCATCCTCGGCGAGGCCATGCCAGCGCTTCTCGAGCAGCGTCTCCGCGAAGCTGGGCAACGGGGTGGCGAGCAGCGCCAGAGCCTCCTCCGACGCTTCATCGCGCCAGCGCCGGGCGGCGACGAAGCCGGTCAGTTCCCAGGCCAGCAGCCGGTAATCGGCCGAAGCGAGGAAGCGTTCCAATGCCGCGTAGGCGGCCTGGCGGCGTGCCTCGGCGGCTTCCAGCAGCGCCGCCACGGCGCGTTCCTCGGGCATCGCCTCGCCGATCGCGCGGCCGATTCCCAGGGTGAAGACATCCCAGTCCCGTGCGGGGCCGAGATAGCCGAGCAGGACCTTCAGCCCGGCCTCCAGCGCCTTCGGCGCAGGCCCGTCGGCGGCCTTGCGGAACAGCTTCAGGACGGAGCGCATCCGGCGCAGCCCGACCCGCATCTGATGCACCGCCTCCGGCCCCGCATCGGCGCGCGCCCCGGGGGCGAGCGCCAGCACCGCTTCGGCCAGATGCCCGATGGCGAGCGCCAGCGCGTCCTCCACCGTCGCGGCATCGACCGGGTCGGGCGCGCCCCGGCGCCGCAGCCGCGGCGTATCGCCCTGGGCGATCGCCCGGGCCTGTTCGGCCAGCGCATGCGCCGGCGGCAGGGCCGGCACTTCGGCCGCGATCTCGCGCGCGACCGCCAGCACGGCCGGGACCGGGCCGCTCAGGGCCAGCCGCGCCACCGGATGCTCATCGGCGACGGCGCGCAGCTTGCCGTTCAGCAGCACCGCCTCGACCTCACCAGCCGGGTCGGACAGGGCGAAGCTCAGCTTGCGTCCGTGGAAGGCGGCCTGTGCCACCAGCGGCCCGGCCTCCGCGGCCTCCGGCATCGGGTCGGAGGAGGGCAGCGGCGGCAGGCCGGGATGCCAGAAGGTGCCGGCCGGGGGCAGCGTGACCAGCAATTGCCTGACCCCGCGCGCCCGCTGTTCCAGCGCCAGGCCGGCGGCCGCGAGCGTCCCCTGCGGCGTGTCGAACCAGAGCAATGTCTCGTTCCCGCCACGGCTGCGCGCCAGGCGCCGCGCCGCGACCACCGGCAGCCGGGTCAGCCGCGCGGCGGCCTCGACCGGCAGGGCCAGCTCGATCGTGAAGGGGGGCGGGGCAGGCGGTTCCGGCGCCGCAACAGGGGTCGCATCGGGAATCGGCATCTCGGTGCCGGCGCGGGCAGACATTGTGATCCTCTCAGGCTGCCATTTCGGGCAGGTCGGCGGGCAACATGAAGCGCACCAGCCGGCCGCCGCCCTCATCGAGCAGCCGCCAGGGCAGGGCAATGGAGAATTCGGCCAGCGCCGCGGTCGGATAAGCCTCCGCCAGGCGCCGGGCGATGGGGGAAGCGGCCGTCGCCGCCGGGCCGGCCAGGGCCAGCGCCAGGTCGTGCAGCCCTGGGTTATGGCCCAGCAGCAGCACGCTGCGGGCCGTCTCCGGCACGCTGCGCAGCGCGTCGAGCAGCCGCGTCCAGGGCGCCAGATACAGGTCGTCCATCGGCGTCACGATCGGGCTGTCCGGCAGGCTGCCCAGCGCTTCCAGTGTCTGCAGGGTGCGCCGCGCGGAAGAGACCAGCACCACGTCGGGGGCCAGCCCGAGATCCTGCATCGCGCGCGCCATCGCATGGGCGGCGCGTCGCCCGCGCGCATTCAGCGGGCGGGCGTGGTCAGGCAGCTGCGGGTCATCCCAGGATGACTTGGCGTGCCGCAGCAGAAGCAGTTGTCGCATGGTCCGGCATCCTGCCACGTGCGATCGCATCTGTCGCCCGCCCATTGACGAACCCGGCCGGCGCCCCAGGATCGCCGCCTGTCACACAAGGACCCGGGCCATGGACCAGACCACCGAATGGATGCGGCTGACCGCCGCCGAGCTCAATGCCCGCGCCGCCGCCGGCGCCCTGGTCATCATCCCGATCGCCTCGCTGGAGCAGCACGGCCCGCATCTGGCGACCGGGGTCGACATCCTCTGCGCCACCGAGGTCGCCGCCCGCACCGCCGCGATCATCGCCGCCGCCGGGGAGCCGGTGGTCGTCACCCCCTGCATCTGGACCGGCCTCGCCGAGCACCACATGGATTTCGGCGGCACCGTCACCCTGGACTACGACGCCTTCTTCGCCGTCATCCGCGGCGTCGTCCGCTCCGCCGCCCGTGGCGGGTTCAAGCGCGTGATGCTGCTCAACGGCCATGGCGGCAATGCCGAAGCGGTCGCCGTTGCCGCCTCCGAGCTGTCGATCGAGCTCGGCATCGCGGTCGCCGCCGGCACCTACTGGCACCTGGTCGGCGATGCCTTCGCGCCGATCCTCGAAACCCAGCCCAGCCTCATGCATGCCTGCGAAGCCGAGACCTCGATGATCATGGCGATCGCGCCATCCGGCGTCCGGCGCGAGAACCTGCCCGCCGCGCATGGCCCGCACACCACCCGGGTCGAAGGCCAGCCCTCGGCACTCTATCGCCGCCGCACCTTCCGCGACGTCACCGAAAGCGGGGTGATCGGCGATGCCCGTACCGCGACGGCGGAGAAGGGCGAGAAGCTGCTCGACACCGCGGCGGCGAAGATCGCGGCGATGCTGCGCAATCCGCAATTGTGGTGAAGCGGCCGGGGAATGCATTCCCCCGTCGACGTATACGTTGACCCTACAGCCCAAGATCGATCCAACTCAGATGCCCGCCCTTGCCGGCCCCTGTGTCGAGGAAGACCGCGCTGCCGCCGGCCGCGCCCTGCTGCACATAGGGCCGGCCATCCATGCTGCGGCGTTCGTGGCCGCAATAGACGGTCAGGCCCGCGGGAATGCGCTCCACCCAGTTGTGCAGCCGTTCCGGAAAGCCGTCCGCCCGGATGCGGCCGGTGACTTCGCCGAACAGGGCGCGGGTCACCGGGCCATCCGGCTTGCGGGCGCCGGCGTCATCTGGCGGCGGCCGGTGCAGCATCGCGTCGTGATAGCCGCCATGGACGAAGAAGGCGGGGCCGGCGCGCAGCCAGGCGGGGGCGCGCGCGACTTCCGCGATGGTGCGGGCCTTCAGTGCCGCCGCGTCCGGCGCGGCCTCGATCTGCAGCAGGGTCTGGGCGAGCCCCGCCGCATCCATGCGGATGGTGGCGCCGGCCAGCGCCCGCCGCAGCTTGTGGTCATGGTTGCCGAGCAGAAACAGGCCGGCTTCGGCGTCGAGCAGCGCGAACATGCGGCGCAGCGCGGCCGGGCTGTCGGGGCCATGGTCGGTCAGGTCGCCCAGTTGCACCACGAACAGCCTCGCCGCGGCGGCCCCGGCACAGGCGGCATCGAAACCCGCCGCGTCGCCATGCACATCGCCGACGATGCGCAGCCCGATGAAGCCGCGGGCGCGGAGGGAATCGCGGGTGAAGCTCATGCCCGGAGCGCCGCGAAGCTGTCGAGGGCGCGCTGCCTGGCTTCGGCATGGTCGATGATCGGCATCGGATAGTCGCGGCCGAGCCGGATGCCCGCCTGCGCCAGGACGGCCGGGGGGGCGGCCCAGGGGCTGTGGATATGCGCGTCCGGCAGCGCCGCGATCTCCGGCACGAAGCTGCGCACATAGGCGCCGGCCGGGTCGAATTTCCGGCCTTGCAGGACCGGGTTGAAGATCCGGAAATAGGGCGCGGCGTCGGAACCGCAGCCCGCCACCCATTGCCAGTTCTGGCTGTTGTTCGCGAGATCGGCATCGACCAGCGTGTCCCAGAACCAAGCCGCGCCGTCCTGCCAGGGCTGCAGCAGGTGCTTCACGAGGAAGCTGGCGGCGATCATCCGGACCCGGTTGTGCATCCAGCCGGTGCGCCAGAGCTGGCGCATGCCGGCATCGACGATGGGATAGCCGGTCGCGCCCTTTTCCCAGGCGCGCCGCTGCCTGGGGTTCGGCTGCCAGTCGAAGCGGGCGAATTCCTGGCGCAGCGGCGCCTCCGGCATGTCCGGCCGATGCCAGAGCAGATGGTGGGAGAATTCGCGCCAGAGCAGTTCCTTGAGGAAGACCTCCGCGCCGGCGCCGGCGCCGGCGCCGGGCGACGCCGCGCGCACGGCAAGCCAGGCTTGGCGCGGTGAGATCTCGCCCCAATGCAGATGCGGCGACAGGCGGGAGGTGCCTTCGGTCGCGGGCAGGTCCCGCTGCCCATCGTAGCGCGCGACGCGTCCGGCGAACGCCGCCAGCCGCGTGGTCGCGCCGGCTTCGCCGGGCTGCCACTGCGCGGGGAATTCCCCTGCCCAGTCCCGGCTCGGCAGCAGGCCCCAGCCGTCCAGGCGCTCACCCGCCGGCCGGCGGTCTGCTGGCGCGATCCGGGACGGCGCCGGCAAGGGTGCCTCGGGTTCCCCGAGCGCCATGACGGCGCGGGCGAAGGGCGTGTAGACCGCATAGGGCGTGCCCGATCCGCTCCGCACCCGGTGCGGCTCCGTCAGCAGGGCGGCGCTATGCAGCACCAGCTTGCGGCCGAGCGCTTCCAGCGCCTCCGCCACGCGCTGGTCCCGCCGTCGCGCCCAGGGCTCGTAGAGACGGCCGGCCTGCACCGATTGCGCGCCGGTCTCGACGGCGAGGGCCGGGATCAGCGTCTCGGCGCTGCCGCGCAGCAGCAGGAGCGGTGCACCGCGCTTCTTCAGCGCGACGGCAAGCGACGCCAGGGAATGGTGCAGCCACCAGCGCGCGGCGCCGCCGGGCGCCCATGCCCCCGCCGCGGCATCGTCCAGCACGAAGACCGGGAGCACCGGCCCCGCCGCCATCGCGGCGACCAGGGCGGGATTGTCGGCAAGCCGCAGATCCTGGCGGAACCAGAGGATGATGGGTGCGGTCATATGCCCAATCTGCCGGAGGGCGCGCGAGAGCGCGAGGCGGAGGAGATGCTGCTGGCGACCGGCCGCGCGAATCGCCCGGCGGTCGCCGCCGGCCATCGGTGCGGCATGGCCGGCGGCCCGATTCGCGGGCGCGACTGAGGTCTTGCGGAGCGCCGCAGCGCCCCGGTAACCAGCCGCGAATCGGGCATCGGTGCCACAAACCCCCGCCACGAAGGGGTTTCCGAGGCATCGGATGCAGAAAAGGCTTGTTTCCCTGGGCTTTCCACAGCACGCAATACGCCGCGCCGGTCGCGGCGCTGAAACCCCGTGCTGGTCGCCCCCGAGGGTGATCGCCGTCCAATGAGGAGCCACACGAACATGGCAGCCAAGAAGCCGGCGGCGCCGGCCGCCCCAGCCGCCAAGGCCAAGGCCATCCCGACCGTCACCCTGAAGCAGCTCGCCGCCGGCCTCGCCGAGGGCCATGAGCTCTCCAAGCGTGCTGCCGAAGCGATCCTGAACGACCTGGTCGAGACGGTGACCAAGCGCCTGAAGAAGGGCGAGAAGATCCGCCTCACCGGCCTCGGCATCCTGCAGGTCAAGGCGCGCCCGGCGCGCATGGGCCGCAACCCGGCGACCGGCGAAGCGATCAAGATCAAGGCCAGCAAGAAGGTCGCCTTCCGCCCTGCCAAGGAGCTCAAGGAGGCCGTCTGAGCGTCCGATGACCGAAGGGCCGCATGGCCCGAAGGTCTGAATCGGACGCTCGACCTGCGCTCCTCCGATGACCGAAGGGCCGCATGGCCCGGAGGTCTGAAGCGGATGCTTCACCGACAAGGCTCCTGGGCGGCGCCTTTTCCGAAAGGGGAAGGCGCCGTCCGCTTATCCGCGTCCGGCCATTTGGCTGCACTGCAGCAGAGACGCTTCCGAACCGCCTTGCTTCTGGCATAGTCCGTGCAGCGACCTCCTCGCCCGGGCACGGATCCTGCCTTTCCCGGTGCGCCCATCATTCGCACGCCGGAGCCTGAGGCCATGTCGATCCATGTCGCCCTGCACCACAGGACCAGCTACCGCTATGACCGCGCGGTGGCGCTCGGCCCGCAGGTGATCCGGCTGCGCCCGGCGCCGCATGCCCGCACCCCGATCCTCTCCTATGCGTTGAAGATCGAACCCGCCGGCCATTTCCTGAACTGGCAGC
The DNA here is from genome assembly GCA_036499545.1 of Roseomonas sp. Lineage (GTDB taxonomy): Bacteria > Pseudomonadota > Alphaproteobacteria > Acetobacterales > Acetobacteraceae > Plastoroseomonas. The sequence continues at coordinate 4,786 of DASYDR010000267.1, read as the reverse complement.
AGGACCCGCAGGGAAATTTCCTCGCCCGCGTCGTCTTCCCGGATCGGGTGACGCATTTCGACGTCACCGTCGACCTCGTCGCCGACCTCGCCACCATCAATCCCTTCGACTTCTTCGTCGAGCCGGCGGCCGAAACCTGGCCCTTCGCCTATGACCCGACGCTGGAGCAGGAACTCTCCCCGTATCGCCACGTCGAAGCGGCGGGGCCGCGGCTGGCCGCCTTCCTGGCCGCGATCCCGCGCGACCCCCGCAACGCCGTCGACATGCTGGTCGACATCAACCGCATGCTGGCGGAACGGATCGCCTACGTCGTGCGCATGGAGCCCGGCGTCTGGACGCCGGAGGAGACGCTCGGCCATGGGAAAGGGTCCTGCCGCGACAGTGCCTGGCTGCTGGTGCATGCGCTGCGGCATCTCGGCTTCGCGGCGCGCTTCGTTTCCGGCTACCTGATCCAACTCGTCGCCGATGTGAAGCCGGTGGACGGGCCGGAAGGGCCAAGCGCCGACTTCACCGACCTGCATGCCTGGGCCGAGGTCTATATCCCGGGTGCCGGCTGGATCGGCTTCGATCCCACCTCCGGCCTGATGGCGGGCGAGGGGCATATCCCGCTGGCCGCGAGCCCGGAGCCGCAATCGGCCGCCGCGATCACCGGCGGGGTGGAGAAGGCGGAGACCAGCTTCGATTTCGCGATGTCAGTCACCCGCATCCGCGAAACCCCGCGCGTCACCAAGCCCTATACCGAGGCCGTCTGGCAGGACATCCTGGCCCGCGGCGCCGCGGTCGACCGCGCACTCGCGAAGCATGACGTCCGCCTGACCATGGGCGGCGAGCCGACCTTCATCGCCAATTCGGATTTCGACGCGGCCGAATGGAACACCGATGCGCTCGGCCCGACCAAGCGCGGTTTCGCCGGCAAGCTGATCCGCCGCCTGACGCCGCTCTGGGCGCCGGGCGCCGCGCTGCAATACGCCATGGGCAAGCATTATCCGGGCGAGCAGCTGCCGCGCTGGGCGATCCACGCGCATTGGCGCCGCGATGGTGAGCCGGTGTGGCGCGACCCGGCGCTGCTGGCCGCCGATGAGGACCGTGATACCGCGACCGCCGGCGACGCGATGCGCTTCGCCGAATTGCTGGCCGAGCGGCTGCAGATCGACCCCGCGCTGGTGAACCCGGCGCATGAGGACATCCACTACTACCTGTGGCGGGAGAAGCGACTGCCGGCCAATGTCGTGGCGGAGGACGCCAAGCTGCGCGACCCGCTGGAGCGCGCGCGCCTCGCCCGCGTCTTCGGCCAGGGCCTGGCCGCGGCGGTCGGCGCCGTGCTGCCGATCCGCCGCGTCATCGACGGCGGGGCACGGCGCTGGCAATCCGGCAAGTGGTTCTTCCGCGACGGCAGGCTGTTCCTGATCCCGGGCGACAGCCCGATCGGGCTCCGGCTGCCGCTGGAGAGCCTGCCCTGGGTCGATCCCGAGCGTATCGAGGGCGCCTTCGAGCGCGATCCGTTCGAAGCGCGCGAAGCCTTCCCGGCGCGCAGCGCCTTCGACCGCTTCCGCGATGGCGAGGCGTTGACGCCCGATCTGCGGCCGCAGCCGCAGGACGCGCCAGTGGTCGGCGAAAGCGCCGATCCGGGCCAGGTCCGTACCGCGCTGGCCGTCGAAAGCCGCGGCGGCCGGATCCATATCTTCTTCCCGCCGGTCTTCGCCGCCGAGGATTGGCTCGACCTCGCCGCCGCGGTCGAGGCGACGGCGCGGGAGACGGGGCGCCAGGTGGTGCTGGAAGGCTATCAGCCGCCGCGCGACCCGCGGCTCAACAGCTTCTCCGTCACGCCCGATCCGGGCGTGATCGAGGTGAACATCCATCCTTCCGACAACTGGGCGGAGCATGTCGCCCGCACCGAGACGCTCTATGAGGAAGCGCGCCAAGTCGGCCTCTCGGCGGAGAAGTTCATGCTGGACGGGCGCCATGTCGGCACCGGCGGCGGCAACCACCTGGTGATGGGTGCGGCGCAGCCGATCGACAGCCCCTTCCTGCGCCGGCCGGACCTGCTGAAGTCGCTGCTCGGCTTCTGGCACAACCACCCGAGCCTGTCCTATCTGTTCAGCGGCCTCTTCATCGGCCCCTCCAGCCAGCATCCGCGCATCGACGAGGCGCGGCAGGACATGGTGGCGGAGCTGGAGGCGGCCTTCGCCCAGGTGAAGCCCTACAAGGAAACGCCGCCCTGGATGGTGGACCGGCTGTTCCGCAACATCCTGGCGGACATGACCGGCAATACCCACCGGACCGAGTTCTGCATCGACAAGATGTATGCGCCGGAGACCGCCACCGGCCGGCTCGGCCTGGTCGAATACCGCGCCTTCGAGATGCCGCCGCATGCGCGCATGTCGGCGGCGCAGGCGCTGCTGCTGCGGTCGGCGATCGCCGCCTTCTGGGGCAAGCCCTATGAGCGCCGCCTCATCAACTGGGGCACCCGCATCCATGACGATTTCATGCTGCCCCATTATGTGGAACAGGATTTCTGGGGCGCGCTCGATGAACTGGGGAGCCTCGGCCATCCGCTGGCGCGGGAATGGTTCGCGCCGCATATCGAATTCCGCTTTCCGGTGATCGGCGGCACTGCCGCGCGCGGCATGGAACTGGAACTGCGGCATGCGCTGGAGCCCTGGCACGTCCTGGGCGAAGAACCCGCCACCGGCGGCACGGCCCGGTATGTGGACAGCAGCGCCGAGCGCCTGCAGGCTCGCATCACCGGATTCCAGGAGGAACGCTACGTGCTGGCGTGCAATGGCCACGCCCTGCCGCTCTCGCCCACCGACCGGGAGGGCGAGTATGTGGCCGGCATCCGCTTCAAGGCCTGGGCGCCTTATTCCGCCCTGCATCCGGCGATCCCGGTGCAGACCCCGGTGGTGCTCGACATCCACGATCGCTGGACCGGCCGCAGCATCGGCGGGCTGACCCACCACGTCGCCCATCCCGGCGGCCGCAGCTACGAGACCCGGCCCGTCAATGCGAACGAGGCGGAGGCGCGCCGCCGCATCCGCTTCTGGCCCTATGGCCATACCCCGGGTCCGGCGCCGGAGCCGCAACCGATGATCGCCCGCGACATGCCGCGCACATTGGATCTGAGACGGCTGGGGTAATGGAGGCACTCACCGCCCTGGCACCCGCCCGCGACGAGATGGCCAATGGCCACGGCGGGCTCCGGGCGCATTGGCAGGATCTGCTCGGCACCCTGGTCGGGCTGGGGCCGGATGCCCTGGCCGAACGTGGCGCCATGCTCGACCGCCTCTTCGCGGAGGAAGGTGTCACGGCGCTGCTGCCGGGCGCCGGCGCCGGTGCCTGGCGGTGCGATCCGGTGCCGCTGCCGATCCCGGCCGGCGAATTCGCGGCGCTGGAAGCCGGGCTGGCACAGCGCGCTTCCGTCATCGAGGCGATGCTGGCCGATCTCTATGGCCCGCAGGAATTGCTGGCGCGCGGCGTGGTGCCGCCCGGCCTGGTATTCCCGAACCCGGCCTTCCTGCGTCCCTGCCACGGCATGCCGCAGCAGTCGCACCTGCAGCTCTACGCCGCCGACCTGATCCGTGGGCCGGACGGGCAGTGGCGGGTGCTGGCCGACCGCACCAACGCACCGCATGGCATGGCCTATGCGCTGGAGAACCGCCGCGCCCTGTCGCGCATCGTGCCGGAGATCTTCCGAGCCCGGCATCTGCGCCGCATGCGGCCCTTCTTCGATACCTGGCAGGCGGAGCTGCAGCGGCTGGCGCCGGGCGGCGACGGCAATCCCGGCCTGGCGCTGCTCAGTCCCGGCCCGCGCAACGCCTTCTGGTTCGAGCATGTGGTGCTGGCGCGGGAACTGTCCTGCACGCTGGTCGAAGGCGGCGACCTGACCGCCCGCGACGGCGCGGTCTTCCTCAAGACCCTGGGCGGGCTGCGCCGCGTCGATGTGCTGCTGCGCCGCCAGGATGGGCGCGGCCTCGATCCGCTCGAACTCGATGCCGGCGACGGGCTGGCCCAGGGCGTCTCCGGCCTGCTGGACGCGGTGCGCGCGGGATCGCTGGTGATCGCGAATGCGCCGGGCAGCGACATGGCGGAAGCGCCGGGGCTGGCGGCGTTCCTGCCGGCGGTCGCGGCGCATCTCGGTGCCGGTCCGCTGCGCCTGGCTTCGGTGCCGACGCTCTGGCTCGGCCAGCCGGACGCGCTGCGGGCGGTGGCAAGGGATCCGGCACAATGGCTGCTGCGGCCCGCGCTCGATGGCGTCGCGCCGCCGGTGCCGCTGGCCGATCTGGCGCCGGCGGCGCGGGAGGCGCTGCTGCAGCGCGCCGCCGCGTCGCCGCGCGAGCACGCCGCGTCGCTGGCGCTGGCGCCTTCCGTCGCGCCCTGCATCGGGCCGGACGGGTTCGAGCCGCGGCCGATCGTGCTGCGACTGTTCCTGGTGCGGCGGGGCGATGGCTGGGTGGCGCTGCAGGGCGGGCTGGCGCGGGCGCTGGCGCCTGCCGATGCGCTGGCGGGCCGGCTGCCGCGCCAGGCTCTGGCCAAGGATGTCTGGGTCGCGACCGAGGATAGCGGGGAGATCCAGGGCCCTGCCGCCTTTCGCGTCCCGGCGCTGCCGATCCGCCGCCCGACCGGCGAGCTGCCATCCCGCGCCGCCGATAATTTCTTCTGGTTCGGACGCTATCTGGAGCGGCTCGAAAGCGCGGCGCGGCTGTTGCGATCGGTGATCGCGCGGCTCGAGCGCGCCTCCCTCTCGCCGCGGGAGATGGCGTCGCTGCAGAAGCTCGCCGCCTGCCTG
>DASYDR010000266.1:0-2747 GCA_036499545.1 Roseomonas sp. | reverse complement strand
GCATGGCGGCATCGCCCAGGGCGCCGGCCAGGCGCTGATGGAAATGGTCGCCTATGACGAGGCCGGGCAGCCGCTGACCGGGTCCTACATGGATTACTGCCTGCCGCGCGCCACCGATTTCCCGGCGCTCGGCTTCGAGAGCCATCCGGTGCCGGCGCGCACCAACCCGCTCGGCGCCAAGGGCTGCGGCGAAGCCGGCTGCGCGGGGTCCCTGCCCGCGGTGATGAATGCGCTGGTCGACGCGCTGTCGGAATTCGGCATCACGCATATCGACATGCCGGCGACGCCGCACCGCATCTGGCAGGCGATCCAGGCGGCGCAGGGCCAAGGCTGAGCTGATCACATCTCCCGCCGCGGGCAACCGCGGCGCCCCGCGCCCGTTTTCCTGGCACACGGCAAGGGAGAACCATCATGACCAGAACCGCCAGCCCGACGGACCGCAGCGGCGACGTGGCCCGCCACGAGACCCGTTCGCTGATCTCCTCGGACAAGGTCGAGGGCACCACGGTGTATGATCCCCAGGGCAACAACCTGGGCTCGATCCACAGCGTGATGATCGGCAAGCAGGACGGCAAGGTCGGCTACGCCGTGCTGTCCTTCGGCGGCTTCCTCGGCATCGGCACCGACTACTACCCGGTGCCTTGGAGTCAGCTGCGCTACGACACCAGCATGGACGGCTATGTGGTGGGGCTCGCGAAGGAGCAGCTGGAGCGCGCCCCGCGCTATGCCAACGAAAGCGACTGGACCCGTCGCCAGCCGAGCTGGGCCGCGGATGTCGACCGCTACTACGGCGGCGCCTTCATCTAGGGCCGCTTGGCGGGGTCAGCCACCCACGCACCCGCGTGGACCGCAGCTGACGCCGCCGCCGATATAGGTGTCGGTCGCCCGATCATAGGTCACCCCGCCACCGCGGATCCGCGGCGGCGGGGTTGGCCGCGTCTGGCGCGACTGCATCACGCTCAGCCGCTGCGCGGGCACGATCGCCGCGCGACATCGCGCAGCTGGGCGAAGCTGGCGCCACCGGCGGTGCGCGCGATCCCGGCCCGCGCCGCGGGATCGTCGGCAAGCGGTATCGCCCGGCGGATCTCCTGCATCAGCTGCAGCACCCGCGGCTCCCAGGCGGCGGGATCGCGTTCGGTGCGGTCGACGAAGGCGCGTGGCCGCGCCTCGACCGCGCGCGCCGCGGCCTCCACCCGGCTGCCGCTCATCGGATGCGTGGTCTGGCCGCCTTCCATCACCGCGAGCGCGGTGAACAGCATGACCAGCCCCCAGGGCATCAGGCCGACCTGCGCCATGGCGTCCAGCGCGTAGCGGTCCGCGTCGCGTTCCCGCTGCTGCGCGTCATAACCCGTGGCCGGCGGCAACGGCCCGGCCGCGATATGCCCGAGCTCATGCGCCAGCAGGAAGAACAGCGCCGTGGCGAACAGCTTGTTGGATGTGTCCTTGACGCGCGCATCGGCGTAGATGGCATCGTCCAGCCCGAAGGCGGCGAAGGGGCCCGGCGGGCGCGGAGCACCGGGTGCGACGCGTGTCAACATATGGGCGTAGAGCAGCGGCAGGATGGTGCGGCCATCGCAGTCCCGCCGCTCCATCTCCGCCGTTAGGCCGGCATATTCGTCGAGCCACAGGACGGTGCGGATCGGCAGGATCACCTGCCGCGTACGCGCCAAGGAACCCGCATTCAGGACGAAGTCCGGCGCATTGCCGCCGAGGCCGGCCGGCCACTCCGCCGGCATCTCCAACCGGACCTCGCCGAGCGGCGCCCGCAGGGATGGCGGAAGGCGCGCCAGCAGGCTGTTGAAGAGCATGTCGCGGAGATAGGCGTCATAGCGCGCCCGCATCGCGTCGAGTTCCGCGCGCATGAAGGGGCCCGGGCCCGGCTGCTGCGCCGCGGCCGGCCGGACCGGCGCCCCCGCCGCGAGACCGCAGCAGCCGCAGAGCAGCCGCCGGCGGTGCATCACGGGCCGGCACCGGCGATCGGCGGGCAGGCCGGGTGCCTCGCCCTGTAGAGCCCGGCGACAGGGCCGTCCGCGGGCACCTCGCCACGGGTCAGCGCGGCCATCGCCGCCGCGCCCCAGGCGGGTTGCCAGACCCGCGCCATCAGCGCGACACGGGCCCTGTGCAGCGCCGCCTCGATCTCGCCCGGCTCCACATGGCCGTCACCGAGACCGCGCGGCGGCACCGCCGCCAGGCAGTTCAGGATGCCGATATCGGCCTCAGCATAGCGCAAGGATTGCGGGTCGGCGGCCGCGGGGGCCACGTAGGAGATGGCGGGATCGCCGCCGTCGCCGCCCGAGATCCGGACCTGCGTCAGCACCGATTGCGTCAGCACGCCGGCCCCGAACACCGCGAAGAAAACCCCGGGGCCGACCTTCGAGAGAATGAGCTTCGCGCCCGGCAGTTCGAGCCTGCCATCGGAGCGGTGCACGGTCGGCATCGCCTGGAACAGGCGATAGCCCAGCCAGATGCAGAGCGCCGCGACCATCACCACCAGCAGGCGTTCGCCGCCGCGCAAGGCCACCACCAGCATCGCGTCGGTCATGCATCCTCCCTGGGGAGGTCGGCCCGGCCCCAGGGCGTCCACTCCCGGCAGATCACGCCTGCCAGGCTAGCCTGTCATCCCGGCCGGCCGCCTCCCCCGATCGGGGGAGGCGGTGCGGCGTCAGGGCCGGTGCGCGCGCAGGAAGCTGCGGATGTGGCGCACCGCCAGCGGGATCCGTTCCTTGGGCTCCTGCCAGGGATAGAGG
>DASYDR010000265.1:0-13242 GCA_036499545.1 Roseomonas sp. | reverse complement strand
GGCTCGGGGCCCAGTATGTGGCGCAGGCGGCGCCGGATGGCGCCACGTTGCTGTTCATCTCCTCCTCCATCTCGATCATCCCGACGCTGCAGACGGCGCTGCGCTTCGATCCGATCCGCGACCTGGCGCCGATCAGCGTGGTCTGCGACGTGCCCGCGGCGCTGCTGGTGCGCGGCGATTCCCGCTTCGACAGCCTGGCCGCCGTGCTGGCCGCGGCGCGGGCGGCGCCCGGGCGGCTGACCTATGCCTCGGGCGGGGTCGGGTCCGCCAACCACCTGGCCGGGGCGCTGTTCGCGGCGCTGGCCGGGATCGAGCTGACGCATGTGCCCTATCGCGGCGTCAGCCAGGCGGTGACCGCGATCTATACCGGCGATATCGACCTCGTCTTCGGCTCGACGCTGGAGGTGCTGGCGCATGCGCGGGACGGCCGGGCCCGGCTGCTCGGCACCACCATGCCGCAGCGCCTGCCGGAGACGCCGGAGGTACCGGCGATCGCGGAACAGGTGCCGGGCTATGCCGCGCCCAACTGGTTCGCGATGTTCGCGCCGAAGGCGATGCCGGCGCCGCTGATGGACCGCCTGGTGGCCGAACTGGCGCTGCTGCGGGAGGATGCGGACATGAAGGCGCGGCTGGCCGCCGGCGCCGCGCAGCTGCGTCTCGACGGGCCAGGCCCGCTCACCGCCCAGCTCTCCCAGGAGGTGGTGAAATGGCGGGAGGTGATCCGGCGCGCGGATATCCGCGCCGATTGATCCCGCTCGCGCTCCCGTGCATCGGCTGCAACCCGGCCGGTGCGGCGGCGTTCCCTGGTCGGGATGGCGATCCGCCGCCACCTGAGAGGGAGACCGGTCGATGCGTAAGGTGATTCTGGTCCTGGGTTTCAGCATGGCCCTGGCCGGTTGTCTGAGCTTTTCGAGCTCCAACCCGGATCCGCCGGCCAGCAACACCGTCGTCGTGCCGGCCCGCTGATCAAACCCGGGTTGGCAAGGCCCTGACGGCCGCCATGACCTGATCCGCGAAAACGACGCCGGTGGGGTCCGCCCCGAGCCCGCCGGCGCGCAGCCCGTCCAGCGTCCAGGTATTGCAGGTGTAGCTCAGGGCGTAGGGCAGCCGGGTCGCGTAGAACAGGCTGCCGCGATAAGGCCCGCGCGCGAGCGGCTCGGCCGATTCCAGCTGGTCGGCGATGAAGCGCTTGATCGCCGCGAGCCCGGCCGGCGCGATCCGCAGCCGCACCGATTCATATCGTTCGAACGCCACTTCCGGCGCCGCCGCTAGGCCCGTGAACAGCAGTGCCGCCGGGCCGCCCGACAGGGCGTTCAGGGTGGCCAAGGGGCCGCGCGCGCCTTCCATGAACCAGGAGCGGTCGCCGAAGCCGACCGCGAACCACGCGACGCCCGGAAAGCGTTCCGCGATGCTGTCGATCGGCGCCGGCAGGTCGGTGGCGGGGAAGCAGATATCCGTGTGCCAGCTCCGCCGCGTGACCACGATCTCCTCCGGCGGCAGACCCCCGGACTGCGTGAAGGGCACGGGGGCATCGACGCGGCTGCAGCCGGCAAGACCGGCGAGGCCGGCGAGCAGGGCGCGCCGGCCGGCGTTGCATGGGGCGGGGCCGCTGCTCTCCCGGGCCGGAGTGGTGCTGGCGGCAGGCATCCTGGATCGCACGATCGTCCTTCGCTTCGCACCGCGCATGGCGGCGCTGCTGGCGGCTTGGCGGCCTCGCCGGAGCCGGCGGAGCAGAGTCCGGCTTTCCGCCGCCGGAGCCAGCCATGGCGGGCGCCGCGTCGTCAATCGCGGTCGCGGCCCCGGTTGCCGATTGGTCGGGTGCGACGGCATGGCGCCTGATATGCGCGTGGTCCATGCGCATAGTCCGGCCGCGTTGAATGGGGTGAGCATGCCTGGAAAAGCCGCTGCCGACCGGGAAGGTGCCGCTTCGCCCCGGCGCGCAACGAATGTCACGCTGCCGGAGGCCCTGCTGCGGGAAGCGCGGGAGCTGGATATCAACCTGTCCCAGGCCTGCGAGCGCGGCCTTGCGGCGGCGGTGTCGGATGCCCGGGCGCGGCGATGGCTGCAAGACAATCGTGCTGCGATGGATGCGTGGAACGAGCATGTCGAGCGGCGCGGTTTGCCCTTGTCCGAATTCCGCCGGTTCTGATGCCGCGCCTTGATGTCGACCCGATGCCTGGCAGGAACGGCGGTGGGTATGTGCTGGATGTACAGGCGGACCTGCTGACAGCAGGCGCCGGTCGGGCCAGTCGCGTGCGGATTGTCAGTTCATGAACGAGAGCGGAGGATGGCGCCTCCCGCTGCCGCATCGTCGCGCCGAGGCCCGTTGAACGCCACCTGGATCGCCGCCCTCGGCACCACGCTGCTGATGCAGACGGTCGCCTCCTTCGCCGGCCAGATGCTGCCGGTGCTGGCGCCCCTGATGACGCGCGAGGCGGGGCTGCAGCCGGAGAATATCGGCCATTTCGCGGCGCTGCAGGCCGCGGGGACCGTGCTGTTCCTGGTCTTCGGCGGGCCGCTGCTGCGGCGGGGCGGCCCCGTGCGCAGCCTGCAGGGCGGCATGGCGCTGGCGGTGCTGGGGCTGCTGCTGGCGATGCTCGGCAGTTTCCCGGCGCTGATCCTGGCCTCCCTCGTGCTCGGTCTCGGCTACGGCCCGACGCCGCCGGCCGGCAGCCGCATCCTGGCCGCGACCGCGCCGCCGCGGCACCGCACCCTGATCTTTTCCATCAAGCAGGCCGGCGCCCCGCTGGGCGCCGCGCTGGCCGGGCTTCTGGCAGCGCCGGTGGCGGAGGTCGCGGGCTGGCGCGGCGCGCTCGGCCTCGGCGTCCTCGCGGCACTGCTGGCGAGCGTCGTGGTGCAGCCGCAGCGCGTGGCGCTGGATGTGGAGCGCGATCCGGCCCAGCCGATCGGCCTCGCCACGCTGTTCAGCCGCCGCAGCCTGGCCGGGCCCTTCACCGCGCTCCGGCTGCATCGGCTGCTGCCGCCGCTCACCCTGCTGGCGTTCTCCTTCGCCGTCGTGCAGGGCGCCCTCTTCGCCTTCACCGTCACCTGGATCACCGAGGCGCGCGGCCTGCCGCTGGTGCAGGCCGGCGCCGCCTTTGCCGGCATGCAGGCGGGCGGCGCGGTGGCGCGCATCGGCCTCGGCTGGCTGGCCGACCGCACCGGCCGGCCCTCGCTGGCGCTGGCGATGCAGGCGATGGTCGCGGCGGTGCTGGTTACGATACTGGTCCTGCTGCCGCTGACCGCGCCCTTCTGGCTGCTGCTTCTGCTCTGCATCCTGACCGGCAGCGTCGCGGCGAGCTGGAACGGCATCTACAATGCCGAGGTCGCGCGCCTGGTCCCGCCCGAGCGCGTCATCGAGGCGACGGCGGGATCGAGCACGCTCTGCTTCCTCGGCTATGTGCTGGCGCCTTCGGCGGTCGCGGTGCTGGTGGCGCTGTTCGGTGGCTGGACCTTGCCGCTGCTGCTGGCGGCGGCGCAACTCGGCGTGGTCGCGGCCGTGGTGCTGCTGCCGGTGCTGCGGGCGACGCGGCCAGGCTGACGGTGCGGCCGAATAGCCTGGCGGTCTGAAGCGGCTGGGTGCCTTACCGGGCCGGGCTGGCGATGCCGGGCAGCAGTGCCGGCAGATAGCGTTCATGCACCACCGCGATCGGCCGGCCATTGCCGGTCAACACCAGGGCGCGGTGCAGCAGCCCGCCGGCTTCCCGCGCCACATGCACGGTGCGCCGCATGGGATGCAGCGCTTCCACCGCCACGCCGAAAGGGATCTCGGTGGTTGCCAGGGCGTGGCGCATGGCGGGCGTCAGCCGCTGCGGCAGGTACCAGTTCTCCGCCTCGGTCAGCGCCACCGCGCCACGCGCCAGCACCACCCGGCGATGGTGCAACGCCTCCCCTGGTTCGGGGCGCAGCAGCGCCAATGTCTCCGCGTCCGGCGGCAGCGGCGTCTCCATTTTGGCGACCCGTGCGCGGACGGCGCCGTCGCCGATGCGATGCTCCGCGCACCAGGCTTCCAGCGTGCGGGTCGCGCTGCGGGCGGCGAGCAGGCGGGCGCTGAGAGCGTCCAGGGACGCGGGTGGGGAGGGGGCTGGACGCAACACCCGCGTCCAGTGCGGCGGGCCGGAGCGAGGGTCAAGGCCGGCCCGGATGAATGACCAAGTGTTCAGGTGGGCGCCCGGCGAAACATCGCGTCAGAGCATGCAGCGCAGCCGCGGCCCGACTTCGGTGAAGCCTTCGCGCAGGTAGAAGCGGACGCTGCGTTCCCAGGCCGGTTGGCGCGGGGCGCCCACTTCCAGGCGGCCCCAGCCGCGGCCGCGACCGAGCGCCAGGGCGGCGCCGACCAACTGCCGGGCGACGCCGCCGGACCGGTGCGCGGGCGTCACATAGAGCTCGGTGATGGTGCCGAAACTGCCGCCCGCGTAGATCGCGGCGCTTTCCGCCACCAGGATGACGCCGACCGGGGCGGCTTCCAGGGTCGCCAGGAAGCCGAAGACGCGGTCATCCTCCGCCAGCAGCCGGGTGGCGGTGCGGAGCCGCTCCTCGGGGCGCGATGCGGCGCCGCTGAGCTCGACCAGCAGGGAATCGACGAAGCCTGCGACGGTGGCGGCGTCCGCGACGCCGGCGCGACGGATCAGCATGCCGGATTTCGCTCCTCGGCGCGGACGGCTTCGCCCCCGGCGTCAGGGCCGGGCGAAAAGCGCCATCTTGTCAGAAGCTTGCCGGAGGTGGCTGGGGAACCTGGATTCGAACCAAGACTGCCCGAGTCAGAGTCGGGAGTTCTACCGTTAAACTATTCCCCATCGCGCCGGAGCGTCTGCACGCCACCCTCGCGGGAGGCGGGTGCTACCATGGCCTGCGAAACCCGGCAACCATCCCCATATCATTGATCGCGGATAATCTCCTTGCCCCCCGGGTAAGGAACACCGGATCATCGCTTTCGGCCCTTTGGATGGGGCCATTACGGACCGTCATGCCAGAGGATGCCGCCTTCGCCCTGGGCCCCGGCGCCCCCGCCACCGCCCCGCAACCGCGGGGTGACTGGCCGTCCGTGGCCTATGCCGCCCTCGATCTCGGTACCAACAACTGCCGCCTGCTGGTCGGTTCCCCGTCCAACTGCAACCAGCGGAGCGGGCAGGGCTTCCGCGTCGTCGACAGCTTCTCCCGCATCGTCCGGCTGGGCGAAGGCCTGGCCGGCAGCGGCAACCTGGCCGAGCCGGCGATGGACCGCGCCATCGGCGCGCTCCGCGCCTGCGCCGACAAGCTCTCCCGCCGGCCGGTGCGTCATGTCCAGGCGATCGCGACGGAAGCCTGCCGCCGCGCCGGCAACGGCCCGGCCTTCCTGGCGCGCGTCGAGGCGGAGACCGGCCTCAAGCTCCGCATCATCACCGCCCGGGAGGAAGCCGAGCTCGCGATGGAAGCCTGCGGCCCGCTGCTGGGGCGGGAGGACCGGCGCGTGCTGCTGTTCGACATCGGCGGTGGCAGCACCGAGATCGCCTGGATCCGGGTGCGGGACGACGCGCCACCGGAGATGATCGGCTATACCTCCCTGCCGCTCGGCGTCGTGACCCTGGCCGAGCGCGCCGGCGACGACTGCTTTACGGAAGCCGGCTTCTCCGCCGTCGTCGACGAGGTCGCGGCGCGGCTCGCCTGTTTCGACGCGGTGCACAGCATCGGCCGGGAGATCCGCTTCGGCGGCGTGCGGCTGATGGGCACCTCCGGCACCGTTACCACCTTGGCCGGCGTGGCGCTCGCCCTGCCGCGCTACCGCCGGCCGCTGGTCGATGGCCAGACGCTCGACTGCCACACCGCAGACGCCGCCCTCGGCGACCTTTTCGCGCTGGGGCGCGAAGGCCTTGCCGCGCATCCCTGCGTCGGGCCGGACCGGGTGGATTTCGTGCTGCCCGGCTGCGCCGTCTATGCCGCCATCCGCCGCGTCTGGCCGGCCCCGCGCCTGACCGTCGCCGACCGGGGGCTGCGCGAAGGCATGCTTCTGCGCATGATGCGCGCCGACCGCGCCGCGTTCCGCCGGCGCGATTCGCGGCACATTGCCTGAAGGACCAAGGTTTTCATGGCCACCAAGCCGCCCCCGGGTTCGGAGCGCTCCCTCACCACGCGCCTGAAGACCGCCAAGGGCCGGACCACCGCCAGCCAGTTGTGGCTGCAGCGCCAACTCAACGATCCCTATGTGAAGGCAGCACGGGAGCAGGGTCTACGCTCCCGCGCCGCCTTCAAGCTGATCGAGCTGGATGACCGCTTCAAGCTGATCCGACCGCGCATGCGCGTGGCCGACCTCGGCGCCGCGCCCGGCGGCTGGACCCAGGTCGCGCTGGCCCGCGGCGCCTCCCATGTCGTCGGCATCGACCTGCTGGCGATCGACCCGATCCCGGGCGCCGTGCTGCTGCAGGGCGATTTCCAGGACGAAGCGGCGGAGCGCGCGGTGCTGGACGCGCTGGATGGCGGCGCCGACCTGGTGCTGTCCGACATGGCGCCGAACACCACCGGCCATAACGCGACCGACCATCTGCGCATCGTGGCGCTGGCTGAACTGGCGCTGGATTTCGCGCAGAAGGTCTTGGCGCCGGGCGGCGGCTTCGTCGCCAAGCTGTTCCAGGGCGGCACGGAGAAGGCCATGCTGGACGCGCTGAAGCGCGATTTCGGCACCGTCCGCCACGCCAAGCCGCCTGCCAGCCGCAAGGATTCGGCGGAGCTCTACGTCGTCGCCACCGGGTTCCGGGGCGAGGCGAAGGCGGAATAGCGTCCGGCCAAGGGCCGCCATCCGGTTGCGCGGGGTGAGCGTGGCGATGCCCCGGGCCGCGCCGGCGATTGAGGCTTGCATGTACATCATGGCTGCGCGCTGGACGGCTGCCGGCAAAAGGGTTTAAGGGGGCGCGCCAAGGTCGCCATACGGCGACAGCCGACGCGAAGGGATCCCCCGCATGCCGTCCGACTTGGCACTCCCCCATCCGCGCAGCCGTTTCGAAGAAGCCTTTACCTTCGACGACGTGCTGCTCGTCCCCGCCTATTCGACGGTCCTGCCGAATGCGACCGACACCCGCACCCGCATGACGCGGGAGATCATGCTGAACATCCCGCTGATCTCCGCCGCCATGGACACCGTCACCGAAGCCAACATGGCGATCGCCATGGCGCAGGCCGGCGGCATCGGCGTCATCCACAAGAACTTTACGATCGAGGAGCAGGCCGCCCAGGTCCGCCGCGTGAAGAAGTTCGAAAGCGGCATGGTGGTGAACCCCGTCACCATCCATCCCGACCAGACGCTGGCCGATGTCCGCATGCTGCAGCAGCAGCACCGCATCAGCGGCATTCCGGTGGTCGAGCGCGAGACCGGCCGCCTGGTCGGCATCATCACCAGCCGCGACGTGCGCTTCGCGACCGATCCGACGCTGCGCGTCTATGAGCTGATGACGCGGGAGAACCTGGTTACCGTGAAGGGCGATGTCCGCCCCGAGCAGGCCCGCGCCCTGCTGCACAAGCACCGCATCGAAAAGCTGCTGGTCGTCGACGACACCTATCGCTGCGTCGGCCTGGTCACCGTCAAGGACATGGACAAGGCCGAGACCAATCCGAACGCCGTGAAGGACGCGATGGGCCGCCTGCGCTGCGCCGCCGCGACCGGCGTCGGCGAGGACGGGCTGCGGCGGGCCGAGGCATTGGTCGCCGCCGATGTCGATGTCGTCGTCGTCGATACCGCGCATGGCCATTCCGGCGGGGTGCTGGAAGCGGTCGAGCGCATCAAGCGCCTGTCCAATTCCGTGCAGGTCGTCGCCGGCAATGTCGCGACACCGGAAGGCGCGCTGGCGCTGATCGAAGCCGGTGCCGATGCGGTGAAGATCGGCATCGGCCCGGGTTCCATCTGCACGACGCGCATCGTCGCGGGCGTCGGCATGCCGCAGCTGACCGCCGTGATGGAAAGCGCGATGGCGGCGCGGGAGAAGGGCGTGCCGGTCATCGCCGATGGCGGCATCCGCGCCTCCGGCGACCTCGCCAAGGCGATCGCCGCCGGCGCCGATTGCGCCATGATGGGCAGCGTCTTCGCCGGCACCGACGAAGCGCCGGGCGAGGTGTTCCTCTACCAGGGCCGTTCCTACAAATCCTATCGCGGCATGGGCAGCCTCGGTGCCATGGCGCGCGGCTCGGCCGACCGCTACTTCCAGGCCGAGGTGCAGGACAGCCTGAAGCTGGTGCCGGAAGGCATCGAAGGCCGCGTCGGCTACAAGGGCCCGGTCGGCACCGTCGTGCACCAGATGGTCGGCGGCCTGCGCGCCGCCATGGGCTATACCGGCAACGGCACCATTGCCGAGATGCAGGCCAATGCCCGCTTCCGGCGCATCACCAATGCCGGCCTGCGCGAGAGCCATGTGCACGACGTGGCGATCACGCGTGAGGCGCCGAACTACCGGCAGGAATGACAGAGCCGGGGAAAGGAATTTCCCCGGACCCCATTCTTTTATTTTTATCATTTGCACGGTCGGACCGGATGCGGCGGTCGTGCTGGCCAGCCCAAGTCGCAAAAAGAAAAGAAGGGGGTCCGGGGGAATTCATTCCCCCGGGGTCCATCCTTCGGAGTTCCCCGGATGACCCCCGCCGCCCGCCTCGCCGCCGTCGCCGAACTCATCCAGGCGATCGAGGAGACGCCTCGCCGCCCGGCCGACGCCACCGCCAACGACTTCTTCCGTGCCCGGCGCTTCATCGGCGGCGGCGATCGCCGCGTGGTGGCGGATACGCTCTGGGCCATCGTGCGGCAGCGGCTGCGCCTCGACTGGCATCTGCAGCGGGCCGGCGCCGCGCCCTCCGCGCGGCTGCTGCTGGCGGCCCATCTCGCGCTGGCCGAAGGCCGCGCGCTGGCGGCGATCGAGGAGGTCTTCGCCGGCGGGCGCTTCGCGCTCGAGCCGTTCGACGCAAAGGAACGGCGGGCGGTCGCGGCGATGATCGGCAAGCCGCTGCGCGATGCGGCGATGCCCGACTCCGCGGCGCTGAACATTCCCGCCTGGGCACTGCCCCTTTTCCAGGAACGGTTCGGCGCCGCCTTGCCGGAGGAGGCGGCGGCGATGGAGCGGGCGGCGCCGCTCGACCTGCGCGCCAACCTGTTGCGCACGACGCGGGAGGCGGCGACCATCGCCTTGGCGGGCGAAGGGGTGGCGACGCAGCCGACGCTCTATTCGCCCTGGGGCCTCCGGGCGGAAGGGCGCAAGCCGGTCACCGGAACGGAAGCCTTCAAGGCCGGGCTGATCGAAGTGCAGGATGAAGGCAGCCAGCTGATCGCCCTGCTGACCGATGCGCGGCCGGGCATGCGGGTCGCGGATTACTGCGCCGGTGCCGCGGGCAAGACGCTGGCGATCGCGGCCACGATGCAGAACAAGGGCCGCATCACCGCGTGCGACACCTCGGCGACACGGCTGGAAGGGGCGGTGAAGCGGCTGCGTCGCGCGGGCGTCGACAATGCCGAACGACATTTGCTGACGGCTGGTGACAAATGGACCAAGCGCCGCGCCGGCAGCTTCGATCGCGTGCTGGTGGATGCGCCCTGCACGGGCAGCGGCACCTGGCGGCGCAATCCGGATGCGCGGCTGCGCACCGAGCCCGCCGATCTAAACGAGTTGGTGAACTTGCAATCTGAAATCCTTAATCGGGCCGCTGAACTGGTGCGCCCGGGCGGCAGGCTGGTCTACGCTACCTGTTCCCTGTTCAGCGCCGAGAATGAGGGCCAGATGGACCGCTTCCTCGAACGCCACCCCGATTTCGCGCCCGTGCCGCTCCTGGAGCTCTGGTCGGAACTGCGCCCGGGCGTCGATGCGCCCGGCGCGGGGCCCTGGCTGGCGACCAGCCCGGCGCGGCATGGCACCGACGGCTTCTTCGCCGCGGTCCTGGCAAGACGGCCATCATGATCAGCATCCGCCGCGCACGGCCATCCGATGCCGCTGCCATCGGCGGCGTGCATGCCGATGTGTGGCGGAGCACCTATCCGGGCATCCTGCCGGACGACTATCTCGCCGGGCTCTCCGGCTGGCGGCTGGGGCTCGGCTATGAGCGCAGCATTCTCGACCGGCGCGAAGGGCATGCGGTCTTCGTCGCGGTCGCGGGCGGCAACGACCTGCCGGCGGGGCCGACGGCGGAGGGCGGGCAGCAGGTGATCGGCTTCGCCAGTGGCGGCCGCGCCCGGCGCAAGGGCCTGGCGGATGGCGAGGTGGAGACGCTGTACCTGCAGGAGGATTGGCGCGACCGCGGCGTCGGGCGGCGCCTGATGCGGGCGATGGGCGCGCATCTGCGGGTGGTGGGCTGCCGGTCCGCCATGCTCTGGGTGCTGAAGGACAATCCGACGCGCTGGTTCTATGAGCGGCTGGGCGCCCGGCCGGTGGCGCAGGAAAAGATCCGGGTCGCCGGCCAGGCGCTGGAGCAGATGGCCTATGTCTGGGACCCGATCGAGGCGCTGCTGGCCGCGACCGCGCCGGCGCCGGAGCGCTGACGCTCCATCACCGCCACCATATCCGCGGCCTGCTCGGGCGTGAGCGCGCGTTTCGGGACGAACTGATAGAGCCGGTCGGAATGATAGAGCAGCAGGGTCGTCGCATCCTGTCGCCATTTCCAGTAATCGGTCCAGGGCACCAGGCTCTCGCTGCGCGCCGTGCGGGTCTTCAGCCCGGCATCCGACCAGGCGTATTCGACCGTCTGCTGCAGCGATTTCTGCTGCCGGAAGATGCGCCGCGCGGCAGCGGGGCCGAAGACGCGGTTGATCAGCATCGCGAGCAGGATGGAGGCGATGGGCAGGACGATGGCGGCGACCGCCAGCGCCGCGATCGTCGTCATGTCCCAGCCGCCCGGCTGCAGGAAGAGGACGGCCAGGCCCAGCAGGATCACGAGCCAGACGACGGCGAAGCGCCACGACAGGACGCGGCGGCGCAGATAGTCCCAGGCATGCAGCCGCTGGGAGGCGATGAAGTCCTGCTCGGTCAGGGTGATGGTGGCGGCGCGGTCCATGCGCTGTCCTTCCTGTCGCTTGGTCAGTCGCCGGCGCCCGGTTCTGGACCGGCCGGCGGCCCCGCGCCACCCTCGCCGCGTGATGCTTGCGCGGCTGTGATCAGCCAGCGGCGGAAGGTGACGAAGCCGGGTTCCGCCGCGCGCGCCGCGTGATGGACGAGATACCAGCGCATCTCCTTGGAGACAGGGCTCGCGAAGGGCGCCACCAGCCGCCCGGCGGCGAGATCATCGTCGATATAGGGGCTGACGCCCATCGCGACGCCGAGGCCATCGAGCGCCGCCTGCAGCGCCTGGCCGTAATAGTCGAAGACCGGACCGGCGGCGCGGATGCCGGGGGCGCCCTGCGCCGCGAGCCAGCGCGGCCAGTCTTCCGGCGCATGCGCGACGCGGATCAGGGTTTCACCCGCGAGTGCCGCGACATCGGGGATGCGCGGCGCGATCGCCGGCGCGCAGACCGGCAGCAGGTCGGCGGGAAACAGCGGCGTCGCCTGCAGCCCGGGCCAATGGCCGTCGCCCAGGCGGATGCCGCAGGTCCAGGCATCGTTGAAGGGGACCGCGAGGCCGCCGGTGACCACCCGCACTTCGATCGCCGGCGCCTGGCGCTGCAGATCGGCCAGGCGCGGGATCAGCCAGCGCACCGCGAAGGTGGGGCCGACGCCGAGGGTGACGACCTGGGCGCCGGCCATGGCCACCACCTCCGCCGTCAACCGCGCCGCATCGTCCAGGATGCGGGTCAGGCCGGATTGATAGGCGAGGCCGGCGGCGGTCGGCACCAGCCGGTTGGCATGGCGCGCGAACAGCCCGATGCCGAGGCGCAGTTCCAGCAGCCGCACCAGCCGGCTGATCGCGGCCGGGGTGACGTTCAGCTCGGTCGCGGCCGCGACGAAGCTGCCGCCGCGGGCGGCCGCCTCGAAGGCGCGGATCCCGTTCAGGGACGGCAGGCGGCGGGGCGCGGGCATGCGAGCCTCAGGAAAACTCAGCCTCAGCCATAGCTAACGCTGTTTGAAACACGACTGCAACAGGCGCAGACGGGAGGGCCTACCCTGCTGAAAACAAGGGCCGAAGCCGATGCCGCCGCTGCTCTTCCTGGCTATCCTGGCCACCATGGTGGGCACCGCCTTCCTGTCCGGGATCTTCGGCATGGCGGGCGGGCTGATCCTGGTGGGCGTGCTGCTGGTGATCATGCCGCTGCCGGATGCCATGGCGCTGCATGCGATCACCCAGATGGCGTCGAATGGCTGGCGGGCATGGCTGTGGCGGCGGCATATCCGCTGGCGGCCGATCGGCGCCTATGCGGTCGGCTGCGGGGTGGCGCTCGGGCTGTGGTCGATGGTGGTCTTCGTGCCGCCGACGCCGGTGGCGCTGCTGCTGCTCGGTGTCAGCCCCTTCCTGGTGCAGTTGCTGCCGAAGGGGTTCAAGCCGGATCCGAACAGTGCGCCGCAGGCGGCCACCTATGGCGCCGCCTGCATGTCGCTGATGGTGTTGACCGGCGTCGCGGGGCCCCTGCTGGACCGTTTCTTCCTGGGCGGCGGCTTCGAACGGCGGGAGATCGTGGCCACCAAGGCGGCCTGCCAGGTGCTCGGCCACCTGCTGAAGCTGATCTATTTCAGCGGCCTGGCCGCGGCGACGGTCGACCCCTGGCTCGCCGGCGCCGCCATCCTGGCCTCGATGCTTGGCACCAGCCTGGCCCGGCGGGTGCTGGAGGCGATGAGTGACCTGCAATACCGGGTCTGGGCCGGCCGGCTGATCACCGTGATCGCGCTGGTCTATGTGGCCCGCGGCGGCTGGATGCTGATGACGGGATGGGAGGGACAACCATGACCACGGCCTTGATCCTCGACCTTGTGCAATGGGTGGCGGAGGCGCCGCGCCCCTATGGACCGGCGCAGGAAGCCTGGCGCACCAGCTGCCCGCGCCTGACCATCTGGGAGGACGCGGTGGATGGCGGGTTGATCGGCTTCGAGCAGGGCGGTGATGGCGGTGTGCGGGTGGTGGCCACGCGACGCGGCCTGGCCAGCCTCGCGGAGGCGGGCAGGGCAGCGTCTCCGGCAGGGTAGTTCCGCCTTTCGCCCGCTTGCTTCGCCGCCCGAGGTGTGATGGAAGCACCGGGCATGGACAAGCCCATGCACGACCGCATCCTGATTCTCGATTTCGGCAGCCAGGTGACGCAGCTCATCGCGCGGCGCCTGCGTGAATCCGGGGTCTATTGCGAAGTCTGGCCGTTCACGGCCGCCGCCGAGCGCATCGCGG
>DASYDR010000264.1:0-11399 GCA_036499545.1 Roseomonas sp. | reverse complement strand
TGGGGGAATTCATTCCCCCAGTTCTTACTCCGCCCGGATACCGCCTTCCCTGATCAACGGCACCCACCGCGCATACTCCGCCTGGACATGCCGCGCGAAATCCTCCGGCATGCCGCCCACCACCTGCGCCGCCTGGGTGGTCTCCACCTGGCGGCGGAATTCCGGCATCGCGACGATGGCGTTGAAGATGCGGTTGGCGGCGGCGGTGATCTCCGCCGGCAGGCCGGCGGGGCCCATGATGCCGTGCCAGACATTGGCTTCGAAGCCAGGATAGAGGCTGGCCACGGGGGCGATGCCGGGCAGCAGTGGGACGGACGTCGCCGAGCCCACCGCGATCGCCTTGACTTTGTTGTCGCGGATGAAGGGCAGCGCGGTGGAGACGGTCGGGAACGCGGTTTCCGTCTCACCCTGGATGATGCTGCGCAGCACTTCGGCACCACTGCGATAGGGCACCGGGGTCATACGGATGCCCGCCATGCGCAGCAGCAATTCCTGCCCCAGATGGCTGGCATGGCCGATGCCGGGATGGGCGTAGATCATCGGCTCGCGCCGTGATTTGGCGAGCGCGATGACACCCGCGAGGTCGTCGGCGGGCAGGTCCGCCTTGGCGATCAGCACGATCGGCAGATTCACCAGATGGCAGATCGGCGTGAAGGAACGCATCGGCTCATAGGTCAGGCTCGGCTGCAGTTCCTTGCCGATCGCGTTGGCGCCGAGGTCGGCCATCATCAGCGTGGCGCCATCGGGTCGCGCCGTGGCGACGACCTGCCCGGCGATGGAACCGCCGGCGCCGCCGCGATTCTCGACCACCAGGGACTGGCCGTGCGCCGGCTGGGTGAAGAGGTTGGCGACGGTGCGCGACAGGGTGTCGATGGCGCCGCCGGCGCCGAAGGGCACGACCAGGCGCACCGGCCGATCCGGCCAGGCAGCCTGCGCCAGCGCGGCGCGCGGCAGCCCGGCGGCAAGCGCGAGCGCGGTCAAGGCCCGGCGCGAGAGCGTGAGCGTCCCGGTCATTCTGGTCCTCCCCTTTTATTGCCGCCATAAGAGGCGGGATAGGGATGCCGAAGCAACAGGAAGGAAGCCCCACGTGACCTGGTCGATCTGCGCCCATGATCCGGAGACCGGTGCCTTCGCGGTGGCGGTCGCGACGCGCGCCTTCGCGGTGGGTGCCAACTGCCCCTATGTCCGCGCCGGCGTCGGCGCCGTCTCCACCCAGTCGATCACCAATCGCTATCTCGGGCCGGCGGTGCTGGATGCGATGGCACGCGGGTTGACGCCGGAACAGGCGATCCGCGGCGCGCTGGCCGCCGATGAGGGCCGCGGCATCCGCCAACTGCATGCCGTGGACCGGCATGGCCGCACGGCGGCCTGGACGGGCGAGAATTGCGTCGAATGGTGTGGCGGTGTCGGCCTGCCGGGTGCCAGCTTCGCCGGCAACATGCTGGCCGGGCCGCAGGTCATCGCCGCGACGGCCGAAGCCTTCGCCGCCAGCGCCGGCCGGCCATTGGCCGAACGCCTGCTGGGCGCAATGGAAGCCGGCGAAGCCGCCGGCGGCGATCGGCGCGGCCGCCAGTCGGCGGCGCTGGTGCTGACCACGACCGAGGATTTCCCCGACATCAACCTGCGCGTGGACGACCACACGGCGCCGCTGGAGGAACTGCGCCGCCTCCACGGCATCTGGGAGCGCGATGGGCTGCCACGCCTGGTCGTGGCGCCGCGCAAGGCGGATCCGGCGGGGCTGATCGACCTGGATGTCTTCGAGGCCGGCTGGAAAGCGCGCGGCCTCGAACTCCGCTTCCGCCGCTGACTACAGCCTGCCGCCGGTGGTGCGGCGGTTGTCACCCGGGCGCAGCCGCAACCCGTCGCGAAGATTGGTGAAGGGCAGCACGGCGGGGTCGGCGACCACCGGCCCCGGCGCCGCGACCACCAGCACCTGCTCCGCGATCGGCTGGAAATGCGCGCGGAAATGCACGCTCGACTTCAGCGCCAGGATCTTCTGCGCCGCGGGCTCCACGCCGATATGGGTGAACAGCGCCTGGTCGAGCGCCTGCATCTTGCGCGTCACCACGATGACCCGGACGCCGGACGAGACGCGGATCAGCGCGCTGGGTCCGAGATCGGCCGGGTTCCCTTTCCCCATCGGCCCGGTCGCGATGAAGCGGCCGTCGCTCAGTCGCTCGACCACGGCCGTCACCGCCAGCGGCGCGCCGTCGCTCTTGCCGCCGAGGCTGAGCGGCAGCGTCGCGCCGACCCCGGCCGCGTGGCAGGCGGCCGCGCTCTCGGCATCGTTGATCAGGCCGAGCACCGCGCCCTGCGCATCCTGGGCGATCAGCTCGGCCAGCAGACCGGTGGTGTCGCCATGGCCGCCGCCACCGGGATTATCCTGGGTATCTGCCAGCACCACGGGCTTCGCCGCCCCGGCGGCGATGCGCATCGCCTCCGCGACGCCATCCGCGGCGGGAATGGCGCCCTTGGCGAATTCGGCTTCCTTCGAGGCGATGAAACGCGCCAGCGCCTCGGTCGCTTCGGCAGCGACTTCCCTGCTCTCGGCATAGGTCGCGATCGCCATGCCGCAGCCGGGGAAATCGGCATAGGGAAAGCCGAAGCAGAAGCCGAGCTCGATGATGCCCGGCATCGCCGCGAGTCGCTCGCGCTCCGTCATCACATCGGCCATCGGTGCGACCATGGTGCATTGGCCGGGCAGCGGGGTCCAGAAATCCAGCTCCCGGAACAGCTTCACCGGGCGCCGGCCACTGCGGATGATGTCGAGCAGCAGCCGCGTCGCCAAGGCGCCGGTCTGCTTCTGGTCGACATGCGGATAGGTGCGGTAGGGCACCAGCAGGTCGGAGAGGGCGACCATCGCCGCGGTCTTGTTGGCATGCGGGTCGAGACTGGCGGCGATCGGCATATCGGGCCCGACCACGGCGCGCACCCGGCGCAGCAGCTCGCCTTCCGCATCCGGGAAGTCATCCGAGACCATGGCGCCGTGCAGTTCGAGGAAGACGCCATCGAGCGGCCCCTCCTCCAGCGCATCCGAGAGCGCGGCGACCATCAGCGCCGCGATGCGCTCGAAGGCTTCGCGCGTCACCGGGCCGGCGGGATTCGCGAAGCCCCAGACGAGCGGCGCGATGTCGACCCCGGCTGCCTCGGCTTCGGCGATCGCGCCGGCGCTGGGCAGGCTGGTCGGGCGCAGCGCCTCCAGCAGGGTCGCGCTGCGCTGCAGCCGCGGGAAGCCGCCGGGCTGCAGGAATTGCGGCCAGCCGGTCGGCATCGGTGCGAAGGAATGGCTTTCGTGCTGGAAGCCGCCGATGGCGATGCGGGTCATGCTGCAATCCTCGCGGTGGCGATCACGGCGTCGGCCAGCACGCGCAGGCCGGCTTCGGCCCAGGCCGGCGTGATGCTCTCCGCCTCATTGTGGCTGATGCCGTCATGGCAGGGACAGAAGATCATCGCCGCCGGCACCGCGCGGGCGCAGTAGACGGCGTCATGCCCGATGCCGGTCGGCATCCGCTTATGGGCATGGCCGAGCCGCTTCGCCGCGTCCTCCAGCCGCTGCACCAGGACCGGGTCGAAAGGCGTCTGCGGCGAGTACCAGAATTCCTCGACCGCGATCTTCAGCCCGCGCGCGGCCGCGAGCGTCGCGGCGCGCGCCTGCAATTCGTCCCGGATCCAGTCGAGTTGCGCCGGGTCGCCATGCCGCGTGTCGATGCTGAACCAGACGCGGGAGGGGCAGATGTTGCGGCTGTCCGGATAGACCTGCATGCGCCCGACCGTGCCGCGGCCCTGTTCGCCGGAGGCAAGCGCCAGTTCCTCCACCGCGGCGATCAAGGGCGCGGCGCCGGCCATGGCATCGTGGCGATAGGCCATCAGCCCGCCGCCATGGCTCTCCTCGCCTTCGATCGTCACGTCGTACCAGCGCTGGGCAACGGCATGGGTGACGATGCCGATCTCCAGCCCTTCCTTCTCCAGCACCGGCCCCTGTTCGATGTGGAGTTCGAAATAGGCGCCAAGGCCGCGCAGCCCGGCCGGGTCGGCGGTGCCCTGCCAGCCGATGCGGCGCAATTCCTCCCCGAACACCGCGCCGGCGGAATCGGTCTTGGCCAGCACCTCGGCTTCGGCGAAGAGGCCCATGGCCGCGCCGCTGCCCATCATCGGCGGCGAGAAACGGGCACCCTCCTCGTTCGTCCAGTTGATCAGCATGACCGGCGCCTCGGTCTCGATCCCCGCCTCCTGCAGGGCGCGCAGGATTTCGAGCCCCGCAAGCACGCCGAGCGGCCCGTCGAACTTGCCGCCGGTCGGCTGGGTGTCGAGGTGGCTGCCGATCGCGACCGGCGGCAGCGCGGCATTCCGCCCCGGCCGGGTGAGCAGCATGTTGCCGACTCGGTCGAGCGTCAGCGTGGCGCCCGCGGCCTCCGCCTGGCGTTGCAGCAGCGCGCGGGCTTCGCCATCGAGGTCGGTCAGGGTCTGGCGATTGCAGCCGCCCTTCGCCGTGCCGCCGATCGCGGCATACTCCATCAGGCTGTCCCAGAGCCGGGCGCCGGAAAGCGGCAGGTTCGTGCTCATGCCCGCGCCTCCACCCCACACCATTGCGCGATGCAGAGCGCGATCGATCCGGTGATGTCGTGCATGGAGCCGAGGCCGACGCTTTCGTCGATGCCGTGGATGTCCTGCGCATCCGGCCCGAAACAGGCGACCGGCGTATCCTGGTAGAGCGTGAAGAAGCGCCCGTCGGTCAGGCCGGTCGCCGGATAGTCGCGCAGCTCGGCGCCGGCGACTTCGGCATAGCTGCGCTTCGCCAGCTGCGCGATCGGGCTCTGCATGTCGAAGACGCAGGGATCGGCCATGAAGCCCTTGAATTCCAGCGTCACCCTGGCGCCGCGCAGGCGCTCATCCTGCACCGCATCGGCGACCAGGCCCTCGATATCCGCCTTCGTCTGCGCGGCTGTATAGCCCATCATCACGCCGACCCGCATGCCGATGCGCGCGCGCGTCGGCACCGAGCTGTTCCACTCGCCGCCCTCGATGCTGCCGAAATTGACATTCACCGGGTGGTTCACGCCGCGGAAGCTGGCATGCACGCGCTCGGCCTTGTTCATCTCGCGCTCGTAGTCCTTGAAGCGCGCGGCAATCGCGGTCGCGGCCTCGATGGCGTTCACGCCGGCCTGCATGTCGCGCACATGCGTCGGACGGCCGGTCACCGTGACCCAGGCCCAGACCACGCCGACCTCGGCCGAATAGATCGCCGGCAGGCCGGGGCCGGGTTCCGGGATGATCACCGCATCGGTGCGCGGCAGCGCCAGCATGGCGGCGAGCGCGCCATTGCCGGTGCATTCCTCCTCGATCACGCTCTGCATCTGCACGGTGGCGGCGGGCTGCAGCCCGGCCAGGGTCAGCGCCTTGAAGGCCATGCAGTAACTGACGATGCCGGCCTTCATGTCGCCGGCGCCGCGGCCATACATGCGGCCGCCGCGGATATCGGGCTCGAAGGGCGGCGTCACCCACATGTCGGCGGCCCCTTCCGGCACCACATCGACATGGCCCTGCAGCGCCAGGCTGCGGCCCCGGGCCTCGCGCGGGGTGAAGACGGCGACGACATTGTCGCGTCCCTCATAGGGCACCAGCGGCGGTGAGAAGCCGGGATGCGCGGCGAGGTCGGCCGGCACGGTCGGCACCCGCCGCGGCGTCAGGCCCAGCCCCTCATAGATCCGCGCCATCTCCTCCAGCGCCGATTGTTCCTGCCCGAGGGTCGAGGCGCAGCGCACCAGCCGGGCCAGCGTCGCGACGCTTTCCTGTTCGAGCGCCGCCACCGCGTCGAGGATGGCGCGGCGGGCGCCAGGGTCGAGCGGGATCGCGGCGTCGGACATGCTGCTGCCTTCGTGATGCAATGCAACGAGGCTAGACGCGGCCCCCTGCATGGACAAGGCGCGGCTCCGGCTTCTAGCCTCCCGCCTGATGAAAACATTTCATGCGCCGGACCATGCCCGGCACACCCCCGGCTTCTTCCTGATGCGCGGCCAGGTGCGGCCGAACTTCGAAATCCCGGCCCGTGCCGAAGCCCTGCTCGCCGCGCTGCGGGCGATGCGGCTGACGCCCGAGGCGCCGCCGCCGGCGCCGCGCGCCGCGATCGCGGCTGTGCACGATGCGGGCTATCTCGATTTCCTGGAAGCGGCGCATGCGGACTGGGCGGCGCTGCCGCAGGCCGGGCCGGAAGCGGTCGCCAATATCCACCCGGCACCGGAAATGCTGGCCCAGGGCGGCCGTGCCGGCAGCGGGATCGTTGCGAAGTTGGGGTGGTATACAGCGGACACTGCCTGCCCGATCGGCGACGGCACCTGGGCGGCGAGCATCGCCGCCGCCGGCTGCGCCCTGGCCGCCGCGTCGGAAGCCGGTGCCGGGCGCACCGCCTATGCGCTCTGCCGGCCGCCGGGACACCACGCCTATGCCGCGCGCGCCGGCGGCCATTGCTATCTCAACAACGCGGCCATCGCCGTCGCCGCCCTGCAGCGCGCCGGTGCCGCGCGCGTCGCGGTGCTCGACATCGACAGCCACCACGGCAACGGCACCCAGGGCATCTTCTGGGACCGCGCCGATGTGCTGACGGTGTCCGTGCATGGTGATCCGAACCAGTATTATCCCTGGTATGTCGGCCATGCCGGGGAGCGCGGCGCGGGCGCCGGCGAAGGCTGCAACCTCAACCTGCCGCTGGCGATCGGCAGCGCCGATGCGCCCTGGCTGGCGGCGATCGCCGCCGGCATCGCCCGCATCCGCGCCTTCGCGCCCGATGCGCTGGTGCTGAGCCTCGGCTTCGATGCTTCGGTGCATGAGCCGCTGAATGCGCTTTCGGTCTCCGATGACGGGTTTGCCCGCGCGGGCGCCGCCATCGGCGCGCTCGGCCTGCCGACCGCGATCATCCAGGAAGGCGGCTATGCCGTGGACCATCTCGGCACGCTGCTGACCCGCTTCCTCACGAGCTTCCAGGAGACCGCGCGATGAGCGCCGAGGCCATCCACGCGGCCACCCTGACCATCGACACCCATGTCGATATCCGCTGGCCGGATCCGCCGGACGCGACGCGGGAGACCGACCGCTGCGTCGATTTCCCGAAGATGGCGCGTGGCGGGCTGCAGGGCGTGGTCTTCATCGCCTACGTGCCGCAGGGCCGCCGCGACGACAGCAGCCATGCCGCCGCCGGTGCCCGCGCCGAAGCCATGCTGCGCCACATCCGCGGCCGCGCCGACGGCGCCGCGCGCCGCCATTGCACCACTGCGGCGGAGATCGAGGCCGCGCATGCCGCCGGCGCCCAGATGGTGATCGCGGCGGTCGAGAACGGCTATGCGATGGGTCGCGACCTCGGCCGCCTGGCACTCTGGCGCGAGCTCGGCGCCATCTACGTCACGCTCACCCATAACGGCCACAACGCGCTGTCGGACAGCGCCATTCCCCGCCCCGACCTCGGTGATCCGGCCGAGGAACATGGCGGCCTGTCGCCGCTCGGCCGCCAGGCGGTGGCGGAGATGAACCGGCTCGGCCTGCTGGTCGATGTCTCGCATGTCTCGAAAAAGGCCATGCTGGATGCCGTCGCGGTGTCGCGGGTGCCGGTGGTGGCGACCCATACCTGCTGCGCGGCGCTGCGCGTGCATCCGCGCAATGTGGATGACGAGCAACTCGATGCACTGCGCGCCACCGGTGGCCTGGCGCAGATCACCGCCGTCGCCTCCTTCCTGCGGGAGGGGGAGAAGGGCCGGCCGACCGTCGCCTATGTCAGCGATATCGCCGACCATGTCGATCACGCGGTGCGCCGCATCGGCCTGGCGCATGTCGGCCTGTCTTCGGATTTCGATGGCGGCGGCGGCGTGATCGGCTGGGCGAACGCCGCCGAAAGCGGCGCGCTGACCGCGGAGCTGGTGAAGCGGGGCTATGACGCGGCGGCGATCGGCCAGCTCTGGTCCGGGAACTTCCTGCGCCTGATGCGCAAGGCGGAGGCGGCGGCGGGTTGAGGCTTGGGGGCCGCCGGGACATGGCGGCGGCGGTGTGGCGCGGGATTCTCGTCCCCGCCGTGACGACCGACGCAGCCGGTGGCGCCGGCCGTGACCGATGCGGCAATGCGAAGCCGGTCAGGCTGGTGACGGCCCGGGCGGCCCGCTCCGCATCCGCTTCGGCCGGGAAGCGAAAGTCGCGATCGGCCTGCCCGATGCCGTCTTCCGTCGCCATCCTGTGCGCCCCGTGCGGCGCGCATGATGACATAGTGCCGCGCCCATGGCGCCGGCCCTGGCCCAGGGCGGCGCTGTCCCGATCTTTCGACGCGGAGCACTCACATGGCCCATCGGCGTGGCATCATTGGCGGCTTGCCGCTGGCGGCGATTCCCGGCGCGGCTTTCGCACAGTCTCAGCCACAGGCAACGGCGCCGGCGCGGCCCGCGATGGCGATCCTGCCGGAAGGCGCCGTCGCGGACGGCCAGAGTCACCCACTTTCCGAGCGCTTCCGCAGCCTCGAGGCGGCGCGGGCGGTGTTTCCGAAAGCGGAGGCGCTGACCGACGAGATCGACTGGTGCGCCCTGCAGGCCGCGATCGATCGCGCCGATGCCCAGGGCGGCGGCGTCGTCCATGTGCCCAATGGCGGACGCGGCTATGTCCTGAACCGCGGCCTGATCGTCAATCCGAACAAGGTGACGATGCGCGGCGACGGCAGCCTTCTGGATTTCCGCCGCCTGCCGGCGGGCGGGCGGGCGCTGTGGTTCAAGGCCGACGGCGCGCCGCAATACGGGCATGACCGGCACGTCTTCGAAGGCTTCGAACTGCAGGGGCCCGGCCGCGATGCCGAACATCGCGCCGGCGTCTTCTTCAGGACGGAGACCGTCGCGCTGTCGACCCGCGTGCAGATGCGCGATTGCGTGGTGCGGGGATTCTGGGACGCCTTGCTGTTCGGCAACCGCGCCTACCTGATCAGCTTCGCGCATTGCTCCTTCTACGAATGCCGCTTCGTGGTCACCGCGCCCTACGGGCTGGAGGATGCCGGGGAGAACGTCAGCTTCCACCAATGCGCGCTGTTCAATTCCTACTGCCTGATCGCGAACATGGCGGGCATGTTGCTGCGCTTCATCGCCTGCTCGCTCGACTATTCCGACCGCATCGTCTGGGACAACAACGGCCAGATCGATTTCGTCACGTGCCATGTCGAGATCGCGCCGCCGCGCGAGCCACCCTTCCATAACGGCACCGGGCGGATCGACTTCCAGGGCGGCATGTTCCTGATCAGCGGCCGGCAGGAACCGCGCGTTCCCGGCCTCTTCGCGTTCAACACCGCGACCGAGGTGCACATGATCGGGCTGCGCGGCTGGAACTGGCGGACCACGACGGGGCGTCTCGCCTCCGGGCCCGGTAAGATCATCTATTATGGCGGCACGCCGATGGAGACGGCGCCGCCGGGCTGGGATCATCCCTGATCGCACCGCCTCGGCTGTGCGCCGGCGAGAGTCCGTGTGAGAAGGCAGGGGTAGAGCAGGTTCCGGTTGGATCGCCGCGGCGGCGTTCGATGACCTGACTGGCAGGAAGCCGATGACCGAATCGCGCCCCAATCGGATCCCCCATGGCGATGACCTGCTGCTGGTCATGCGTTGCCGCGGTTATGGCCGGAACAGAGCCGGCAGGCCGGTGAAGCTGGTATCGCCGGTCGAGCCCGCGGACCTTGCCGAGGCGGAGCGCAGGGGGTGGCCGATCGGCAGGATCACCACGCTGCCCATTCGAGAAGCGCTCGACCGGGCGGTCGCCGCGGCACAGGCGCTGAACCTGCACCAGGTGATGCAGGCCTTCGTGGCCGGGGTCGGGGGCAGCGCGCCGCGTGGGCGCCAGATCCCGATCGCCTATGCCTGGGCACTGCATCTGCCGGGGGCGATCGCCGCCGCCGCCCCCGCTCTCCCCGACTGCGGGCTGCGCGAGCCGGTGAAGGTCGATTTCACCGGCGAGCTGATGCGCCTCGCGCTCGGCTATGTCTGGAACGAGGTGCCGGAACGCTATTTGCCTGACCTGGAGGCGGCCGCGGCGGAAGGATTGCCGACCCCGACGGCGGATGACCGTGCCCGTTTCGACGCGCTGATCGCATTCATCGCCGCACAGCCCGGCGACACGACGCCCGGCATTCTGGAACAGGGCCTGGCACGGGCGAAGATCCTTCCCGGCACGGATAAATATAACCGATACGGCATATTGCAGGGGCTGGCCGAGATTGGTGTCATGCCGAACGCTGCCATCCCGCCAAGCCTGGATCGGCACGTCGCGGTTGCGGAGCGTCATGCGGCCCAGTTCCGGGGGGCGCCGCGCTCGGACATCGTTCTGCCGCTCGCCGCCTGGCGCGGCAGCCTGGGGATCGATCATGCTCGCCTGGAAAGGCTGTTTCCGGCGGGCCGGTGATGGCGGGCGACCGATAACCCAAAGCAGGCCAGCGCTTCGGCAAAGGTGCTAAGCTGCGGGCCGGCCCGGCGGCCCTGGAGGGCGCCATGCGCTCCAACCTGCTGAACGCCTTGCTCATCGGTCTCTTGCTCGGCGCCTTGCTCGCGGGCGGCTATTGGCTTGTCGCGCAGATGGGCCCGCACCTGACCGGGGTGGGAGAACTCTACGCCTAGGGCCAATCGCCAAGCAGCCTGCGGGGCCCGCGATCCACCGGCACCGGGCGGGAACCATCCGTGATTGCGCTGCCCGAAATGAAATGCTCCAAATGCGCGCGCAATGTCCCTCGCCCGTATCGCCACCTTCGCGTTCTCCGGCATCGATGCCGTGCCGGTCGAAGTGCAGGTGCAGATCGCGTCCGGATTGCCGGCGTTTCTCCTGGTCGGCCTGGCGGACAAGGCGGTGGCGGAAAGCCGGGAGCGGGTGCGCGCGGCACTGACCGGCCTCGGCCTCTCCCTGCCGCCGAAACGCGTGCTGGTGAACCTGGCGCCCGCGGATCTGATCAAAGAGGGTAGCCATTTCGACCTGCCGATCGCACTCGCGCTGCTGACCGCGATGGATGTGCTGCCGCGCGACGAGATGGCGGAATATGCGGCGCTGGGCGAGTTGGCGCTCGATGGCGGCATCCATCCGGTGACCGGCGTGCTGCCCGCGGCGATCAGCGCCTCCGCCCGCGATCTCGGGTTGATCTGCCCGGCCGCGCAGGGACCCGAAGCGGCCTGGGCGGGGCGCATCTCGGTGCTCGCCGCGCCTGACCTGCAATCGCTGATGAACCATATGCGCGGGACCCAGTTGCTGACGCCGCCGGCGCCGCCCGCCATGATGCGCGACACCACGCAACTCCCCTGCCTGTCGGAGGTGCGCGGGCAGGAAAGCGCCAAACGCGCGATCGAGATCGCGGCGGCCGGCAACCACAACCTGCTGATGACGGGTCCGCCCGGCGCCGGCAAATCCAT
>DASYDR010000263.1:0-18691 GCA_036499545.1 Roseomonas sp. | reverse complement strand
ATGCGACGGAGCACGGCATCCATCTGTTCGGCCTGAAGGATGCAGGCCAGGGCATCGTGCATGTGATGGGGCCGGAACAGGGCGTCACCCTGCCCGGCATGCTGATCGTCTGCGGTGACAGCCATACCTCCACCCATGGCGCGGTCGGCGCGCTCGCCTTCGGCATCGGCGCCAGCGAGGTGGCGCATGTGCTGGCGACCCAATCGCTGTGGCAGAAGAAGCCCAGGACGCTCCGCATCACGGTCGACGGCACGCTCGGCTTCGGCGTCACCGGCAAGGACGTGATCCTGGCGATCATCGCGCAGATCGGTGCCGCCGGCGCCACCGGGCATGTGATCGAATATGCCGGCAGCGCCATCCGCGGCCTGTCGATGGAAGCCCGCCTCACCCTCTGCAACATGTCGATCGAAGGCGGCGGCCGCGCCGGCATGGTGGCGCCGGACGACAGCACCTTCCAATACCTCGCCGGCCGGCGCTTCGCACCGCAGGGGCATGAGTGGGATGCGGCGGTGGCGCGCTGGCGCACCTTGCCGTCCGATCCCGGGGCGCGCTTCGACACCGAGGTCACGGTGGACGGCAATGCCATCGCGCCCATGGTCACCTGGGGCAACAGCCCGGAGGATGCACTGCCGATCGACGGGCGCGTCCCCGATCCGTCCGTGGAACCGGATGCCGAACGCCGCGCCGTCATGGCCGGCACCTTCGCCTATATGGGCCTGACGCCGGGCATGGCGCTGGAGGAGATCGCGGTGGACCGCGTCTTCATCGGCTCCTGCACCAACAGCCGCATCGAGGATCTGCGCGCCGCCGCCGCGGTCGCGCGCGGGCGCCGCGTGGCGGAAAGCGTGACCGCCTGGGTGGTGCCGGGCTCGGCCACCATCAAGCGCCAGGCGGAAGCGGAAGGGCTCGACCGCGTCTTCACCGAAGCGGGGTTCCAGTGGCGGGAGGCTGGATGCTCCATGTGCCTCGGCACCAATGGCGAGATCGCGGCCCCGGGCGAACGCGTCGCCTCCACCTCGAACCGCAATTTCCGCGGCCGGCAGGGGCCGGGTGCCCGCACGCATCTGATGGGCCCGGCGATGGCCGCGGCCGCGGCGGTGACCGGCCACCTGGCCGATGTGCGCCGCCTGATGACGGGGGGTTGAGAGCATGGAACCCTTCTCCAGCCTGCGTTCCACCGCGGTGCCCTTCCCGGGCGTCAACATCGACACCGACCAGATCCTGCCGGCGCGCTTCCTGGCGCGACCGCGCGACGACAATCACGGCGAATACCTGTTCCGCGACCTGCGGCTGGCGCCGGATGGCAGCGAGGTGGCGGATTTCCCGCTCAACCAGCCGCATTGGCGCGATGCCCGCATCGCGCTCGGCGGCCGCAACTTCGCCTGCGGCTCCTCGCGCGAGAACGCGGTCTGGGCGTTCTACGATCACGGCGTGCGGACGGTGATCGCGCCGTCCTTCGGTGACATCTTCGCCAACAACTCGGTGAAGAACGGCATGCTGGCGGTATCGCTGCCGGCCGATGACGTGGCGCGGCTGATCGCCCAGGTGCAGGCCGATCCCGCGGCGGAGATCGCGGTCGACCTGCCGTCGCAGACGGTGACAGGGCCGGACGGCACGACCTACCACTTCGAGATCGACCCTTTCGCCAAGAAATGCCTGCTCGAAGGCCTCGACGAGGTGGCCTTCACCCTGAGCCATGCCGAGGATATCGCCGCCTTCGAGCGGCGCCTCGGCCGCGACAATTACTGAAACAAGGGAGAGACCTCCGCATGCATATCGCAGTACTCGGCGGGGACGGCATCGGCCCCGAGGTGACGGCCGAAGCGGTGAAGGCGCTGCGCGCCGTCGCCGCCAACGGCCCGCAATTCGAGATGACGGAAGGCAAGATCGGCGACGCCGCGTACGACACCACCGGCGATCCGCTGCCGGAAGCGACCGTCGCGCTGGCGGAGCGTGCCGATGCCGTGCTGTTCGGTGCCGCCGGCACCTACGAAAGCGACCTGCGGCCGGCCGAATCCCGCGGCGGGCACGGGCTGCTGCGGCTGCGCAAGCGCATGGACCTGTTCGCCAATTTCCGCCCGGTGCTGGCGATCCCCGAACTGGCCGGCGCCTCCACCCTGCGGCGGGAGGTGCTGGAAGGCGTCGACCTGGTGGTGCTGCGGGAGCTGACCAGCGACATCTATTTTGGCACCCCGCGCGGCTTTGACACCGAAGGCGGTGAGCGCAGCGCCTTCAACACCATGCGCTACAGCGAAAGCGAGGTCCGCCGCGTCGCGCATGCCGGGTTCAAGGCGGCGCAAGGCCGTAAGCGCAAGCTCTGCTCCGTCGACAAGGCCAATGTGCTGGAGACCTCCCAGCTCTGGCGCGAGGTGGTGACCGAAGTCGGGCGCGACTATCCGGATGTGGCGCTGACGCATCTCTATGTCGATGCGGCGGCCATGCACCTGATCCGCCGGCCGCGCGATTTCGACGTGATCGTCACCGGCAATATCTTCGGCGACATCCTGTCGGATGCGGCGGCGATGCTGACCGGCTCGCTCGGCATGCTCCCCTCCGCCTCCCTGAACGCCGACGGGCGCGGGCTCTATGAGCCGGTGCATGGTTCCGCGCCGGACATCGCCGGCAAGGATATCGCCAATCCGCTCGCCTCCATCCTCTCGGCCGCGATGATGCTGCGGCTGTCGCTGGGCAAGCCGGAGATGGCGACGCGGATCGAGACGGCGGTTCGGCGCGTGCTGGCCGAAGGCTATCGCACCGCCGACATCATGGAAGACGGCGCGACGCTGGTCGGCACCCAGGCGATGGGTGACGCGGTCGCGCGGGAGATCGCACGCCTGCCGGATTGATCACGTTTTTTGGGAGAACAGATTCACGCCTCCGGGCGATTCCGCCCTGCGACGATCTGTTCTCGCGCGCTCACAGGGGAGGAAATCAAGAATGACCATGACCATGCATCGCCGGGCACTGCTCGGCGGCGCGCTGGCGGCGCCTTTCGTCAACCGCACCGCGCTGGCGCAGAGCGAGTGGCGGCCGGACCGGCCGATCCGCTTCGTCGTCGCCTTCGCGGCCGGCGGCGCCGCCGATACCGCGGCGCGCGCCATCGCCGCCGACATGCAGGATGCGCTCGGCCAGAACATCATCATCGAGAACCGCACCGGCGGGAATGCGGTGATCGCCGCCGCCGCGACGCTGCAGTCGCCGCGCGATGGCTACACCTTCCTGGTCGATGCCGCGAACCAGCTCACCAACCCGGTGCTGATGCGCGACCTGCCCTTCGACTACCGCACCGCCTTCATCCCGGTCAGCCAGATCTCCTCCTTCCCGCAGGTCATCGCGGTGAAGACCGACTTCCCGGCCCGGACGCTCGCGGAATTCATCGCGGCGGCGAAGGCGCGGCCGGCCAGCATCAGCGTCGGCACCCCGCCCGCCGCCGGCATGGCGCATCTGGCGCTGGCGGCACTGGAGCTGAAGGCGGGCATCCGCCTGCTGCATTCGCCCTATCGCGGCGGCGCCGACGCGGCGCGCGACATCATGTCGGGCAGCATCGACGCGGTGCTGATCACCACCAGCTCGGTGCGGCCGCCGGTGCAGTCCGGCAAGGCACGGGTCCTGGCGGTGACGAGCCTGGAACGCATCCCGTCCCTGCCCGACGTGCCGACCATCGCCGAATCGGGCTTCCCCGGCTACGACATGAATGACTGGAACGGCATCTTCGCCGGGGCCGGCACGCCGCGCGCGGCGATCGAGCGTATCGCCGCCGTCGCCGCGGTCTCCGCCAAGGCGCCGGCGGTGCGGGAGCGCATGGATCCGGCCGGGGCGATCATGATCGGCAATTCGCCGCAGGAATTCGCCGCCTGGCTGGATGCCCAGCGCACGGTCGCGGCGCAGGTGATCCGCGACGCCGGGATCACGCTCGGCTAGGCATGCAGCGTGGTGGCGCGATGGCGCCACCACGCCCCGGATCACATCTGCGCCTTCTCGGCTTCCGTGCGGACGAAGCCCATCGCGTGGATATAAGGGATCGCGCCGTAGCTGACCCGAGCGACACCCAGCTCGGCCAAGCGCTGCGTCGGTGAGACACCGCCCATGATCATCACGTTGACCGGCAGCGGCACGCCATCGACGATACGGTCGATCAGGCCATCATCGACGAGGCCCGGGATGAAGAATCCGGATGCGCCGGCCGCCGCATAGGCCTTCGCACGCTCGATCGCTTCCGCGACGGAGGCCGCGGGGTCGCCGCTTCCGCCCAGGAACAGATCGGTGCGCGCATTGATGAAAAGCTCGACGCCCTTGGCCTCCGCCGCCGCGCGGACGGCCGCGATGCGCTGCGCCTGCCGGGCGACCGGATAAAGGCCGCTGCCCTGCACGACGCGATCTTCGAAATTGATCCCCGCGACGCCGAGCCCCAGCAGGTGGGAGACGTTCCGGGCCAGCCGGCCATCGTCTTCGCTGTAGCCGCCCTCGAAGTCCACCGTCACCGGCGCGTCGATGGTCTCTGTGATCCGTGTGATGATCTGTTCGACGAGGGCGATCGGGATCTCCTCGCCGTCCTTGTAGCCATGCGCCTCGGCGACCGCCCAGCTGCTGGTCGCGATGGCCTTGGCACCCGCCTGCAGGATCGCCTTGGCGGTACCCGCGTCCCACGCGTTGTACAGCACCAGCGGCGCACCCCTGACGTGGAGCGCGGCGAAACGGGCAGCTTTTTCGACCTGGGTCATGGCGGGTTTCCTCCTCCTGCGGGATTGAGCATGGCCCTGCGGCCAGGCAGCCGCGAGCCGATCAGGCCTTGTCAGTGAAGCATCCGATTCAGACCTTCAGGCCATTCAGCCTTCTGATCATCGATGCTCAACGCCATTCGATACAGACCTGTCTGTTTGACAACTACATACAGGTCTGTAGCGCGTCAAGCGGCCGTCTGCTAAGCTTCGGTCCGACTGGAACTCAGGGATCTCTGCGACATGGCGAAAGGTATGGCGAGCAAGGCGGGCAGCGAAGCGATCGAGGTGCGGGAAAAAATCCTCGAGACCGCCTGCGACCTCTTCTACAGGCATGGCGCCAGGGCCGTGGGCGTCGACCTGGTGGTCGAGAAGGCAGGCGTCGCCAAGACCAGCCTGTACCGCCACTTCGGCACCAAGGATGAGTTGGTGGCCGCCGTCCTCGAGCGGCAGGATCTGGGCTTCTGGCACGACTGGGATCGCGTCGCGCAAGCGCATGCGGGCGACCCCAGGGGCGAACTCGACGCGCAGCTCGATTGGATCGGCGACCGGGCGGGACAGCCGGATTATCGCGGCTGTCCGCAGATCAATATCGCCGCCGAATTTCCCGAGGCCGATCATCCCGCCCGGAAGGTCGCCATCGCCCATAAGCGCGAACTGCGCCGGCGCCTGAGGCTGATCGCGGAGCAACTGGGTGCCGCCGCGCCCGATCTGCTCGCGGGCCAGCTCGCGGTGCTCATCAACGGCGCCTTCGTCAGCACCCAGATCTTCGCGCCGGACGAAGCGAGCCCGCTGCTGCGGCGTGCCGCGGCGGTTCTTCTCACCGCGGATGCGTCTCCGGACCGCGATGCCCCAGGCCCGGAAGAGCCCGCCTATTCCGGTGCGCCGAAGCGGTAGCCGACGCCGGGCTCGGTGCGGATCAGCCCGGCCGCCGTGCCGAGCTTCTGGCGCAGATGGCCGATATGGACGCGCAGGTATTGCGCGTCCTCCGCATGCGCGGGGCCCCAGATGGCGGTCAGCAATTGCCGCTGCGTCACCACCCGGCCTTCGCCGGCGCGGGCCAGCGCCACCAGCAGGTCCCATTCGCGCGGCGTCAGGCGCAGCGGCTCCTCCCCATCCAGCCGGGCGATGCGGCGTGGCAGGTCGATCTCGAGCGGACCGGCACGCAGCACCGCCGGTGGCGGCGCCGCTTCCCCGGTCGCGCGGCGTAGCGCCACGCGCACCCGCGCCAGCAGCTCCGCCAGGGCGAAGGGCTTTTCGACATAGTCATCGGCACCGGCATCCAGCGCGGCCACCTTCTCCTGCTCGCGGTCGCGGGCGGAGAGGATGATGATCGGCACCGCGGTGAAGGCGCGCAGCCGCGGGATCGCCTGCTGCCCGTCCATGTCCGGCAGGCCGAGATCGAGCAGCACCAGCGCCGGCGCCCCGGTCGCCGCCTGCCGCAAGCCGTCGGCGGCGGTCTCGGCGCGGAGCGGCGTATAGCCGGCGGCTTCCAGCGCCGGGCCGAGGAAGCGGTGGATCTGCGGCTCGTCATCCACCACCAGGATGCGCGGGATCATGCCGGGAACCTCACGGTGACACGGGCGCCGCGCCCTTGCACGACCGGGCTTTCCGCGGCGATCCGTCCGCCCATCGCATGCGCCAGGCCACGGCTGATCGCAAGGCCGAGCCCGGTGCCGGCCGCGACGCGGTCGGTGCGGGTGGCCCGGAAGAAGGGATCGAAGACGCGGTGCAGATCGGCCGGCGGAATGCCGGGACCATCATCCTCCACCGCGATCGCGACTTCCGGTCCGTCGCGCCAGGCGGAGATCGCGACCTTGCCATCGGGGCCGGAGAACTTCACCGCATTGTCGATCAGGTTGCCGAGGATCTGGTCCAGCAGCACGGGATCGAGCCGCGGCTGCGGCAGGCCGGGCGGGGTATCGCGCCGGATGGCGCGACCGGCGATGCGCGTCGCCGCGGTTTCCACCGCTTCGGTGATATCGGTCGGCTCCCGCCGCGGTTCCACCTGCCCGCCCTCGAGGCGCACGATGTCGAGAATGTTGTTGAGGTAGCGGCCGAGCCGCGCCGCCTCCTCACTCGCCGCCGCCACCAGGTCGTCGCGCGTCGCGGGCGAGAGGTTGGGCGTCGCCAGCGTGTCGAGCGCGCCGCGTATCGAGGTCAGCGGCGTCCGCAGGTCATGCCCGAGGGAGGTGAGCAGCGCGGTGCGGAGTTGCTCCGTCTCCGCGCGCGCGGTGCCGCGCGCGCGCTCCTCGACCAGTTGCGCGCGTTCCAGCGCGACCGAAGCCTGGTCGATCAGGGCGGCCAGGGTGGCGCCGGCTTCGGTGCCGAGCGGCACGTCCGGGCGCAGGCCCAGCAGACCGAGTACCGCCGTGCCGTCGCCATGCACCGCGCGCAGCGGGCGGAACTGCCAGGCGGCAGCGGGCAAGGTGTCGGTGCCCTGGCCGGTGGCGCGGCCTTGCGCCATGGCCCAGCGCGCGGCAGCCATGGAGGCTTCGTCCGGCTCGGCATCGAGCGGCGCCGAAGCGCGCAGCACCGGCTCCGGCCCCGTCTCGCCCGGGGCGGGCGGCAGCGGCAGCAGCACGCAGGCGGGGCAGCCTGCGATCCGCGCCGCTTCCTGGGCCACCGCTTCCAGCAGGTCGCCGGCGCCGCTGGCGGCACCCAGGCGGCGGCTGAACTCCATCAGCCGCCGCAGCCCCGCCAGCCGCGCGCGGGCGGCCCGGACGGAGCGGCCGAGCCCGCCGGTGGTACCGCCGAGCAGCAGCGCGACCAGGGCGAAGACGGCGACGCCGACCAGATCCTGGGGGCCGCCGATCGCGAAGGTGTAGCGCGGCGGCAGGAACAGGAAGTTCCAGGCCAGGAAGGCGATCACCGCGGTCACCAGGCCTTGCAGCGGGCCGAAGCTGACCGCGGCGGCGACGATCGGCACCAGATAGACCATGCCGATGCCGGCATCCGGCACCAGCCCATCCAGCGACAGCCCCACCAGGGTCGCCGCCACGACCAGCAGCGGCGGCGTCGTCCAGGGCAGCCAGGCGGGCAGCGGCTTGACGGCCGGCGGCGGCGGTCGCGGCCCGGTCGAAGGATCGGGCACCAGGTGCAGCACGAAATCGGAGCCGTCGCGCACCAGCGCCGCCGACAGGGTGCGGCCGAGCAGGCGGCGCCAGGCCGGCGGCCGGCCACGCCCGACCACCAGGTGGGTCACGTTGCGCGCGCGCGCGGTTTCCAGGATGGCGGTCGGCAGGTCGGTCGCCACCACCACCGCCACCGTGGCGCCGAGCTGTTCAGCCAGGCGCATGGCGGCGCCAGCATCGCCCGCGGAATCCGGGCGTTCGACATGCAGCGCGACCAGCGGCGCCTTCAGCGCATCGGCGACGCGCCGGCCGGCACGCACCACGGTTTCCGCCGCCGCATCGGCACCGATCAGTGCCATGACGCGATCGCCGCTCGGCCACGGGCCTTCGATGGCGTGCGCGCGCATATAGCCGGTGACGTCGGCATCGACATGCTCGGCGGTGCGGCGCAGCGCCATCTCGCGCAGCGCGGCGAGGTTGCCTTCGCGGAAGAAGCCGCGCAGCGCGCGCTCCGCCTGGTCCGCCCGATAGACCTTGCCCTGGCGCATGCGCTCCAGCAGCTCGGCCGGGGGAATGTCGATCAGCTCCACCGCATCGGCGCTGCTCAGCACCTGGTCCGGCACCGTTTCCGCCACCCTGACGCCGGTGATGCGCGCGACGGCTTCGGAGGCGCTTTCCAGATGCTGGACGTTCATCGTCGCCCAGACCTCGATGCCGGCGGCGCGCAGTTCCTCCACATCCTGCCAGCGCTTCGGGTGGCGGCTGCCGGGAGCATTGCTGTGCGCCAGCTCGTCCAGCAGCAGGATCGCCGGGCGGCGGGCCAGCGCAGCGTCGAGGTCGAATTCCTCCAGCGCCTGGCCGCGATGCTCCAGCCGGGCACGCGGCAGCAGCGGCAGGTCGCCGATGCGCGCGATGGTCTCGGCACGGCCATGGGTTTCGACGATGCCGATCAGCACATCCGCGCCGGCGGCATGGCGGCGCTCGGCCTCGGCCAGCATCTCGAAGGTCTTGCCGACGCCGGGCGCGGCGCCGAGGAAGATCTTGAAGCGGCCACGCCCCTCCTTCGCGGCACGGGCAAGAAGCGCATCCGGATCGGGGCGGCCGGGATCGGAACGGGGTGGCATGGGCCAGATATAGCCCAGGCCGCCACCAGAGCTAATCCGGCTTCGCGTCGCGCCGTCGTCCCGACGCCTTGCTGCCTCCGGCGGATGCGCGCCCTGGGGCGGTGCCGCCCCGGGGCGTCCGCCCTATTCCGGCAGCGGAATCGCCAGCATCACGTTGCTCAGCCCCTTGCCGTGGATGTCCTGGGCCAGGGAAATCGTGACGCCGCCACCGAGCGCGCCTTCGATCACGAAGTTGAAGGCCTTCAGGTTGCGGATCTCGTAGCGGCGTACCGG
Organism: Roseomonas sp.; assembly: GCA_036499545.1. Classification (GTDB taxonomy): domain Bacteria; phylum Pseudomonadota; class Alphaproteobacteria; order Acetobacterales; family Acetobacteraceae; genus Plastoroseomonas. Next base: position 9,502 of record DASYDR010000263.1, on the reverse strand, counting down.
CCCGGTCGCGATATGGCGGAAGGCTTCCATCACCCGCGCTTCGGTCAGGGTGTCGCGCAGGTAATCCCAGTTCGCGGCATCGTAGCAGATGACTGAGATATTGGAGGTGTTGCCCTTGTCGCCGGCGCGGCAATGCGCCAGGTCGTAGACGCGGCGGGTCATGGCGTGCCCTCCAGCACGATTTCGGGCCGCACCAGCTCGCGCGGCAGCAGCACGGATTTCACCGTCAGCACTTCCCGCACCCGCGGCTCGCAGGCGCCGCCCGCGCCACCAGGACCGTGCATGTGCATCGCCCGCACCTCGAAGCCGATGGCATGCGCCGCGCGGCGGTCCGGGGTGCGGCCGGCCATGCGCAGCCGGACCTCATAGGGTTCCGGCCGCGGCTCCGGTTCGCCATGCAGGCTCGACATGCCGATCAGGTCGACGCGGAAATCCTCATAGGTGAAGCCCTGCATGCGCAGGCGTTCCCGCACCACCTCCGCCGCCCAGCGGGCGCGGTCGACGGCGCCGATGCCGCCATAGGAGACCTCGCCTTCGCCGATCCAGCCTTCGCTATGGCCGATCGTGACCTTGTAGGTGGGCGTGCGCGGCTGCGCGCGGGTGCCGGACAGACGCACGCGATCCGGCTCCTGCTGCTCCAGCCGCACGCCGGTGATGTCCAGCACGCAGTCGGGCGTGATGTAGGCGGTCGGATCGTGCATTTCGTACAGCAACTGCTCGGTGCAGGTCATGACGTCGAGCCGGCCGCCGCTGCCCGGCGTCTTGCCGAGCACCACGACGCCATCCGCAGTCACATCGGCGAAGGGATAGCCGTTATTCGCCAGGTCCGGCACGTCCTTCGGCCCCGGCCAGCCGAAGCAGCCGCCGGTGACGGATGCCGTGCACTCCAGCAGGTGGCCCGCCGCGGTGCCCTGCGCCAGCCGCGTCCAGTCATCATAGGACCAGCCGAATTCATGCAGCATGGGCGCGATGAAGAGCGAGGGATCGGCGACGCGCCCGGTCAGCACGATCGGCGCACCGGTGTCGAGCGCCCTGGCCACCACATCGGCACCGAGATAGGCATTGGCGGAGACGAGCTTCGGCAGCACCGATTCCAGCGGCTCGCCATTCTCCAGCAGGGTCAGCCCCGGCCGCGCCTTCACGATCTCCGTCACGTCGTCGCCGAGCACGGCGGCCACCGGCATCTCGCCGAGGCCGAGCTCACGCGCCACCCGCCGCGCGGCGCGGGCGCCGCCCAGCGGATTGGCCGCGCCCATGTTGCTGACGATACGCACCTTGTTGGCAGCGCAGGCCGGCAGCACCAGACGCAGCCGTTCCGCGAGGGAGGGCGTATAGCCCTTTTCCGGATCCTTGCTGCGGGTCTGGTTCTCCCGCGCGACGGTGCGTTCCGCCAGGCATTCGAAGATCAGGTAGTCGAGCGCAGCGCGTTCCGCCAGGTCGCGGGCGGGCAGCATGCGGTCGTCGGAGGTGCCGGCGCCGGCACCGATGCGGATACTGTCGCGCATGCTATTCGATCCTCACACCCGAAGCTTCGACCACCGGCAGCCAGAGCGCGAGCTGCTGCTGCCAGAAGGTCCGGAATTCCTCGCCGCCGCTGCCGACCGGCTCGGCACCGTTGTCGCGGTAGCGCTGCGCCGCGGCTTCGTCCCTGACCGCGCCCCGGATCGCGCCTTCCAGCTTCTCGATCACCGGCGCCGGCGTGCCGGTGCGGGCGAAGACGGACATGAAGTTCATGATCTCGAAATCCTCGAGCCCCTGCTCGATCGCGGTCGGCAGATCAGGCAGCAACGGGTTGCGGCGGCGGTCCAGCGTCGCCAGCCCTTGGATCTGGCCGCTCTTCACGAAGGGCGCCTGGGAGGCGATGCCTTCGATCAGGAAATCGACATTGCCCGCCATCATGTCGGCATAGACCAGCCCGGCGCCGCGATAGGGCACATGCACCGCCTGAGTATTGGTGCGCATGTTGAGCAGATGCGCGCCGAGATGGTTGATGCCGCCGGTCCCGGAAGAGCCATAGGTGAGCTGGCCCGGGCGGGCGCGCATCAGATCGATCAGCTCCGGCAGGGTGCGCGCCGGCACGTGATTGCCGACGGTCAGCACCATCGGCAGGGTCGCGACCAGGGAGACCGGCATGAAGGCGGTGCGGGGATCGAGCCGGGCATTGCGGATCAGCCCGGCGTTCAGCACCGAGTTGGTGATGCTGAAGAAAGCCAGGGTGTAGCCATCCGCCGCCGCCGAGACGACCGCTTCCGCCCCCAGCACGCCGGCCGCGCCACCCCTGTTCTCGATCACCACGCCGCGGCCGCCGAGCCGTTCCGACATGCCCGGGGTCAGGATGCGGGCGAGGATGTCGGTGGCGCCGCCCGGCGCGAAGGGCACCACCATGCGGATCGCCTGGCGCGGAAAATCCGCCGCCCCCTGCGCCCGCGCCGCCAGCGGCAGCGCGGCGCCCAGGGCCGCCAGACTCCGACGTGTCATGTTCATTGTGTTTCCTCCCTGGTGATGATCTCGCAAGTCCGAGCGGCCGATTCAGACCTCCGGGCCATTCGGCCCTCCGGTCATCGGACGCTCAGGCGAGCAGGAATTGCGCTCCGCAGCCGGCGCAGACATCGCGGATCCTGGCGATCAGCGTCGCCGGCACCGGAATGCCGTCGCGCAGGCGATCGGCGCGCGACGCGGCCTCCGGATCGCCCGGGACCAGCACCGGCAGCGCCGGGTCGGCCGGCGTCGTCGCGTGCAGCAGGTCGATGGCGTCATCCAGGTCGGCTTCGAACTCGCCTTCGTCGCGGAACGCGTCCGGGTCGATCGCCATGAAGAAATGGCCGAGATTGTCGGGATCCTGCGGCCGCTGCGTCTTCACCCGCAGCGGTGAGAAGGATGCGCCCGACAGCACGCCGCCCAGGATATGCACCATCATGCCGAGGCCGTAGCCCTTATGGCTCGCCATCGCCGGCGTACCGCCGACCGGCGTCAGCCCGCCGGTGTCGCGGTTCTTGATGGTGTCCCAGGCCTCGGCGGCATCGGTCACCGGATTGCCGGCGCCATCCAGCACCCAGCCGGCCGGCAGTGCCTTGCCTTGCAGGTCGTAGACCTTGACCTTGTTCGCGGCCGTGGTGCTGGTCGCCATGTCCAGGCGGAAGGGGCGGTTGCGCGCGCCGGGAGCGGCGAAGGCGATCGGGTTGGTGCCGAGCACCGGCACCGCGGCGCGTGTCGGCACCACGGAAATGGTGCGCGTCGCGCTGGTGACGAAGCCGACCAGCCCCTGCCGCGCCGCCAGCTCGGCGTAATAGCCGGCGGCACCGAAATGGTGGGAATTGCGCACCGCGACCACGCCGACGCCGGCCACCTTGGCCTTCCTGATCGCCAGTTCCATGCCGAAGACGGCCGCCGGATGGCCGAGCCCGGCATCGGCATCGACCAGCGCCGTCACCGGATTCTCGCGCACCACATGCGGTTTCGCGGCGAGGTTCAGCTTCCCCTTCCGGCGCGACTCATCATAGTCCATCAGCATCGAGATGCCGTGGCTGTCGACGCCCGCGAGGTCGGTTTCGATCATCACCTCGGCAGTGGTCGCGATCAGCACCGGATCCATGCCCCAGGCAGTGAGCACGGACACGATCTGGGCGCGGCAGGTTTCGGCGGGGATACGCTGCACCTAGGCTACTCCTTGCGAATGGCGCATCCGATTCAGGCCTTCGGGCCATTCGGCCCTCCGGTCATCGGATGCTCAGGCAACACGGCTGAGCGCGGGACGACCGGCAAGCACGTCCAATACCTGTCGCGCGACCAGTTCGGAACTGCGCGCCTGGGTCTCCTGCGTCCCGCCGGCGGCGTGCGGCGTCGCGACCAGGTTCGGCAGCGACAGCAGCGGCGTGGAATCGAGCGTCGGCGGCTCCACCTCGAAGACATCGAGGCCGGCACCGAACAGCTTGCCGTCGCGCAACGCCTCATAGAGCGCCGTCTCGTCGACGATGCCGCCGCGCGCGGCGTTCACCACGACCGCGGTCGGCTTCATCAGCGCCAGCTCGGCCCGGCCGATCAGGTGCCGCGTCTCGGCGTTCAGCGGGCAATGGATGGTCAGGATGTCGACCTGCGGCAGCAGCGCCTGCAGGCTCGGTGCCCGCTCATGCGGCAGGTCCGGCCAGTGACCGGCGGGTACGTAGGGATCATAGCCGATCAGGCGCAGATCGAAGGCGCCGCGCCATTTGCGCGCGACGCGCGTGCCGATATTGCCCATGCCGACGATGCCGACGGCGCGGCCGGACGCTTCGAGGCCGAGGTAGAGATCGCGCTGCGCCTTGCCGCCGCCACGCACCGCGCGGTCCATCTCCGCGACGCGGCGGGTGACGGTCAGGCCGAGCGCCAGCGCCAGCTCGGCGACCGCTTCGCTGTTGACGCCGGGCGTGTTGCAGACCGCGATGCCGTGGGCGCGGGCGGCGTCCAGATCGATGGTCTCGATGCCGACACCCTGCTTGACCACCACCTTCAGCCGCTTCGCCGCAGCGAAATCCTCGGCGCGCAGCGGCGTCATGCGCACCATCAGCGCATCCGCCTCCTCCCGCCAATTGGCGGCCGCGGGATCGTCCCAGAGCACAAGGTCGGCCTCTTCCGCCGCCAGGTCGAGGCCGGCGCGGTGGTAGACGTCGAGGACGAATATCTTCGGCCGGTTGCTCATGCCGGCCAGCCTATCGGCTGACCCGGCATGAGTCTGCGTTTGGCGCGCGGCCGCCCCACCAACCCCGCGCGCGATGCCGCCGAGCCCCTTCCTGGCAGAACAACGATGAACAGGTCGGCAGCCAGGCTCGGCGACATCATTCGGCCAGCGCCTTGCGCAGCCCGGCGGTCCAGCCGCCGGCGGCGGCGGTGAGGAAGCCGATATCGGTCTGGGTGGTCACGAAGCGGCAGCCGCGCCTGATCGCCGCCGCCTGCCGCGCCACGTCGCGATTGCCGCCGCAGCCCGCGTAGTTGCCATTCTTCGCCGCCGCCGCGATGGCCCGGTCCATCGCTTCCGTCACCGCCGGATCGTCAAAGCGGCCAGGCTTGCCGAGCGAGACCAGCAGGTCGTTGGCGCCGATATGCACGACGTCGACGCCCGGCACCGCCGCGATCTCCTCAAGCGCCGCCAGGCCCTGCGCGGTCTCCACCATGCAGACGACGAGGGTCGCGCGGTCGAGTGCCGGCACCGCTTCCGCGACCGGCATGCTGCGATAATCGAAATGCGGGTAGCCGCCGGAGACGGAGCGATTGCCCACGGGCGGGAAGCGGCAGCGGCTGACGGCGCGGCGCGCTTCCTCGGCACTGTTCACATCCGGGAAGACGATGCCGGTGACCCCATTGTCGAGCAGCAGCGAGACATCCGGATCATCGACGCTGCGCACCCGGACCACCGGTGCGATGCCGATCGCCAGCGCGGTATGGGCGATGCCGATGATGGTCTCCAGGTTGAAGACAGAATGCTGGACGTCGATGAAGATGAAGTCATGCCCGGTCGCCTTGGCGATGCGGGCGATATCGGGGGAGCGGGCGAGGCGCACACTGAGGCCGAGCGCGGCCTCGCCGGCCTGCATCCTGTCCTTCACCGGGTTGGTCAGCATGGCGGATCCTCCGTTCATTCGGGCTTCAGCCCGGCAATCTCGACGCCCCGGCGGGCCTTCGCAATCTCGGCCTCGAGGTAGGGGATGAAGCCTTCCGGCCGCTGCTGCGCCTGGGTCGCCAGCGCGCCGCCGAGCGCCAGCAGACGCGCCTGCGTCCCGGCATCGGCCAGGGTGGCGATCAGCGCATCCTGCAGCCGCGCCAAGGCGGCGGCGGGCGTGCCGGCAGGGGCGGAGATGCCGACGAAGGCCTCGGCGGTGAAATCGGCGAAGCCCGCCTCGATGAAGGTCGGCGCGTCCGGCAGCATGGCGGAGCGTTCCGGGGCGGCGACCGCGATGATGCGGGCGCGGCCGGCGCGATGCAGGTCCAGCACGCCGGACAGTTCGGTCAGCGCGCCGGACACGGTGCCGCCCATGATATCCGGGATCGCCGCACCGCCGCCGCGATAGGGCACATGCACCAGGCCGGCACCGGTCGCCGCGTTGAACAGTTCCAGCGGCAGGTGGTTGGCGCCGCCGATGCCGGAAGTCGCGATGGAGATGCGTCCGGGCCGCGCCTTGGACAGCGCCACCAGCTCCGCCAGGGTCCGCGCCGGCACGTCGTTGCCGAGGATGATGACCATCGGCATGCGGCTGATCAGCCCGATATGGGCGAAGTCGCGCAGCGGCTGGTAGCTGATGTTCGCCTGCACCAGCGGGTTGATGACCAGCGGGCCGGCCGTGGCGCCGAGCAGCGCATAGCCATCCGCCCGGGCACGGGCGACCTCTGCGGTGCCGATGCTGCCGCCGGCACCGGGCCGGTTGTCGACCACCATCGCCTGGCCAAGCCGGTCGGCGAGGCCCGCCGCCGCGATGCGGATGGTCAGGTCGCCATTGCCGCCCGGGGCGAAGGGCATGACGATGCGCATCGGCCGGTCCGGCCAGGCCCAGGCGCGCGGTGCCGCCAGGGCGCCCGCCGCGGCCAGCCCGGCGATGAATCCACGACGATCAATGCGCATAGGCCAGGCCGTTCTCCCCCGCGCGCCGCAGCCGGCGCCGTCCCTTTGGCCAGAGCCTGCGGGGGGATGCCGGGCCGGTCCAATCGCAAGACCGGGGCAGCCCATAGACGCATGCTATGGGCGGATGACCAGCGCGTCCGACACCCCATCCAGGATCAGCGCCGCCAGGGACTGGCCGAGGCAGGCGCCCAGCAGATCGGCGGCGGCCACCCGGCCTTCCCGCGGGGTACGTTCCAGGTCGATGCTCTCATTGTCGGCCCAATGGCGCATCAGCTCATAGCGGTTGAACAGCGGCACGGCATGGGTGGCGGCGGCGATGCGCAGCACGTCGCGATAGGGCTCGATATCGGCATTGGCCCGCATGAAGCGGGAGAATTGCTGGTCCACCAGCAGCGCGTCGATGCCGCGCTCCCGCAGCTTGGTCAGCCCTTCGTCGAGCCTGGTCGCCAGCCAGTCGGTATCGACGCCACGCGCCACCTCCACCGTGCCGGCCTGCCAGACGACCAGATGCGGCGGCGGGCTGGCGGCGGCATCGAGCATCGTCAGCATGTCGGCCGCGGTCAGCCCGCGACCGCCGCGCACCGTGACCTCGACCCGCAGCCCCGGGCGGAGCGCGGCCAGGCGCGCCTCCAGCCGCGCCGGCCAGGCCGCGGCGGGGCCGCTGCTGCCCGGCCCGAAGACCGACGCGGAACCGAGTACGAGAATGCGGAGCTGGCCGTTCCGCACCGCTTCGGCGGTCACCGGCAGGGGCGCGTCCGAATCCAGCAGTTCCGCCGGCGCGTCGCAACGGCCGGCCCAGGCCGGTGGCGCCAGCGCCAGCAACAGGCAGAGCAGGATGGCACCCGGCATCCTCATCAAACCGGCCTCCCCGGCGCGGCCGGCGCCGTGGCCGGGCGCCGCGCGCGTTCGCGATCCTTGTACCAGGCGGCGAGCCCGCCAACGGCGACCAGGCTCAGCAGGCCGGCAAGGTTGACCGCCGCCTGCATCGCCCAGCCATCCGATTGTTCCAGGGCCAGGCGCCCAAGGAAAGCGAAGAGGATGCCGCTGCAGAAAACCGGCAGCCCCTGCTTGCCCATCAGCACGAACGGTGCCGCGGCACGGGCGTGCAGCCATGCGGCACCGATCGGCACCGCATGGGCCACCAGATAGGTCAGTGCCAGGATCGACAGCAGCCGGAAAGGATGCAGGGAGGTCTTGTCGACATCGGTCAGCAGCCCGGTGAACCAGCGCGGCGCGAGCAGCCCCAGATCCGGCCGATGCCAGCCCAGGAACAGCAGCGCGAAGGCGAAGACCAACCAGAGCATGGCGGCGGCGCCGAGCCAGCGGCTCCAGCCGATCGCCAGGGGCGGGCGGCTGCCGTCCGGCGCCCGGTAGCCAAGGGTGCAGCCGATGAAGAACAGCAGCTGCCAGGCCAGCGGATTAAAGAACCAGCCGCCGCCGGCCCAGGTCGGCAGTTCCAGGCCGAAGCCCCGCACCACCGCATAGAAGCCGAGCGCCAGCGCCAGCAGCAGGCGCGGGCGGCGCAGCAGCGGCAGCAGCAGCGCGAATTGCAGCAGCAGCACGATATAGAGCGGCAGGATGTTCAGGAAGGCCGGCTGGAAACGCAGCAACAGCGCCTCCAGCAAGGCCCGGTAAGGCTCCTGCCCGAAGGCGTCGAGATGCAGCTCGTCGATATAGATCGCGGCATCCAGGGTCGCGGCGGAATAGCCCACCTGGGCGGTGAACATCACGAACAGCACGATATGCGCGACGTAGAGCGAACCCACCCGCCGCACCACCTGGGCGGCGGCGAACAGCCAGCCGTCCCGCTCCAGCCCGGCACCATAGGCGATCCCGGCGGCATAGCCGGCCAGCAGCACGAAGGCTTCCGTCGCATCGCTCAATGCCAGGTTGCGCAGCGTCAAGTTGCCGAGCCAGTTGCCCGGGACGTGGTCGATGAAGATGAACCACAATGCCATGCCGCGGAAGAAATCCGCGCGCAGATCGCGCGGGCGGCGTTCGCCGGCGGCCGGCGGGGCGCGGGTCGGACCGGTCATGGCAAATCTCCCCCTTCACGGACAGAAGGGCATCGCACGCCTCCGAAGACGAGCCAAATAACCGTGGCAACCGGCTTGGCGGCAGCGCTTGAGCCGAGTCATGATGCGGCCATGCTCGCCCCCATCCGCCGCGCGGCGCTGCTGGCCGCGCTGCTCCTGGCCGGTTTCCCTGCCCTCGCCGCCTGTCCTGCCCTGCCGGCGCCAGGCTTCGCCTTGCCGTCCGCCCGCGGCGCGGCGATGGACGGCCGGCCCCTGACCATCATCGCCTTCGGCTCCTCCTCCACCGAAGGCTTCGGCGCCAGTGGCCCGCAGGCGACCTATCCGGCGCGGCTGCAGGCACGGCTGCGCGCCGCCCTGCCCGGGCAGCGCATCACGGTGCTGAACCGCGGCAAGGGCGGGGAGGAAGTGACCGAGATGCTGGCCAGGCTGCGCCAGGACGTGGTGGACGCGGCGCCCACCCTGGTGATCTGGCAGGCCGGCACCAATGCCGCGCTGCGTCGCATGGATCCGGCGGCCTTCCGCGCCGGCATGGAAGCTGGACTGGATCAGTTCCGCGCCGCGGGGATCGAGGTGCTGCTGATGGACAGCCAGGTCGCGCCCCGTGTGAACGCGGCCCCCGGGCATCGGCGCTACGACGCGATCCTGGCCCGGCTCGCCGCCGACCGGCACCTGCCGATCTTCTCCCGCGGTACCCTGATGCATGCCTGGGAACAGGCAGGCCTCGCGAATGGCGCGGTGATCGGGCCGGACGGGCTGCACCATACCGATCTCGGCTATGATTGCGTGGCGGGCGCGCTCGCCGACGGCATCATCGCCGCCTTGCGCCCGCCGGCTACCGCCAGGCGGTAGCCGGTCCGGCGAAGCGGCCGGTCCGCCA
>DASYDR010000262.1:0-42503 GCA_036499545.1 Roseomonas sp. | reverse complement strand
CCTTCTCGATCAGGAACGCGGTGATGCCGCGCGGCCCGGCCGACGGATCGGTCCTGGCATAGACCACCAGCACATCGGCATCGGGACCATTGGTGATCCACATCTTGCTGCCATTGAGCAGATAGCGGTCGCCGCGCTTCTCCGCGCGCAGCCGCATCGAGACCACGTCGCTGCCCGCGCCCGGCTCCGACATCGCCAGCGCGCCGACATGGCTGCCGTCGATCAGCTTCGGCAGATAGCGGCGCTTCTGCGCCACATCGCCGTTGCGGCGGATCTGGTTCACGCAGAGATTGGAATGCGCGCCATAGGACAGGCCGACGGAGGCCGAGGCGCGGCTGATCTCCTCCATGACGATGCAGTGCTCAAGGTATCCGAGGCCGGCGCCGCCATACTCCTCCTCGACCGTCACGCCGAGCAGGCCGAGGGCGCCCATCTTCGCCCAGAGATCCATCGGAAAGGCATTGCTGGCATCGATTGCCGCCGCGCGCGGTGCGATTTCGGCGGCGGCGAAACCGGCGACCTGATCGCGCAGCAGATCCGCGACCTCGCCCAGGCCGAAATCCAGCCCCTGTCCCACGCCCGCCATCGCGCGCCTCCTGCCCGGCCGGAATCATAGGGGGCGTGACATGGCGCTTGCAAACTTATCACGCGGGCTTGCGCCAGGCGGCGCGCCGGTGGAGCATTCGCCATTCAATCAGGAGCCGCCGCCCCATGCCCGTGCACAACCGCATCGCCGACTTGCAGACGGAAATGACCGAGTGGCGGCGCGACATCCACGCGAACCCGGAACTCGGCTTCGAGGAGCATCGCACCAGTGCGATCGTCGCCGAGAAGCTGGCGAGCTGGGGCATCGAGGTGCATCGCGGCATCGCCGGCACCGGCGTGGTCGGCGTGCTGCGCAACGGCACATCCGACAAGGGCGTCGGGCTGCGCGCCGACATGGATTGCCTGCCCATGACCGAGACCAACGGGCTGGAGCATGCCTCGACCACCCCGGGCCGGATGCATGCCTGCGGCCATGACGGGCATACCGCGACCTTGCTCGGCGCCGCCAAGTACCTGGCCGAATCGCGGAACTTCGATGGCGTGGTGCACTTCATCTTCCAGCCGGCGGAAGAAGGCGGCGGCGGCGGCCGCGTGATGGTCCAGGAAGGCCTGTTCGACCGCTTCCCCTGCGATTCCGTCTTCGCGCTGCACAACGACCCGGCGCTCAAGGTCGGGGAAGCCTCGGTCGTGGCCGGCACCGTCCTCGCTGCCTCCGACCGCTTCTGGATCACCATCGGCGGCGTCGGCGGCCATGCCTCCCGCCCGCATCAATGCGTCGATCCGCTCGTCATCGGCGCGCAGATCGTGGGCGCGCTGCAATCCCTCGTGGCGCGCTCGGTCGACCCGCTGCGCAGCGCGGTGGTCAGCGTGACCCAGTTCCATGCCGGCTCCGCCATGAACGTGATCGCGGAGACCGCCGAGCTCGCCGGTACCGTGCGTACCCTGCTGCCGCAGGAGCAGGACATCATCGAAACCGGCATGACCCGCATCGTCGAAGGCATCGCCGCCGCCCATGGCGCGACGGCCACGGTAAAGTACCAGCGCGGCTATCCGCCGACGGTGAACGACGCGGCGCAGACCGAACGCGCGGCACTGGCCGCGACCAAGGTGCTGGGCGAGCGTGGCGTGATCCGGGAGCGGCCGCCGATGATGGGCGCCGAGGATTTCTCCTACATGCTGCTGCAGCGCCCCGGCTGCTTCGTGCGGATCGGCCAGGCCGGTGCCGACAAGGGCGGCGTGCCGGTGCACAACCCGAAATACGATTTCAACGACGACATCCTGCCGCTCGGCGCCAGCTTCTTCGCGAGCATCGTCGAGCAGGAACTGCCGCGGGATTGAACGCGCAGGAACTGCCGCGGGACTGAACGTGCAGGATCTGCCGCGGGACTGAACGTGCAGGAACTGCCGCGGATTAAACATCCGCGGGACTGAACGTTCAGCCTGGGCGCCCCCTGGCGCCCAGGCCCGCCGGCTGGCACCTTGGCTGCCTGATGCCCCGCCGCAACGATTCGCAGGACGGCCCGACGCCGCTGCTTCCCATCGCGCTGATCCTGGCGCTGGGCTTCCTGCATTGGCGGTTCGCGACGACGGCGGGCGGTTTCCTGGTGGATGGGGCGCTGGCCGATCCGGATGCCTGGACGCGGCTGCTCCGTGTCCTGGCGCTGCATCACGGGGCGGCCTGGCGGGACCCGATCCTGCCGGCGCTGTCGGCACCGGACGGGCTGTCCCTGCATTGGACACGGCCGCTCGATATCCTGATCCTTGGCCCGGCCTCGGTGGCGATGCGCTTCGGAGTGGATGCGCGGACGGCGATCCTGTGGTCCGGGACCTGGATCTCACCGGTCCTGCATCTGGTCGCCGTGTTGCTCGGGGTCTGGGCAACGCGGCCGCTCTGGCCCGGAATGGGCGCCTGGATCGCGGGGCTGCTGTTGCTCGGCAGCGGCGCGGTGGTGAGCTACAGCGTCGCCGGGCGGGCGGATCACCACACACTGCTGCTGGTGGCGGCGCTGCTGACATTTGGCGCCGGCCTGCGGGCCGCGGTGGATGAAGACCGCGCCGGACAGGCCTGGCTCGCGGGGGCGGCCGGCGGCTTCGGCATCTGGATCAGCCCGGAGGCGCTGCTGACGGTCGCGCCGCTGCTCGCCGGGTTCGGGCTGGGCTGGCTGATCACCTGGGATGGCCGCCGGGTGGCACTGCAGGGCGCCCGGATCGCGGCAGGGTTGGCGCTGGTGCTGGCGATCGCGGTGGCGACGGAACGCCCGATGGCCGAATGGGGGCTGGCGGAGCCCGACAAGGTCTCGGTGCAGCATCTGGCGATCGCGATCGCGGCCGGCGCCTGCTTCCTGCTGGCGGCGCCGCTCGGGCTGCTGGTGCCCTGGGTCCGGCTGCCGGTGGGACTGCTGCTGGCCGGGGCGGCGGGCTATGGGCTGCTGTCGCAATGGCCGGACATGCTGCTTGGTTCGCTCGGCGGCGCGGATGCCGGGGCGATGGCGCTGTTGCTGCCGAACGTACAGGAAATGCAGCCGCTCCGCTTCGGGACCAGGGCGCAGATCAGCGACGCGCTGATGGCGCTGGGCCTGGTGCCATTGGCCGCGCTGGCGCTGCTGCTGGGCATGGAATACGGCGGCTGGGTACGCAGCGGGCGCTGGCGCGCGGCGCTGATCGTCGGGTTGGCGCTGCTGGTCTCGACCGCCGCAGCCCTGATGGCGGTGCGTTTCGCGCTGGACCTGGCGGCGCCGGCGGCGATCGGGGCGGCCGGCCTGCTGATCCTGACCGGGCGGTTGCTGCAGGGCGCGGCACGCTATGTGATCGGCGGCATCTTCGCGCTGCTGCTCTTCGCCCTGCCCCTCGGCGCGGGGCTGCTGGTGGCCGGGGATCCGCCCGTGGCGCCGGCGCAAGGCTGCCCGGTCGCGCCGCTGGCGCGTTTCCTGGCGGCGGATCCTCCGGCGCCGGCGGCTTCGGTGATGTTCGCCGACAACCCGAATATCGGGCCGGAACTGGCCTGGCGCACGCCTTACCGGCAGGTGGCGGCCCCCTATCACCGGGGCGGTGCGGCGCTGCTCGACCTGCGCAGGGTGTTCGCCGCCACCGATGATGCCGAAGCGGCGGCCGCGCTGGCGCGGCGCCAGGTCAGGCTGGTGCTGGTCTGCCGTGACGCGCCGAACCTGGGCAGCCCCTGGCCGGCGGCATCCCTGCGCCGGCGCCTGCTGGCCGGCGAGGTTCCCGATGGCTGGAGCACGGTTCCATTACCATCAGAAGTCTCCGCGTCTTATATGTTGTTTCTGCTGAATTGATGCAATGCAACATGGATTAATTTTCATGTAACGGAATGCCGCAGGAGACCTCGGATCAGCGATGATGCGGCGGGCGCCACACCCATGTTGGGATTGGGCGTTGCCAGGGGATTTGCCGATCATGCGCAAGCTGTTTCTCGCGTCGCTGGGCCTGCTGGGCCTGGCCGCCGTTTCGGGCGTCTCGACGCCTGCCGCCGCCGCTTCCGTCGTGGCGCCTGCCATCGAACACGCCGCGCTGGTCCAGGACCGCGTGACCGTTGCGCAGGACCAGGCCGATGCGCGCCGTCACCGCCGCCATCGCCGCCACGTTCGCCGCATCGTGCGCCACTAAGGCACGCGCGCAAATCTGCGCGAAGGGGCGATGGCCGGGGGAGGCCATCGCCCTTTTTGCTTTTCCGGGAGCAGAACTTGCTCCGATCGGCTAGGATCGCGGTCATTCGGAATTCGGGTCCGCAGGGATCAAGCCAATGACCGATGCCAGCCGCCACCCCGAGGTCACCGCCTTCTTCGACCAGGCCACCAATACGGTGAGCTATGTCGTCAAGGATCCCGCCTCTGCCGCCTGCGCCATCGTCGACCCGGTGCTCGATATCGACTACGCGGCCGGGCGGCTGGCGCATGACAGCGCGGAGCGCATCATCGCCTTCGTCCGGGAGCATGACCTGCAGCTCGAATGGCTGATCGAGACGCATGTGCATGCCGATCACCTCTCCGCCGCGCCCTATATCCAGGACCGGCTGGGCGGGCTGATCGGCATCGGCGCCGAAATCACCGTGGTGCAGGAAGTGTTCGGCAAGGTCTTCAACGAAGGCACCGAATTCCGCCGCGACGGCAGCCAGTTCGACCGCCTGTTCCAGGATGGCGACCGCTACCGGATCGGCGGGCTGGACGCCGTGGCACTGCACACGCCCGGCCACACGCCGGCCTGCATGACGCATCTGGTGGGCGATGCCGCCTTCGTCGGCGACACCCTGTTCATGCCGGATGGCGGCACCGCGCGCGCCGATTTTCCCGGCGGCGACGCGCATGCGCTCTACCGCTCGATCCGCCGCATCCTGGCGCTGCCCGAGGCAACCCGCCTCTTCATGTGCCACGACTATGCGCCGGGCGGACGCGCCTTCCACTGGGAGACGACGGTCGCCGAGGAACGCGCGAACAACATCCATGTCCGTGACGGCGTGACCGAGGCGGAATTCGTCACGATGCGCCTGGCGCGCGACGCGACGCTGCCGGCGCCGAAGCTCATCATCCCGTCGATCCAGGTGAACATGCGGGCCGGTGAGCTGCCGCCGCCCGATGCCAGCGGGCGGCGATTCTTGAAAGTGCCCCTGCAGGGACTCTGATACCGCCGGGCCTTGTTGCCGCGCTGTTCGTCATGGCCCGGTCTGCCGCGAGGCTGGGCGGTATCGCGCGCAGGGTTGGCGGGGCGGCCGCGCGCCAAGCAAGGACTCTCATGCCGGCCAGCCGATACGCCGGCCGGCATGAGAGCCGTCCGGGAAGGATCAGTCCTTCAGGTCGGCCGGCACCTGGCCGCCATTCTCGGCCAGCTTCGTCATCACCTGGCGGTGCAGCCAGATGTTCATGGCGGCGCTGTCGTTCATGTCGCCGCTGAAGTGCAGTTCCTGCGCCAGCGACTTGCGGTTCTCGTAGGAGCTGTCCAGGCCGACCAGCTTCATCAGGTCGACGATGGAATGGCGCCAGTCGAGCGTCTGGCCGGCCTTGGAGGCGAGGTCGTCGAGGATCGCGGTAACGTCGACCGGCGCGCCGGCCGGGGCGCCGGGGGCCGCCGCCGGGGCAGCGCCGGCAGCGGGCGCCGCGTCGGCGGCCGGGGTCGCGGCATTGGCGGTGCCATGGCCGAAGATGCGGGACATGATCGAGCCAAAGATGCTCATGGAATGCTCCTGTCGATCCTGGATCCGGGAATCGGGTCCGCCGGCACAGCCGCCGGGCGGCGCGACCCTAGTTGCCGCACCGTGCCGCTGTCGACGCGAACCGATCGCGAAACGGCCCCGGAGCGCCAGTTTTCACGATTGTGACCCGGCTGCCCGGACACTGCATCGCCCGGGATCATTCGTCCCCGGCATCGTCTCAGACCGTTTCCCGATTGGACGCTCCGCCGGACGCCGCTTAGCTTTCCCGATCGAGCAACGCGAAGGGCGATCGAGACGATGGGCGAGACCACCAGGACCAGCATGCCGCGCCCCGATTATCGCCTGCGCCTGCCGGGGCCGACCGCGGTGCCGGAGCGGGTCCGCCAGGCCATGGCGCGCCCGGTGGTGAACCATCGCGGCCCCGAATTCCGCGCCCAGATGGCCGAGGCCGAGGCGCTGCTGCGGCCCATCATCGGCACCGGGAACCCGATCCTCTTTCTCGGCTGCTCCGGCACCGGCGCGATGGAAGCGTCGCTCGCGAACCTGCTGGCCCCCGGCGACCGCGTGCTCTGCCTGGCGCATGGCCAGTTCGGCGAACGCTTCGCCGCGATCGCGACCGCGCTCGGCGCCTCGGTCGACACCCTCGCCTTCCCTTGGGGCGAAGGCATCGACATCGCCGCCGTCGCCGACCGGCTCGGGCAGGGCGAGTATCGCGCGGTCACCGCAACCCACAATGAGAGTTCGACCGGTGCCGTCGCGGATCTGGCAGCGCTGGGCGCGCTGCTGCGCGACCGGCCGGAAGTGCTGGTGGTCGATTCCGTCAGCGGCCTGGCAGGGATCGAGATGCGCCAGGATGACTGGGGCGTCGACGTGCTCGTCTCCGCCTCGCAGAAGGCGCTGATGTGCCCGCCCGGGCTCGGTCTGGTCAGCCTCAGCGCCAAGGCCCGCGCCCTGGTGGCGCGGGAGACGGCGACGCCGCGCTTCTATTTCGACTTTCGCCGCGCGCTGGACGCGGCCGGCAAGGCCGAGACGCCCTTCACCGCCCCGACCGCGCTGATCGCGGCGCTGGCCGAAGCGCTCGGCATGATCCATGCCGAAGGCATCGACGCCGTGCTGGCACGGCATCGGCGGCTGTCCGACGCGCTCCGTGCCGGCGGCGCGGCGCTCGGACTGCCCGACTTCACCCGCGCGCCGGTCACCTCCTCCACCGTCGTGGTGATGAATGTGCCGGGCGGCATCGAAGGCGGCGCCATCGTGCGTGGCATGTATGAGCGCCACGGCAGCGTCATCGCCGGCGCGCGCAACCGCCTCGCCGGCAAGGTCATCCGCATCGGCACCATGGGCCATCTGACCGCCGGCGATATCCTGACCGACCTGCAGCATCTCGGCCTGGTGCTGCGCGCCCTCGGTCACAACGCCGCGCCGGAAGCGGGCGTCGCCGCCGCGGCGGCCTTCCTCGCGCACTGAACGGCCCCCGGCCGGCAGTGATCACAGCTGACCAAGCGACATAGAGAGAAGCGATGACCGGCACCGCGCCGTCCCTTGGCATCGACATCGGCGGCACCTTCACCGACCTCGTCCTGCACGATCCCGCCGGCACCCGTTCCGGCAGCCTCAAGGTGCTGACCACGCATGGCGATCCCGTGCACGGCATCCTGGAGGGCACGCGCCGCCTGCTCGCCGAGACCGGGGTGGACGCGGCCGAGCTCGGCCGCGTGGTGCATGCGACGACGCTGTTCACCAATGCGCTGATCGAACGCAAGGGCGCGGTCACGGCGCTGATCACCACCGCCGGCTTCGCCGACCTGCTGCATATCGGCCGGGAGCGGCGCTACGAGCTCTATGATCTTCAGCTGCGCCCGCCGGCACCGCTGGTGCCGGACGCACTGCGCTTCGAAGTGCCCGAACGCGTGAAGGCGGACGGCACCGTGCTGGTGCCGCTCGACCTCGCCGCCCTGGCCGCGAAGGCCGGGGAAGCGGTCGCACTCGGCGCCGAATCGCTCGCCATCCTGTTCCTGCACAGCGACCTGCATCCGGGGCATGAAGCCGCCGCGGTCACGCACCTGGCGGCGCTGTTCCCGGCGCTGTCCATCACCGCCTCCCACGCCATCGTGCGGGAGGTGCGCGAATACGACCGCGGCTCGACGGCCACCGCCAATGCCTATGTGGCGCCGCTGGCCGATCGCTACCTGGAGCGCCTGGGTACCGAGCTGGCCGCCCTCGGCGCCGGCGCGCCGCTGCTCATGATGCTCTCCAATGGCGGGCTGACCCATATCGCCGAGGCGCGGCGCGCGCCGGTGCAGCTTCTCGAATCCGGCCCCGCCGCCGGCGCGCTGGCGGCGGGCTTCCTGGCCGGCACCGGCGAGACCCGGCTGCTCGCCTTCGATCTCGGCGGCACCACCGCCAAGCTCTGCGTCGTCGAGCATGGCGAGCCGGAGATCGTCTTCGGCTTCGAAGCCGCCCGCCAGGCGCGCTTCATCGAAGGCAGCGGGTTGCCGATCCGCATCTCCACCGTCGACCTGATCGAAATCGGCGCCGGCGGCGGTTCCATCGCGCGCCGCGACGCCATCGGGCTGCTGAAGGTCGGCCCGGACAGCGCCGGCTCCGAGCCCGGCCCCGCCTGCTATGGCCGCGGCGGTACCCTGCCGACGGTCACCGATGCCAACCTGCTGCTCGGCTATCTCGACCCCGCCGGTTTCGCCGGCGGCCGCCTGCCGCTGGATCGTGGCGCCGCCGCTGATGCGGTCGGCCGCCTGGCCGATGCGCTCGGCATCGCGCCCGACGCCACCGCCTGGGGCATCCATGACGTGGTGACGGAAGCCATGGCCGGCGCCGCCCGCACCCACCTCGCCGAGCGCGGCCGCGACGCATCCGACTTCACCCTGGTCTGCACCGGCGGCGGCGGCCCCGTGCATGGCCAGCACCTGGCCCGCAAGCTTGGCATCAGGCGCATGATCGTGCCGCCGGAAGCCGGCGTCGCCTCCGCCCTCGGCATGCTGGCGGCGCCACCGCGCGTCGACCGGGTGGCGAGCCTCGGCCGCCGGCTCGACGCCTGCACGGCCGCCAGCCTGGAAGCCGCCTTCGGCGCGCTGGAAGACGATGCCCGCGCCGTCCTCGCCGGCGGCGGCTGGACCGGCGCCGCGCTCTCCACCGCCCGGCTGGTCGATGCCCGCTGCGTCGGGCAGGGCGCGCATATGCCGGTGGCGCTGCCGCCCGGCCCCTGGCCCGATGACGACGCCGCCGTGCGCGCGATGGTGATGGACGCCTTCCGCGCCGCCTATGCCGCCCGCTACAGCCGGCCGCCGCCGCCGGTTGCGGTCGAGCTCGTGCATACCCGCATCGTGTTGCGTGGCGCCGGCGGCGCGGCACTCGATGCCGTGGCTCCGAGCGGTGCCGCCGAAGCCCCCAGGCACCGGCGCGTCGTCATCGACGGCACCCCGCAGGAAGCCGCCATCCATCGCCGCGCCGCCCTGCCGGCGGGCTTCACCGGCCAGGGGCCCGCTTTGGTCGAGGAAGCCGGCTCGACCCTCGTGGTCGGCCCCGGCGCGCGCTTCAGCGTGCTGGAAACGGGCAATATCCTGGTGGAGTTCGGCTGATGGCGACGCTCGATCCGGTCACCCTGGAACTGGTCTGGACCCGGCTGATCTCCGCCGTCGACGAAGCCGCGAAAGCGATCGTCCGCACCTCCTTCTCCACCCTGTCCAACGAAGCCAACGACTTCGCCTGCGTGCTGACCGACGCCGAAGGCCAGTCACTGGCGCAGAACACCGGCTCCATCCCGAGCTTCATCGGCACCCTGCCGGCGACCGTCCGCGCCGTGCGCGCCGCGGTGCCGCCGGAGACGATGCGACCCGGCGACGTTTTCATCACCAACAACCCCTGGATCGGCACCGGCCACCTCAACGACATCTCGATCGTGCGCCCGATCTTCCATGCCGGCGCGATCGTCGGCTACGGCGCCACCACCAGCCACGTCCCCGATATCGGCGGCCGCATCCGCAGCACCGAGGCCCGCGAGATCTTCGAAGAAGGCTTCCACATCCCGCCGATGCGCCTGATGCGCGACGGCGTGATGGACGCGACGCTGATCACCCTGCTGCGCGCCAATGTCCGCACCGCCGACCAGACCGAAGGCGATGTCTGGGCCCAGGTCGGCGCCGTCTCCCTGATCGAGGATCGCGTCCGCCGCGCCCTCGAGGATCACCGCCTGCCAGACCTCGCCACCATCGCCGGCGAGATCTACGACCGCTCGGAAGCCGAGCTGCGCCGCCGTATCGGCGCCCTGCCCGAAGGCACCTGGCACCACACGATGCAGACCGACGGCCTGGAGGCGCCCTTCACCTTCACCGTCGCGATCACCATCGCCGGCGGCGCCATCACCGCCGACTACGCCGGCACCAGCCCGCAGCAGCCCCGCGCCATGAACTGCGTGCTGGCCTACACCACGGCGATGACCGTCTTCGCCCTGAAGGCGCTGTTGCTGCCCGAGGTGCCGAACAACCAGGGCATCTTCCGCGCCATCACCGTGCGGGCGCCCGAAGGCTGCATCCTCAACCCGCGCTGGCCCGCCGCCGTCGGCGGCCGCGCCGCCACCGGCCACTATGTCCCGGTGCTGGTCTTCAACGCCCTGGCCGAAGCGCTGCCCACCAAGGTCCGCGCGGCGCCCGGCAGCCCGCTCTGGATCATGAACATCGCGGGCGCCGACGATGCCGGCCGCTCCTTCGCCAACGTCCTGTTCTTCAACGGCGGGACCGGCGCCGGCGCCAGCCAGGACGGCGCCGACTGCATCTCCTGGCCATCCAACATCTCGGCCACCCCGATCGAAGTCGCCGAACGCACCGCCCCCGTCCTGATCCACCGCAAGGCCATGCGCCCCAATTCCGGCGGCGCCGGCCGCCATGCCGGCGGCCGCGGCCAGGAAATCCTCATCGAAAGCGAAGCCGGCGACGTCGCCACCGTCTTCGTCACCGAACGCCTGCGCTTTGCCGCCCCCGGCCTGTTCGGCGGCGCGGCCGGCGCGCTCGGCGAAGTCCTGATCGACGGCGAACCCGTCAACACCCGCCAGCAACAAACCCTGCAGCGCGGCAGCGTGGTGACCATCCGGACGCCGGGCGGCGGAGGGTACGGGGCGGGGTGAGTTGCGCCCCGGGGAAGGCTCCGCTTTCCCCGGGCTGCACCTCATTCCACCCGTGCACCTGCCGCCTGCACCAGGGCCGGCCAGCGCGCGGCTTCGCGGCGGATATGGGCTGCGAAGGCGTCGGGGCCATGGCCGGTGACTTCGAAGCCCTGCTGGATCAGGCCGTCGCGGAGTTCGGCCTGGGCCAGGGCCTTGGTGGTCTCTTCGGCCAGGCGGCTGATGATCGCGTCCGGGGTATGGGCGGGGACGAGCAGGCCCTGCCAGGTGACGACGTCGAAGCCGGGGTAGCCGCCTTCGGCGACGGTCGGGATGTCGGGCAGGGCGGTGCTGCGGGTCGCGCCGGTCATGGCGACGGCGCGCAGGCGGCCGCTGCGGATCTGTTCGATGGCGGCGGGCAAGGTGACGAAGAGGGCGTCGACATGGCCGGCGACGACATCGACCACGGCGGGACCGCCGCCGCGATAGGGGACATGGGTGTAGGTGATCCCGGCTTCGCGGGCGAAGAGCGCGCCGGCGAGGTGGCCGATGGAGCCATTGCCCTGGGAAGCGACGGTAAACCCGCCATTGGCGGCACGGGCTGCGGCCACGAAGCCGGCGACGTCGCGCACCGGGCTGGCGGGGTTGACGACCAGGACCTGCGGCGCGCGGACGAGTTCGATGACGGCGGTGAAGTCCTGCACCGGATCGAAGCCGACGCGCTGGTAGAGGGACGGGTTGATGGTCAGCGGGTCGGAACCGACGAGGATGGTCAGGCCGTCGGGCCGGGCGCGGGCGACCAGGTCGAAGGCGATGTTGCTGCCGGCGCCGGCGTGGTTCTCCGCGATCACCGGCTGGCCGAGAGCGGGCTGGATGGCGCGCGCGATGGTGCGGCCGAGAATGTCGAGGCTGCCGCCGGGGGCGACCGGCACGATGACGCGCACGGCACGATCGGGGGTCCAGGCCTGCGCGCCGGCCTGCGGGATGACCCCGGCATGGGCCGCGTTCTGGGCATGGGCCGCATCGGGGAGGAGCAGGGTCGCGGCGGCGGCGCCCAGCAGGGCACGACGGCGAAGCATGGTGGTCACGGTGCGTTTTCCGGCAAAATCTTGGAATATATTTCTTCCAGACCGGAAAATCTGTGCAAGGGAAAGATTTTCTTGCTAGGTACTCCAGGAGCTATGGAGAATCAATCCTCATGTCGGCTGCCGCGGAGCTTGACCATACCGACCGTGCGATCCTGCGCCTGATCCAGCGCGACGCATCGCTGTCGCTGGCGGAGATCGCGAAGGAAGTGGGGCTGACCCCCACGCCATGCTGGAAGCGCATCCGCCGCATGGAGCAGACGGGGGTCATCACCGGTCGCGTGGCGCTGGTGGCGCCGGCATCGGTCGGGCTCGATGTCTCGGTCTTCGTCGCGATCGAGACTGGTGACCATTCCGCGGATTGGATCGATCGGTTCGCCGCGACGGTTGCAAAGATGCCGCAGGTACTCGCGTGCTGGCGGCTGGGCGGCGACGTGGACTACCTGCTGCATGTCGTGGTGCCCGACATGGCCGCGTTCGACGCCTTCTATCGGCGACTGACGGCGGAGGTGCCGAGCCTGCGCAAGGTCACCAGTCGATTTGCCATGGAGCGGGTCAAGGATACGACAGCACTCCCTATTTGACCCTGTCGGCGGCGCGGCGGGAACGGTAGCATCGCGGTCGTGTCCAGATCCGTGCGAATCGCCCCGTCCCTGCTCGCTGCAGACTTCACCCGCCTCGGCGAGGAGGTAGCCGCCGTGGCCGCCGCCGGCGCCGACTGGCTCCATCTCGACATCATGGACGGCCATTTCGTGCCGAACATCAGCTTCGGTCCCGCGATCGTGAAGGCGCTGCGCCCGAAGAGCGCGATGCCCTTCGACGTGCATCTGATGATCGCGCCAGCCGACCCTTACCTCGCGGCTTTCGCGGAAGCGGGTGCCGACTGGATCAGCCTGCATCCCGAAGCCGGCGCGCATCTGCATCGTTCGCTGCAGACGATCCGCGCGCTGGGGAAGAAGGCGGGCGTGGTGCTGAATCCGGCGACCCCGGTCGAGGTCGTGTCGCAGGTGCTGGACCTGACCGACCTGATCCTGGTGATGTCGGTCAATCCGGGCTTCGGCGGACAGAGCTTCATCCGCAGCCAGCTTGCGAAGATCGCGACGCTGCGCGGCATCATCGATGCGTCGGGTCACGATATCCGCCTGCAGGTCGATGGCGGCGTGACGGCGGAGACGGCGCCGCTCTGCATCCAGGCCGGCGCCGATGTGCTCGTCGCGGGGACCGCCGTCTTCGGCAAGTCCGACTATGCCGGTGCCATCGCGGGGCTCCGCGGATGATCCAAGGTTTCTTCCGCAACGCCCGGAGGAACCTCGCGCGGCTGCGCCCGGTCAAGGTGCTGGAAGCGCCCTCGCGTCCCTTCCGCGATCTCTGGCCCGGCGATGCGGCGCGCGGGGCGCGGCTGGTGCGTGGCGAATTCGAATGGGCGGGCACCGCGCGGCCGCTGGTGCCGACGGATGATGACGGCGCCCCCGGAACGGGGTGGGAGGATCAGGCCGGCACGCCGCTCTGGCGCGCCGCGGCGCATGGCTTCCTCTGGCTGCGCGATCTGCGCACCCTTGGCACCGATGCGGCGCGCATCCGTGCCCGGCTGCTGACCGCGGACTGGCTGGCGGCCGGGGCCGGCGAAGCGGTGGCCGGCGCGCCGGATGTGATCGGCGCCCGCATCTCCTCCTGGCTGGGCAATTGGGATTTCTTCGCGGCGACGGCGGAGGATGCCTTCCGCCGCGCCATCATGCAGCGCCTGGCGCAGGATGCGCGGCTGCTGGTCGCGGCCTTGCCGGCGGAGGCGCAGCATCGCGGCGCGCTGGTGGCGCTGAAGGGCGCGCTGGCGGCGGCGGTAGCACTCGATGAGGAAAGCTTCCTGCAGCGCTGCGTGCGCTTCCTGCCGGCGGAACTGGAACGCCAGTTCCACCCCGATGGCGGCCATGTGGAACGCAGCCCGGCGCAGCAGCTCGAGGCGCTGAAGGACCTGATCGAGATCCGCAACCTGCTGCACGGGGTGGAGGTCGAAGCGCCGCCGCATCTGACCGTGGCACTCGACCGCGCGGCGCCGGCGCTGCGCAGCCTGCGGCATGGCGATGGCGGCCTGGCGCTGTTCAACGGCACCCGGGAGGAGAGTTCCTCCATGGTCGACCTGGTGCTGACCCAGGGCCAGGCGCGCAGTCGCACGCCCTTGTCGCTGCCGGAAACCGGCTTCCAGCGCCTGCAGGCCGGCCGCACGCTGGTGATCGTCGATTGCGGCGCGCCGCCGTCCGGGCGTGCCGGCAATATCGGCCCGGGCGGCGTGCCGCGCGGCGCCGACCGGCTGGCGCATGCCGGCACCCTCGCTTTCGAGATGTCGGTCGGGCGCGACCGCATGATCGTCAATTGCGGCGCGGCGCCGGCGGCGGAAAGCGGCTGGTGCGATGCGCTGCGCGCGACCGCGGCGCATTCGACCCTGGTGCTGTCGGACACCAACAGTGCCGAGCTGCGCGACGGCGGGCTTGGCCGCCGGCCGGAGATCGTGGAAGCCGACCGCCAGGAAGCCTCCGGCGCGCAATGGCTCGAAATGAGCCATGACGGCTATGCCAAGGCCTTCGGCGCCATCCATCGCCGCCGCCTCTACCTCTCCGAATCCGGCGACGACCTGCGCGGGGAGGATGCGGTGGAACTCGCGGAAGGCAAGCCGCTGCCGGGCTTCGTGGTGCGCTTCCACCTGCATCCCGGCGTCACCGCCAATGTCCAGCAGGATGAGACGGCGGTGCTGCTGCGGCTCGCCTCCGGCATGGGCTGGCGGCTGCGCGCCAAGAGCGCCCGCGTCGCGATCGAGGAGAGCGTGCATCTCGGCGGCGATGCGCGCCGCAGCCATCAGATCGCGCTCTATGCCGATGAGCAGACCGCTTCCGTGCAATGGGCGATCAGCCGCGTGAGCCTGCCGCCGCCGCCCGAAGCGTGAAGGTCATCCAGGTCACTAATGTCGATTTCGCGCTGCGGCACTTCCTCCTGCCGCTGATGCGCGGCGCCCGCGCGCGCGGGCATGAGGTGATCGGCGTCTCCGCGGATGGACCGCTGCTGGAAGTGCCGCGCAGCGAAGGCTTCCGCGTCGCGACGCCGCCGATGGCGCGCAGCCTGAACCCGCTGGCGCAATGGCGCGCCTATCGCGCGCTGCTGGCGCTGTTCCGGTCGGAGAAGCCGGACCTGGTGCATGCGCATATGCCGATCTCCGGCCTGATCGCGCGGGCGGCGGCGAGGCGGGCCGGGGTGCCGCGCATCGCCTATACCTGCCATGGCTTCCTGTTCAACCAGCCGGGGCCGCTCTGGCGGCGCTGGCTGTCGCTGGTGCTGGAATGGCTCGGCGGCCGCATGACCGACCGCTTCTTCACCGTCAGCGCGGAAGAAGCGCGGGACGCGCGCCGCCTGCACATCCACCGCGAGGCGACGGCGGTGCTGAACGGGCGCGACCCGGCGATCTTCCATCCCGATGCGGACGCGCATGCGGCGCTGCGGGCCGCCTTCGGCGCGACGGCGGCGGATTGCGTCGTCGTCGTCGTCTCCCGCCTGGTCCGCCACAAGGGCCATCCGGAGCTGCTGCGCGCGATGGAGCGGGTGCCCAACGCCGTGCTCTGGGTGGTGGGCGAGCGGCTGCCCTCCGACCATGGCGAGGATCTGGAGTCGCATTTCGCGCGGGCCGAGGCGGTGCTGGGGCGCCGGCTGGTGCGGCTCGGCTACCGGCACGATGTCGCGCGCATCCTGGCGGCGGCCGATGTCTTCGCCCTGCCCTCGCATTTCGAAGGCCTGCCGATGTCGATCATCGAGGCGATGCTGACGGGGCTGCCGGTGGTGGCGACCGATGTGCGCGGCCCGCGCGAGCAGGTGCTGCCGGGCATGACCGGGCTGCTGGTGCCGCCCGCCGAGGATGCCCCGCTCGCCGATGCGCTGGCGCGGCTGGCGGGCGACCCGGCGCTGCGCCAGCGCATGGGCGAAGCGGGACGCGCCCGGGCGCTCGACCTCTTCGACGAAGCCCGGGTGGTCGGGCGCACGCTGGATCTTCTCGGCCTCTGAGGCCGGCGCCGCCATTGCTCGGAACATATCGGGAACCATCCGGGGATGGGGTCGCGCGACGGCGTGAGATGACCGGGCGTCGGCCGGTGGTTGCGGGCGTCGGCGCGGGGGCGTAATCCCCGGCCGCATGAGCGATACCCCCCTGCCCATCCGCCGCGCCCTGATCTCGGTCTCCGACAAGACGGGGCTGATCGCATTCGGCCGCTTCCTCGCGGAACGCGGGGTGGAGGTGCTGTCGACCGGCGGTACCGCCAACGCGCTGCGCGATGCGGGCGTGCCGGTGACGGATGTCAGCGACCACACCGGCTTCCCGGAGATCCTGGACGGACGGGTGAAGACCCTGGTGCCGCAGGTGCATGGCGGCATCCTCGGCCGGCGCGACCTGGCCGACCATGTCGCGCAGATGGACCGGCACGGCATCGCGCCGATCGACCTGGTGGCGGTGAACCTCTACCCCTTCGAGGCGACGGTCGCGCAGGGCGCCGGCTTCGAGGATTGCATCGAGAACATCGATATCGGCGGCCCGGCGATGATCCGGAGCGCGGCCAAGAACCATGCCCATGTCGCGGTGCTGACCGAACCGCAGCATTTCGCGGAGGTGCAGGCCGAGATCGAGGCCGAAGGCGGCACCCGGCTGGCGACCCGCCGGCGGCTGGCCGCCGCCGCCTATGCCCGCACCGCCGCCTATGACACGGCGATCTCGCGCTGGTTCGCGCAGCAGGAGAAGCAGGATTTCCCGCCGCGCCTCGCGGTCGCGGGCGTGCTGAAGCAGACGCTGCGCTATGGCGAGAACCCGCACCAGAAGGCGGGCTTCTACCTGGACGGCACCGGGCGCGCGGGCATCGCGACCGCGGTGCAGGTGCAGGGCAAGGAGTTGTCCTACAACAACCTGAACGACACCGACGCGGCCTATGAATGCGTGGCCGAGTTCGACGGGCCCGCGATCGTCATCGTGAAGCACGCCAATCCCTGCGGCGTCGCCGTGGCATCGGATCTGGCCGCGGCCTGGGACCGGGCGCTGCTCTGCGATCCGGTGTCGGCCTTCGGCGGCATCGTGGCCGCCAACCGTCCGCTGGACGCCGCGGCGGCCGAGAAGATCGCGGCGATCTTCACCGAGGTGGTGATCGCCCCGGAGGCGGATGCGGCGGCCAGGGCGATCTTCGCGAAGAAGAAGAATCTGCGCCTGCTGCTGACCGGCGGCCTGCCCGACCCGGCGGCGGCCGGCACGGTGTTCAAGTCGGTCTCCGGCGGCTTCCTGGCGCAGTCGCGCGACGCGGGCCGGGCGATGGAGGCGGGGCTGAAGGTGGTGACGCAGCGGGCACCGAGCGCGCAGGAACTGGCCGATCTGATCTTCGCCTTCCGCGTCTGCAAGCATGTGAAGTCGAACGCCATCGTCTATGCCAAGGCCTTGGCGACCGTCGGCATCGGCGCCGGGCAGATGAACCGGGTCGAGAGCAGCCGCATCGCCGCCTGGAAGTCGGAAGCGGCAGCCAAGGCGGCAGGCCTGTCGGAGCCGTTGGCGGTGGGCAGCGTCGTCGCCTCCGACGCCTTCTTCCCCTTCGCCGATGGGCTGGAGACGGCGGCGGCGGCCGGCGCCACGGCGGTGATCCAGCCGGGTGGCTCGATGCGCGATGCCGAAGTGATTGCGGCGGCGGATGCCGCGGGTCTCGCCATGGTGTTCACGGGGATGCGACACTTCCGCCATTGAGGGTGCGAGTCGCGCCCGTTGCGAAGGGGCGCGGATGCCGCTGGAAAGCCTGTTGATCCTGGGCGCGCTGGCGCTGCTGGTGGTGCTGGTCGCGCTGCTGCTGATGCGCCGTCCGGCGGCCGATCCGGCGATGGGCGCGCTGCAGGCCGCCCTCGACCGGCAGGCGGAACGGCTCGGCATCATCCAGGGCGAGTTGCGCGGCGATATCCAGCGCGGCACGGCGGCGCTCGGCGAGAAGACCGCCGGCTTCACCCTGGAACAGTCCAAGGCGGCGCATGAAGGCCAGGCCGCCACCCGCGCGGCGCTCACCGAGCAGAAGGCGGCGCTGCTGGACCAGATGGCGGCGCTGAAGCGCGACCTGACGCAGGCCAATGGCGACCTGCGCACCGCGCTGGCCGAGGGCCAGGCGAAGCAGCAGAAGGCGCTGGCGGAGGAGATGGTCGCGGCGCGCGACCTGATCGACCGCAAGGCGCTGGAAAGCCGCGCCGCGGTGGAAGCCCGGCTGAAGGAGATGCGGGAGGCGAATGACGCCCGCCTGGCCGATATCCAGAAGAGCGTGAACGAACAGCTGCAGAGCGCGGTCGAGAAGCAGATGACCGAAAGCTTCACCCGCGTCATCGACCAGTTCAACGCCATCCAGGCGATGATGGGCAACGTGACGTCCGTCGCGTCCCAGGTGGGCGATCTGAAGCGGCTGTTTGGCAATGTGAAGACGCGCGGCGGCTGGGGCGAGACCCAGGTGAAGGCGCTGCTCGACGACATCCTGCCGCCGGGTTCCTACGAGACCAACGTCAAGCTGCGCGACGACAGCGCCGATGCGGTGGAATTCGCGGTGCTGATGCCGACCACCGGGGAGCAGCGCGTCTTCCTCGCCGTGGATGCGAAATTCCCGGTCGAGGATTACGAAAGGCTGCTGGCCGCCTGGGACGCCGCCGATGCCGTGGCGGAAGCGCAGGCCCGGCGCGGCCTGGAGATCCGGGTGCGGGGCGAGGCGGCGAAGATCGCCGCCAAGTATGTCTGTCCGCCGCGCACCGTCGAATTCGGCGTCATGTACCTGCCGACCGAGGGTCTCTACGCCGAGATCGCCCGCATCCCCGGCCTGATCGACGATATCGGCCGCACGCATCGGGTGATGATCCTGGGACCGTCGCTGCTGCCGGCCATGCTGCGTACCATCCAGCTCGGCCATGTGACGCTGGCGCTGTCGAAGAACGCCGAGGGCGTGCGCGACCTGCTGGCGGCGACCAAGGCCGAGATGGGCAAGATGGACCAGGTGCTGGCAAGCCTCGGCAAGCAGGTGGGCACCGTCTCCAACAC
Source organism: Roseomonas sp. (assembly GCA_036499545.1). Classification (GTDB taxonomy): domain Bacteria; phylum Pseudomonadota; class Alphaproteobacteria; order Acetobacterales; family Acetobacteraceae; genus Plastoroseomonas. Next base: position 23,529 of record DASYDR010000262.1, on the reverse strand, counting down.
CATCGGCCGCGCCCAGACCCGCACCCGCGCCATCGCGCGCAAGCTGCGCGGCGTGGAGGTGATGCCGGGCGACCAGGCCGAATCCCTGCTTGAGATCGGTGCCGCGGCGGATGAGGAGGATGACGTGCCGTGAGCCGGCTCCGGCCAGGCGTCGGGCTGCCGGCCCCGGCGTGAAGAGGAGGCTCCGATGAAGCTCAACCATGTCGCGAACCGGCTGGCCGCCGAGCACTTCGAAACCGTGGTCGCACTGCTGGTGGAACGGCTCGGCTTCGTGGAGTTCAGACGGACGGCGCGCGCGATCTGGCTGCGCCAGCCCGGCGCCAATGTCGATCTGCAGTTCAGCCGCAGCGCGACCGCGCGGCGGGATGCCGACAAGCTGCGCTCCCAGGTGTCCTTCCTCAGCGACACGCCGCGCGCGGATCTGGAGGCGCTGGCCGGCTGGGTCCGGGCGCGCGGGCTGGAAGCGAGCGTCGGCGCCTATTCGGACCGGGAATTCTACCTGGATATCCCCGCCGCCCTGGTCGATTTCGTGATCGAGGCCATGCTGCCGGAGCTGGCGGAATACGGCATTGACCCTTGAAACAAGTGTTGCATCGATCCTCGGATTGATGAAACATATGTTTCATGCTCGCCGACCGTATCCGCAGCGCCCTGCCCGAGCTGCCGCCGCAGCTGCGGGCGGCGGCGGAGCACCTGGCGGCGCATCCCTTCGAGGCGGCGACCCGTTCCATGCGCGCGATGGCGGCGGAATGCGGGGCTTCGCCGGCCAGCTTCAGCCGGTTGGCACAGGCCCTGGGCTTCGCCGGGTGGGAGGCGCTGCGGGAAGCGGCGATCGCCGAAACCCGGCATGCCGCGCCGTTTTCCAGCCGCGCCGCGCAGACCGCCCCGCATGGCGGCGCGGTCGCGGAAGCTGACCTCGCCAATCTGGCGGCGCTGGCGGCCCTGCCCGCCCATGCCATCGCGGATGCGGCCGCGACGCTGCACCGGGCGCCACGCATCCATGTCGCGGGCTTCCGCTCCTGCCGCGCCGTGGCGGTGCTGCTGCACTACCAGCTCAGCCTGTTTCGCGGCGAGGTGTCGCTGGTGGGCGATGCCGCGCTCGACCTCGATCTCGGCGCCATGCGCCGGGGGGAGGCGCTGGTGCTGATCGGCTTCGCCCCCTATTCGCGCGCCAGCCTGGCGGTCGCGGGCGCGGCGCGGATGGCGGGGCTGCGCACCGTGGTGCTGGCCGACAGCGCGGCGGCGCCGATCGCGGCCGGCGCCATCCATCTGCTGCTCTACCCGACCGCGACCCCCGCCTTCTTCCCGAGCCTGACCGCCGCCGTCGCGCTGGCCCAGGCGCTGGCGGCCGCGACCTTCACCCGCGGCGGCCGCACCGCCCTGGCGCGGCTGCGCGCCAGCGAAGCGCGGCTCGGCGCCCTTGCCGCCTATATCCCGGAACCGGAGGAACCATGAGCCATCTCGTCCATCGCAACCTGCGCAGCGACCCGCCGCTCGCGGTCTCCGGCCAGGGCATCTTCCTGCGCGACGCCGCGGGCAACGCCATCATCGACGGCTCGGGTGGCGCCGCCGTCGCCTGCCTCGGGCACGGCCATCCCCGGGTCATCGCCGCGATGAAGGCGCAGATCGACACGCTCTGCTACGCGCATACCAGCCTGTTCTCCTGCGACAGCGCCGAACGGCTGGCGGACAAGCTGGTGGGCCATGCGCCGGGCGGGCTGACCCATGCGTATTTCTGCTCCTCCGGCAGCGAGGGCAACGAGGCGGCGCTGAAAATGGCGCGGCAATACTTCCTCGAGGTCGGGCAGCCGCAGCGCCGCCACTTCATCGCCCGGCGGCAGAGCTACCACGGCAATACCCTCGGCGCCCTGGCCGCCGGCGGCAATGCCATGCGCCGCGCGCCCTATGCGCCGATCCTGTCGGATGCCTTCAGCCATGTCTCGCCCTGCTACGCCTATCGCGACCGCGCGGATGACGAGAGCGACGCGGACTACGTGGCGCGGCTGGCGGCCGAGCTGGAGGCGGAATTCCAGCGCCTCGGCCCCGACACCGTCATCGCCTTCATCGCGGAGACGGTGGTCGGCGCGACGCTCGGCTGCGTCGCCGGCGTGCCGGGCTATTTCGCGGCGATGCGCGCGGTCTGCGACCGCCATGGCGCCCTGCTGATCCTGGACGAGGTGATGAGCGGCGTCGGCCGCTGCGGCACCATGCATGCCTGGGAACAGGAAGGCATCCGCCCGGACATCCAGGTGATCGCCAAGGGTCTCGGCGGCGGCTATCAGCCGATCGGCGGCATCCTGGTGCATGGGCGGGTGATCGAAGGGCTGAACGGCGGCTCCGGCAGCTTCATGCATGGCCATACCTACCAGGCGCATCCCGTCGCCTGCGCCGCGGCGCTGGCGGTGCAGGACGTGATCGAGCAGGACGGGCTGATCGCGAATGTGCAGGCGATGGGCCAGCGGCTGGAACAACGCCTGATCGAACGCCTGGGCAACCACCGCAACATCGGCGACATACGCGGCCGCGGGCTGTTCTGGGCGGTGGAATTCGTCGCCGACCGCGCGACCAAGGCGCCGTTTGACGCCCGGATGAAATTGAACGAGCGCGTGAAGCAGGAAGCCTTCGACCGCGGCCTGGCCTGCTATCCCATGGGCGGGACCATCGACGGCAAGTCCGGCGACCACGCCATCCTGGCGCCGCCCTATATCGTCGATGCGGCCCAGATCGACATGATCGTGGAGCGCTTCGGCGACGCGATCGACGCGGCCATCGCGAGCGTGGCCTGATCGCATGATTGCGCTGTCCGGCCGCACCGGCCTTCAGTCATCATGCTCCAAGGGAGGGACCATCATGAAGTCATTCATTCGCATCGCGGCCTTCGCGGCCGTGGCGCTGACGGCGGTCACCGCCTCGGCGCAACAGACGATGCAGGCGGTGCGCCAACGCGGCACGCTGATCTGCGGCGTGTCGCAGGGCTTCGCCGGCTTCTCGCTGCCGGACAGCCGCGGCGAGATGCGCGGCCTTGATGCCGATTACTGCCGCGCCGTCGCCGCCGCCGTGCTGGGCGACGCCACCAAGGTGCGCTTCGTGCCGCTGACCGCCCAGGCGCGCTTCACGGCGCTGCAGGCCGGCGAGATCGACGTGCTGTTCCGCAACAGCACCCAGACCTATCTGCGCGATACCTCGCTCGGGTTGAGCCAGGGGCCGGTGAATTTCTATGACGGCCAGGGCTTCGCGGTGCGCCGCGACGCCAATGTCACCCGCCTGCAGCAGCTCGACGGTGCCACCATCTGCGTCGCGCAGGGCACGACGCATGAGCTGAACCTGGCGGATACCTTCAGGGCGCGGAACCTCCGCTTCTCGCCGGTGGTGTTCGAGCGCATCGACACGATGTACCAGGCCTTCTTCGCTGGTCGCTGCGATGCGATGACGCAGGATGCCTCGGCGCTGGCCGGTGCGATCAGCGTGGCGCCGAACCCGGCCGACTACATGGTCCTGCCCGAAGCCATCAGCAAGGAACCGCTTGGTCCCTTCACCCGCAACGGCGACATCCAGTGGTCCAACATCATCCACTGGCTGCATTACGGGCTGGTCGAGGCGGAGGAATACGGCGTGACCGCCGCCAATGCCGCGGAGCGGGCGCGCAGCGCCGACGCCACGATGCAGCGGCTGCTCGGCACCACCGGTGACTTCGGCCAGCGGCTCGGGCTCGACAATGCCTGGATGCTGAACGCGATCCGCGCGGTCGGCAATTACGGCGAGATCTTCGAGCGCAATGTCGGCCAGGCCAGCCCGCTGCGGCTGCAGCGCGGCCTCAACGGGCTCTGGACCGGCGGCGGGCTGATGTACGCCATTCCGTTCCGCTGAAGGTTTGCATTGACGGCTGAAGCAGGACAGGCTGTTCCCCAAACCTGCCGGGGAACAGCCAGGATGCGGATGCCGGGGCGGATCGCCGCCATTGTCATGACGGCGCTGCCGGGTGCGGCGCTGGCGCATCACGGCATGGATGGCGTCGCACCGGCGACCATCGGCCAGGGCATCGTCTCCGGCTTCGCGCATCCCGTGCTCGGGCTCGACCACCTGGCCTTCCTGCTGGCGGCCGGGTTGCTCGCCGCCGCCACGCCCCGGCTCGGCCTGCGGGCCCTGGTCAATTTCCTGGCGGCGGTGATCGCCGGCGCGGTGCTGCACCGGGCGGCCATCGAGCTCGGCCCGGTCGAGATCGGCGTCGCCATCTCCGTCATCGCGGCGGGCCTGCTGCTGCTCGCCTTCGGCCGGCGCCCCGCGATCGACGGCACGCTCGCGATCAACGGCTTCCGGCTGGCCGGCGTCTTCCATGGCTATGCCTTCGCGGAATCGGTCGCCGCCAGCCCATCCGACGTTTTCGTCGCGCATCTGGCGGCCCTGACCCTGGCCCAGATCCTGATCGCGGGCGGCGCCCTGCTGCTGGCACGGGCCGTGGCCGGGCTCGGCAGCCTGCCCTTCCGTGCCGCCGGGCTCGGCGCCACGGCGATCGGTGCTTTCGCGCTGCTGGCGGCGCTCCAGGGCTGAACCGCCCGCGCGGGCCGGGCGGCCCGCGCCCTCGTGACGGCTGCGCAAGACAAGTGACCCGGGGGTACTGGACGCAGCGCGGCTTTTGGATTGCCATGGCGGTCCCACGGGAGAGACCGGATGCTCAATCGTCTTGCCGCCGCCGCCCTGCTGATCGGCTTCACCCTGCCCGCCGCGGCGCAGGATGCGGATGCCGGGCAGCGGGTCTTCAACCAGTGCCGGGCCTGCCATACGGTGGACCAGGGCGGGCGCAACGGGGTCGGGCCGAACCTGCACGGCCTCTTCGGCCGCCGTGCCGCGAGCATCGAGGGCTTCCGCTATTCCGCCGGCATGCGCGCGAAGGCCGAAGAAGGCCTGGTCTGGCAGGAAGCGGTGCTGCGCAGCTACATCGAAGCGCCGCGCAGTGTCGTGCCGGGCGGATCCATGACCTATGCCGGGCTGCGCAACGAACAGCAGATGAACGACCTGATCGCGTATTTGCGTCGCGCCACAGGCGCGCAGTAACGACCACGCGCCGCAGGCGCGCAGTGACACCAACGAGGAATTTCCGATGACCGATTCCGTGCCCCAGGCCTCCACCGCCCTTGCCGGCATCACCGTGCTCGACCTGACCCGCGTGCGCGCGGGCCCGACCTGCGCCCGGCAGCTGGCCGACTGGGGCGCCGACGTGATCAAGATCGAAATGCCGGCGGCGCTCGATTCCGGCGACCCGATGGGCGGCCCCCGCAACGGGCCGGACTTCCAGAACCTGCATCGCAACAAGCGGGCGATGACCATCAACCTGAAGGAGCCGGAAGGCGTCGCGCTGCTGAAGAAGCTCGCGGCCAAGGCCGACGTGGTCATCGAGAATTTCCGCCCCGACGTGAAGACCCGCCTCGGCATCGATTATGAGGCGCTGTCGGCGATCAATCCGCGGCTGATCTACGCGTCCATCTCGGGCTTCGGTCAGGATGGGCCCTATGCCAATCGTCCGGGCTTCGACCAGATCGCCCAGGGCCTCGGCGGGCTGATGTCGATCACCGGCCTGCCGGGCCAGGGCCCGGTGCGCGTCGGCATCCCGATCGCCGATCTCTGCTCCGGCATCTTCGCGGCGCAGGGCGTGCTGGTCGCGCTGCTGGAGCGGGAAAAGAGCGGCAAGGGCCAATGGGTGCACAGCAGCCTGCTGCAGGCGCAGCTCTTCATGCTCGACTTCCAGGGCGCGCGCTGGGTGATGACCGGGGAGATCCCGAAGCAGGCGGGCAACAACCACCCGACCGGCATCCCGACCGGCGTCTTCCCGACCAAGGATGGCAACATCAACATCGCCGCCACCGGCAAGGCGATCTTCGACCGCTTCAGCCGCACCCTCGGCCGCCCCGACTGGCTGACCGATGAGCGCTTCTCCAGCGCCGGGGCGCGCAGCAAGAACCGGGACGCGATGAACGAGCAGATCGCGGCGATCACCGCGACCCGCACCAGCACGGAATGGGTGGACGCCCTGAACGAGGCCGGCGTGCCCTGCGGCCCGATCAACAACATCGCCGAAGCCTTCGAGGATGTGCAGACCAAGCATCTCGGCGTGGTGCAAACGCTGGAACGCGATGGCAAGCCTGTCGGCTATATCGGCCAGCCCGTGGTGCTGTCCCGCACGCCGAGCCATGTCGTCAGCCATCCGCCGGCGCAGGGCGAGCATACCGACGCGATCCTGACCAGCCTCGGCTACGACGCGGCGGCGATCGCCGACCTGCACACGCGCCAGATCGTCTGAATCATTCAGGGGGTGCCGCTGACGCGGCGCCCCCTGATGAAGACCAAGACCTGCGGCCGCAGGTCGCCACTGGTTCCTGCGGCGGCGAGGCGAAGCCGATGCCCCGAGGCCGCGAATGCGGCCCGCGCGCGACCATCCGCCGCGCTGGGCGCCCCCTGACAGCGCGTAAGCCAAGGCCGCGGATGCGGCCGCCGGCGCCTGAGGCTAACGCAAAGCGTCCAGCGCCAGGTTCAGCCGCAGCACGTTCACCACCGGCTCCCCGAGCAGGCCGAATTCGCGGCCTTCGGTGTGCTGCGCCAGCAGGGCGCGCACCCGCGCTTCCGGAATGCCGCGCGCGGCGGCGACGCGGGCGACCTGGCGAGCCGCATTCTCCGGCGAGATATGCGGATCGAGGCCGGAGCCCGAGGCGGTGACGGCATCGGCCGGCACCGGCGCCGGGCCCGCTTCCGCGACGCGCGCCTTGATCGCATCCAGCAGCGCCTGGCTGGTCGGGCCCTGCTGCGACGCGGCCGAGGCGGCGGCGTTGTAGGGCGCCGGACGGGTGCTGCCGTCATTGTCCGGATCCGGCTCGGTCGTCGCCGACGGGCGCGGGTGGAAGTAGCGCTCGCTGGTGAAGTTCTGGCCGATCAGGGCGGAGCCGACGACATGGCCGTCGCGCTCGATCAGGCTGCCGCCGGCCTGGCGCGGGAAGACCGCCTGGGCGACGCCGGTCATGGCGAAGGGAGCGGCCACGCCGAGCAGCAGCGTCAGCAGCACGACGAGGGCAAAGGCGGGACGAAGAACGGACTTCATGGTCAGACGAGCCCCAGCAGGGTGAGCAGCATGTCGATCAGCTTGATGCCGATGAAGGGTGCGACGATGCCGCCGATGCCATAGATCAGCAGGTTCCGCCGCAGCAGCGCCGCGGCGCCGATCGGTGCGTAGCGGACGCCGCGCAGCGACAGAGGCACCAAGGCCACGATGATCAGCGCGTTGAAGATGACGGCCGAGAGGATGGCGCTCTGCGGGCTGGTCAGCTTCATCACGTTGAGCGCCATCAGCTCCGGATAGCTGGCGACGAAGATCGCCGGCAGGATGGCGAAGTATTTCGCGACGTCATTGGCGATCGAGAAGGTGGTCAGCGCGCCGCGGGTGATCAGCAACTGCTTGCCGATCTCCACCACCTCGATCAGCTTGGTCGGGTCGCTGTCGAGATCGACCATGTTGCCGGCTTCGCGCGCCGCCTGGGTGCCGGTCTGCATCGCCAGCCCGACATCGGCCTGCGCCAGCGCCGGCGCGTCATTGGTCCCGTCGCCGGCCATGGCGACCAGACGGCCTTCGGCCTGCGCCTTGCGGATATAGCCGAGCTTGTCCTCCGGCGTCGCTTCCGCGATGAAATCGTCGACACCGGCTTCGGTCGCGATCGCCGCCGCGGTCAGGCGGTTGTCGCCGGTGACCATCACCGTGCGGATGCCCATCGTACGCAGCGCCTGGAAGCGTTCCCGGATGCCGGGCTTCACGATGTCCTTCAGCTCGATGGCGCCGAGCAGCACGCCATCCCGGGCGACGGCGAGCGGCGTCGCGCCCTGACGGGCGATACGCTCGACCGCCGCGGCAAGGCCCGGCGGCACCGGCACGCCGAGGCTCTTCGCCAACGACTCCACCGCGCCCTTGCGGAAGGCGCCCTGCCCCGGCAGGTCGAGGCCGGAGATGCGGGTCTGCGCCGTGAAGGGCACCGACACCGCATCGGCCGGCAGTGTGGGCGCCGCCATGCCGTACTTGTCGCGCGCGAAGGTCAGGACGGAGCGGCCTTCCGGCGTCTCGTCGGCGAGGCTCGCCAGCATCGCGGCCTCGGCGACCGTGCGCTCCTCGACGCCCGGGGCCGGGATGAAGCCGGCGGCCTGGCGATTGCCGAAGGTGATGGTGCCGGTCTTGTCGAGCAGCAGGACATCGACGTCGCCGGCGGCTTCCACCGCGCGGCCGCTGGTCGCCAGCACGTTGAAGCGCACCAGGCGGTCCATGCCGGCGATGCCGATGGCCGACAGCAACCCACCGATCGTGGTCGGGATCAGCGTCACCAGCAGCGCCGCCAGCACCGGCACCGAAGGCGGCGTGCCGTTCCAGGACGCGAAGCCGACCAGGGTCGCGACCGCGATCAGGAAGATGATCGTCATGCCGGCCAGCAGGATGTCGAGCGCGATCTCGTTCGGTGTCTTCTGGCGCGACGCGCCTTCGACCAGCGCGATCATGCGGTCGAGGAAGGTGCGGCCGGAGGCGGCGGTGATGCGCACCACCAGCCAGTCGGAGACGACCAGCGTGCCACCGGTGACCGCGCTGCGGTCGCCGCCGGATTCGCGGATCACCGGCGCGCTTTCGCCGGTGTTCGCCGCTTCGTTCACGCTGGCGATACCCTGCACCACCTCACCGTCGGAGGGGACCAGGTCGCCGGTCTCGACCAGCACCAGCTCGCCTTCGCGCAGCTCGGTGGCATCGCGCACCTGGAACAGGCTGCGGTCATCGGCGCGGACCAGCACCTTGGCCCGGGTCTCGGTGCGGGCGCGCCGCAGGCTGTCGGCCTGGGCGCGGCCGCGACCTTCCGCGACCGCTTCCGCGAAGGTCGCGAACAGCACGGTGAGCCAGAGCCACAGCGCGATCGAGGCCTGGAAGCTCCAGGGCAGGCCCTGCATGGCGGCACGGCCGGCCAGCAGGGTGACGAGCAGCGCCACCACCTCGGTGACGAAGATCACCGGGTTCCGGATCAGCTTGACGGGGTCAAGCTTGCGGAAGGCGTCGAGGGCCGCACGGCGCAGCAGGGCGGGATCGCCGAAGCTGGCGCCGGCGCGGCGGTTGGAAGGGGACATGACGTTCATGACCATCGACCTCAGAAAGTCTTGCCGGCGAGCAGGGAGAAGTGTTCGGCGAGCGGGCTGAGCGCGATGGACGGCATGTATTGCAGGCCACCGAGGATCAGGATCACGCCCGCCAACAGCCCGATGAAGAGCGGGCCATGGGTCGGGAAGGTGCCGGCGCTTTCCGGCGCCCGCGGCTTCAGTGCCAGCGACCCGGCGATGGCCAGCACCGGCACCACATAGGCGAAGCGGCCGAGCAGCATGGCGATGCCGAGCGTGGTGTCGAGCCAGGGCGTATCGGCGGTGAGGCCGCCGAAGGCCGAGCCGTTGTTGCCGGCCGCCGAGGTATAGGCATAGAGCATCTCGCTCAGCCCATGCGGCCCGGCATTGGCCAGCGACGACACCGCGAAGGGCAGCACCATCGATAGCGAAGCGAAGCCGAGGATGACGGCCGGCAGCACCAGCACCGCCAGCATCGCCAGCTTCATCTCCCGCGCCTGCACCTTCTTGCCGAGATATTCCGGCGTGCGGCCGACCATCAGCCCGGCCACGAAGACCGAGAGCAGCGCGAAGACCAGCATGCCGTAGAGGCCGGAACCGACACCGCCCGGCAGCACTTCGCCGAGATGGATCAGGAACATCGGCACCAGGCCGCCGATCGGCATGAAGCTGTCGAACATCGCATTGACCGCGCCGCAGGAAGCGCCGGTGGTGGTCGCGGTGAACAGCGCGACCAGCGCCTGGCCGAAGCGGAGGTCCTTGCCTTCCATATTGCCCTGCAGGGCATCGACGCCGGCGGCGATGTGCAGCGGATTGCCGCCCGCTTCCGCGCCGTAGACGATCGCGGTGCCGGCGACGATGTAGATCACCATCACCACCAGCAGCGCCGTGCCCTGGCGGATGTCGCCCACCATGCGGCCGAAGGTCAGCGCCAGGCCGAAGGGAATGGCGATCTGGGCGATGATCTGCAGCGAGGTGGCGATGGCGTCCGGCCCTTCGAAGGGATGCACGGAGTTCACGCCGAAGAACCCGCCGCCATTGGTGCCGAGATGCTTGATCGCGATCTGGAAGGCGGCCGGGCCCAGCGGAATGAGCTGGTTGGCGCCTTCGAGCGTCGTGGCCTGCACATAGGGCGCCAGCGTCTGCGGGATGCCGAGCGCCACGAAGGCGAGGCCGAACAGGATCGCCATCGGCAGCAGGATGTAGAGGGTCACGCGCACCAGGTCGGCCCAGAAATTGCCGAGCTCCTTCACGCCGCCCGCCATGAAGGCGCGCGTCACCGCGAAGGCGAGGCCGATGCCGGTGGCGGCGGAGAGGAAGTTCTGCACCGTCATGCCGGCCATCTGGCTCAGGTAGCTCGCGGCGGATTCGCCGCTATAGGCCTGCCAGTTGGTGTTGGTGACGAAGGAGATCGCCGTGTTGAAGGCGAGCCAGGGCGACATGCCGTCGAAGCCCTGCGGGTTCAGCGGCAGCATGCCCTGGAACCGCAGCAGCAGGTACAGCACCACGAAGCCCGCCGCGTTCAGCGCGAGCATGGCCAGGGCATAGCCCTTCCAGCCCATGCCGCGGTCCGGGTCGATGCCGCCCGCCGCGTAGAGCAGGCGTTCGACGGGGCGGAGGAAGGTGACGCGGCCGCCGGCGACGGCGGCCATGTAGCGCCCGAGCGGGATCGCGATCGCGATCCCGATCCCGAGCACGAGCGCGATCTGCGCCCATCCGATCAGGGTCATGGTGTCAGAGATCCTCGGGGCACAGCAGTGCCCACACCAGGTAGACGAGCAGGCCGGCGGCGGTGGCCCCGGCCAGGATCAGGTCGAACATGAGGGGTGCCTCACAGGGAGAGCGTCCGCTTCGGACCTCCGGGCTTCGGCCCTTCGGTCATCGGACGTTCGGGTCAGATGCGGCCGCAGCCACGGGCAAAGGCGGCCATCAGGCCGAACAGGCCGAGGCCGAGGGCAAAGAGGAGGATGTCGAGCATGGGGGATTCCTTCCGTGGGTGAGATGGCCCCCCAGGGCGCAAAGCCTCCATTCGCGATCGCCCGGCCGCGCATAAAGACGGCGTAAAAAAGCCGGGCGGGCGCAGTTGCCCTATGCTGGGTGCGGGAGGACGGGGACGGACATGAACCTGCGACAGCTCGAGGTGTTCCACGCCATCATGCGCACCGGGTCGGTGACCGGGGCGGCGCGGCTGCTCAACGTCACCCAGCCCTCGGTCAGCACGGTGCTGAAGCATTGCGAGGCACAGCTTCGCTTCCGGCTGTTCAACCGGGTCGGCGGCCGCCTGCAGCCGACGCCGGAGGCCGAGGCGATCCTGCCGGACATCGAGGCGATCTTCGGCCGGCTGGATGCGGTGGAGCGGCTGATGCAGGACCTGGCGGGCGGCTGGCTCGGCACCCTCTCGGTCGCCGGCGCCTTCCCGATCGCCAATGGCTACCTGGCCAAGGCGGTGGCCGGCTTCCTCGCCGACCGGCCGAAGGTGCGGGTGGCGCTGGAATCCCTCACCTCTCCCCAGGTGGTGGAACGGGTCGCCAGCCGGGTGGTGGAACTGGGCGTCGTGCATGAGCCGGTGGCGAGCACGGAGGTGGACAGCGAGCTGCTGGTCCACGCCTCGATCGCCTGCGTGGTGCCGGATGGGCATGTGCTGGCGGGCCAGGCGACGGTCGCGGTGCGCGACCTGGCCGAGCATGCGATCATCACCTACACGCCGCAGAACCTGTTCCGCAGCTATGTGGACCGGGCATTGGCGGAAGCCGGGATCCAGCCCCGCATCACCGCCCAGGTCGGCGTCTCCTTGACCGGCATCATGCTGGCGCATCACGGCACCGGGGTGGCGGTGGTCGAGCCCTCGATGCTGGAGACGATGCCCTTCGCCGGGCTAGTGGCACGGCCGCTGCGGCCGGCGATCACCTTCAAGACCCTGCTGCTGCGCCCGCGCGCGGCGCCGCGATCAGCGCTGTCGGAGCAGTTCGTGCGGCATTTGCGGGCGATGCTGGCCGCTGATCCGCATTAGCCCCATCAATGTAGGGCATAAACCTTGGTATTGGACGGGGAGGCCCCTGCGCGGGGATTTTCGCGTCCAAGGAAACCTCCAGCGGAGCCTGCGCGATGGGCAACATGCCGAGCAAGTACACCACCGAATGGCCGTCGATCCGCGACCAGGTCAGCGCCGAGGAATGGCAGGCGCGGCTGGATCTCGCGGCCTGCTACCGGCTGATCGATGCCTTCGGCATGGCCGACATGATCTACAACCACATCACGCTGCGCATCCCCGGCACCGATCACCTGCTGATCAACCTCTACGGGCTGCTCTACAAGGAGATCACCGCGACCAGCCTCGCGAAGATCGATGTCGAGGGGAACATCCTCTGGAAGCCTGACACCGATTACGGGATCAACAAGTCCGGCTACGTGATCCATGGCGCGATCCACAAGGCGCGCCCGGATGTCGCCGCGGTGATCCATACCCATACCCGCGCCGGCATGGCGGTGGCGTCGATGACCTGCGGCGTGCTGCCGCTGACCCAGACCTCGATGCGCTTCGTGGGCCATATCGGCTACCACGGCTATGAAGGCCCGGCCGTCGACCTGTCGGAGCGCGAGCGCATCGTCGCCGACCTGGGCGCACACGACGCGCTGGTGATGAACAACCACGGGCTGCTGACCTGCGGCGCGACGCTGCCGCAGGCCTTCAACACCATGTACCAGCTCGAACTCGCCTGCCGTGCCCAGGTGGACGCGATGGCCGCCCGCACCGAGCTGTCGGTGCCGGGGAATGAGACGCTGGAGAAGACCGCGCATCTCTACCAGCCCGGCGCCCGCCGGCCCTATGGCGTGCTGGAATGGCACGCGCTGCTGCGCATGCTGGCCGCCGAGCAGAAGAATTCGGGCTACCCGCCTTACTGGGTCTGATCGCGATCCGAGCGTCCGATGACCGGAGGGCCGAATGGCCCGAAGGTCTGAATCGGACGCTCCACTTGTATGACGAGGGGAGGAAACCATGATCCGATCCACAACCGGCCGGCGCCGGCTGCTGATGCTGGGCGTTGCCCTGCCAGTGCTGGTGGCGCAGGCGCCGGCGCGCTGGCCGACACGGCCGATCCGCTTCATCGTGCCCTTCGCCGCCGGCGGCAATTCCGACGTGACGGCGCGGCTCTTCGCCGCACGCATCACCGGCCGGCTGGGCCAGTCGGTGATCGTCGAGAACCGCAGCGGCGCCACCGGCGCGATCGGCAGCGAAGCCGTCGCCCGGTCCCGCCCGGATGGCTACATGCTGCTGATCGGCAGCCCTGGTTCCATCATCAACGGCCCGCTGCTGACCGCACAGCCGCGCTACGATCCGATCGCGGATCTGGTGCCGGTGGCGCTGCTCGGCCGGGTGCCGATGGTGATCATCGTGCGGTCCGGCCTGCCGGTGACCTCTCTGGCGGAGCTGGTGGCGCTGTCCAGGAGCCGGCCGGAGGGCGTCAGCATCGGCACGTCCGGCACCGGCGGCGCCAATCACCTGCCGCTGGAGCTGTTCAAGGCGGCGACCGGCGCCAACCTGGTGCACATCCCCTATCGCGGCGGCGGATCGACCCTGCCCGACCTGCTGGCCGGCAATGTCGACGGCGTGCTGATCGAGCTGCCGAGCGTGCTCGACCTGCACCGGGAAGGCCGCGCGCGCATCCTCGGCGTCACCTCCGCGCATCGCTCCCAACTGGTGCCGGAAATCCCGACCTTCATCGAATTCGGCCTGCCGGGCTTCCTGGCGGAATCCTTCGTCGGCCTCTTCGCGCCGACCGGCACGCCGGAGCCGATCCTGCACACCCTGCAGGCGGCGATCACCGAGGCCGCGTCGGATCCCGAGATCCTGGTCCGCCTCGCTTCCTTCGGTGCCGAGCCGCCGGCCGGCGACGACCTGACCACGCCCGGGATCCAGGCCTATCTCCAGGGCGAGATGGCCAAGGCCCGCCGGGCGATCGAAATCGCCGGGCTGCATCCGGAGTAAAATTCCGCCGGGCGATCCGGCGCCACCGCATTTGACGACTTTGTGGAAACGTTTCACCATTCCGCCCGCGGGCCGCCTCCGGCTGCCCGGAACCATGGGAGAGAAACGGCGTGAAGCGTGTCGGCATCGATGTCGGGGGAACCTTTACCGACGTCGTCCTGATCGAGGAGGACGGGCGCGTCCACACCGCCAAGGTGCCCACCACCCCGGCCGACCGCGTGCAAGGCGCGGTGGCGGGGTTCCGGCGCATCCTGGAGGTCTCGGGCGCCGCGGCGGATCAGGTCGGCTTCATCGGGCATGGCTCCACCATGGCGACCAACATGGTCGTCGAGCATACCGGCGCGCCGACCGCACTGGTCGCGACCCAGGGCTTCCGCGACCTGCTGGAACTGCGCCGCATCGCGCGTCACGACCGCGCCGACCTCTACGACCTGCTGTTCGACAACCCGGTGCCGCTGGTGCCGCGCCGCCACCGCTTCGAAGTGCCGGAACGGCTGGACTGGCGCGGCCAGGTCGAAATCCCGCTCGACATGGCGGCGCTGGCGGCGATCGCCGAGCGCATCGCGCGCAGCGATGTCGAAGCCGTCGCGGTCTGCTTCCTGCACGCCTTCATGAACCCGGCGCATGAACGCGCGGCGGCCGATTTCCTGGCCGCCCGCCTGCCCGGCCGCTTCGTCACCGCCTCGCACGAGGTGAACCCGCAGCTCGGCGAATACGAACGCACCAGCACCACGGTGATGAACGCCATGCTGGGCCCGGTCTGCGCCCGCTACATCCGCACCCTCGGTGCCGGTCTGGCGGGGGCCGGCTTCGGCGGCGAACTGCTGTTCATGACCTCCAATGGCGGCCTGGCGCATGCGGAGCTGGTGGCGGCGCGGCCGGTGCTGCTGCTGGAATCAGGCCCCGCCGGCGGCGTCAGCGCCGCGATCCGGCTGGCCGAGCAGACCGGCTACAAGGATGCGATCCTGGGCGATATGGGCGGGACCACCTTCGACGTGTCGCTGATCCGCGGCGCCCGGGCGGAGCTCCGCACCACCAGCCTGCTGCACAGCTACACGGTGCGGGCGCCGTCCATCGACATCGATTCGATCGGCGCCGGCGGCGGCTCGATCGCCTGGGTGGATGCCGGCGGCGGGGTCCGCATCGGGCCGCAGAGCGCGGGCGCCGATCCCGGCCCCGCCTGCTACGGCCGCGGCGGCACCCGCCCGACCGTGACCGACTGCAACCTGCTGCTCGGCCATATCGATCCGGAGACCTTCCTCGACGGCGGCTTCCGGCTGGATGTCGGCGCGGCGGAACGGGCCGTCGCCGACCATGTCGCGGGGCCGCTCGGCATCCCGGTGATGGAGGCGGCCCATACCGTGCGCGCGGTCGCCAATGCGCTGATGGCGCAGGCGATGCGGCTGATGACGGTGGAACGCGGACATGACCCGCGCGAATACGCCTATCTCTGCTTCGGCGGCGCCGGCCCGGTGCACGCCCTGGACCTGGCGCGGGAGCTGGAGATGGACCGGGTCGTGGTGCCGCCGGCGCCCGGCCTCTTCTCCGCGCTCGGCATGGTGCTGGCCGACCGCCAGGTCGACCGCCAGGCGGCGGTGGAAGCCGAGCTCGGCAGCCTCGACACCGCGGCGCTGGAAGCGCGCTTCGCGGCGCTGGAGCAGGAGGTGGCCGCCGCCCTGTCCCAGGGCGGCGCGGCGCAGGTGGACCTCCGCCGCCGGCTGGATTGCCGCTATGCCGGGCAGCCGGATTCGATCCTGTTCGACTGGCCGGCCGGCGACGCCACGGCGATCCGCCAGGCCTTCGAGGAGGAGCATCGCCGCCTCTGGAATTTCGACAAGCCGGACCAGGTGGTCATCCTCAACAATGCCCGCATCGAAGGCCGGGCACCGAGCGGCTGGCGCGGCGCCCTGCGCTTCGCCGATGCGGTCGATGCGCCCTCCCCCTGGCGCCGCCGCGCAGTGCGCCTCGGTGACGCGGTGCAGGACCTGGCGGTCTGGCGCCGGCGCGACCTGCCGCCGGGCTTCGCCATCCAAGGCCCCGCGGTGATCGAGGAGCAGAGCAGCAGCATCGTGCTCGGCGCCGGCGACACCGCCCGCGTCGACGACGCCTGCATGCTGGTCATCGATCTTGGCCCCGGGGAGGGGCGCGCCTGATGGACATCGTCACCTACGAGATCCTGCGCAACGGCCTCTACGCCACCGCGCGGGAGATGAAGCTCGCGATGATGCGCACCGCCGGCAGCCCGATCGTGCATTCGGGCGGCGATGCCTCTGCCGCCGTCTTCGATGCGCAGATGCAGCTCGTCGCGCAGGGCAACGACATCCCGACCATGCTTGGGTCCGCCGTGATCTCGACCAAGGTCTCGGTGGAGGCGATCGGCCGCGAGAACCTTCGCCCCGGCGACGTCATCGTCAGCAACGACGTCTATCTCGGCGGCGGCAACCACCAGCCGGATGTCCAGTTCACCCGGCCGGTCTTCGCCGATGGCGAGATCGTCGCCTTCGTCATGACCCGCGGCCATTGGACGGATATCGGCGGCCAGGCGCCCGGCAGCTACACGGCGATGACCTGGGACGTCTTCGCCGAAGGCATCCGCATTCCGCCGATCCTGCTCTACCGCGACGACAAGCCGCGCGCCGACCTGCTGAACCTGATCGTGCAGAATACCCGCGATCCCTCCGTCCGGCTGCTCGACATCCAGGCGCAATATGCCGGTTGCTTCGTGGGCGACCGGCGGATCGCGGCGATGGTGCGGAAATACGGCAAGGACGCGCTGCGCGACGCCATGGCCCGCGCGCTCGATCATTCGGAGCGGCTGATGCGGGACGCGATCCGCGCCATCCCGGACGGCGTCTATGAAGCGGAGGATGAGATCGAGCCGGTGCGCGGCCCGGCCGGCTGGCCGACCGCGCCGATCCCGATCCGGGTGAAGGTGACCAAGCAGGGCGACGGCATCCATTTCGACTATGCCGGCAGCGGCCCGCAGACGCGGGGCGGCATCAACTGCCCCTTCTCCGTCACCTGCAACAGCACCTGGTTCACGGTGAAGGCGATCACCGACGTGGCGATCCCGATCAACCAGGGCTGCTATCGCCCGGTCAGCATCAGCGCGCCGGAAGCGAGCGTGGTGAACTGCGCCTTTCCGGCATCCGTCGTCGCCGGCAATACCGAAACCTCACCGCGCATCATCGACCTGCTGTTGCGGGCGCTGGCGCCGGCGGTGCCGAAACGGGTGGTGGGGCAGAGCAATTGCGGCGCCTTTTCCGGCATTTTCGGCGGCATGGATCCGGATGAGGAAAGGGTGCGCCGCACCGGCCGCCGGTTCGTCGGCATGATCGACCCGCATGCCGGCGGCATGGGCGCGCGGGCCAGCAAGGACGGCGTCAACGGCGTGCGCGTCTATGTCGGCAATGCCGGCAGCACCGCGGTCGAGACCATCGAACAGACCTCGCCGCTGCTGGTGCGGGAATGGTCGCTGGTGCCGGATACCGGCGGCGCCGGCGAATGGCGCGGCGGCCTCACCTCCCGCCGCGTCTACCAGGTGCGCTACGGCGAGGCGACCTTCACGGTCTGCGGGGAGCGCGGCATCCACCCGCCGCTCGGCCAGTTCGGCGGCGCCGCCGGCGGGCTGTTCCAGTGCGAGATCCGCCGCGGCGATGCCGTGACGCAGGTGCCCGCCAAGGCCGGGCACGAGATCGTGCAGCAGGGCGACGTGGTGCTGCTGCAGCCGGCCGGCAGCGGCGGCTATGGCGCACCGGCGCGGCGCCCGCGCGCCCGGCTGCTGGATGACCTGCGCGACGGCTACATCACCCCGGCGGCGCTGGAGCGTGATTACGGCCTTGCCGCCGCCGATGCCGCGGCCCTGAACGCGGAGGCGACCGATGCCTGACCAACTGCCGCTGGCCGGCCGCTTCGCGGTCGAGATCGGGCACAGCCTGGCCGGCCCCTTCTGCGGCGCCATCCTGGCCGATCTCGGCGCGACCGTGCTGAAGGTGGAAAGCACCGGCAAGGGCGATCATGGCCGCAGCTGGGGCCCGCCCTTCATCGAGGACGCTTCCGCGCTGTTCCACGCGGTCAACCGCGGCAAGCTTTCGGTCACCGCCGATCTGCGCGACCCGGCGACGGCGGAGGCGCTGCGGCGGATCATCCTGGAACGCGCGGATATCCTGCTGCAGAACCTGAAGGTCGGCACGCTGGAGGAAGCGGGGCTGGGCGCCGAAGCCCTGCTCGCCGAGAAGCCTTCCCTGGTGATCTGCAATATCGGCGCCTTCGGCCGCACCGGCCCGAAGCGCGCAGCACCGGGCTACGACCCGCTGATCCAGGCGGCGTCCGGCCTGATGTCGCTGAACGGGCATCCGGGTGCGCCACCCGCGCGCCTGCCCGTCGCGGTGAACGATGTCGGCACCGGCATCTGGGGGGCGCTCGGCATCCTCGCCGCGTTGCTGAAACGCAGCAGCACCGGGCGCGGCGGCGTGGTCGATGTGTCGCTCTATGAGACAGCGCTGAACTGGATGGGCGTGCCGATCGCCGATCACCTGGCCAGCGGCGTGCTGCCGAAGCGCTACGGCTCCGGCGTCGGCAATATCGTGCCCTACCAGGTGTTCGATTGCGCGGATGGCGAGTTGCTGATCGCGGCCGGCAACGACCTGCTGTTCGGCAAGCTCTGCGGCGTGCTGGGGCTCGACGCGCTGGCGACCGACCCGCGCTTCGCGGGCAATGGCGGCCGGGTCGAGAACCGGGAGGTGCTGATCCCGGCGCTGATGGCCGCGACACGCGGCTGGCCGGTCGCGATGCTGAGCACGGCGCTGGCCAAGGCGCGCATTCCCTGCGGCCCGGTGCAGGACGTGGCGGCGGCACTGGCCGACCCGCAGACCGAAGCGCTCGGCATCATCGGCACGACGCCGGGCGACAATGTGCGCGCCGTGGCGCTGCCCGTTTCCTTCGACGGCCAGCGACCGCCGATCTCCGGCCGCGCCCCGCGGCTCGGCGAACACCAGAGCATTCTCGACCAGGCCAAGGACCGCAGCCGATGACCATCCCGACCCGCTTCGAGACCCTGCTGGTGGAAGAGCGCGAGCCTGGCCTGCTGCTGGTCACGCTGAACCGCCCGCAGCGCGCCAATGCGATGAGCAGCACGATGGGGGAGGAGATCATCGCGCTGTTCGGCGCGCTGGAAGCCCGGCCCGACGCCTATCGCTGCGTCATCCTGACCGGCGCCGGCGACCGCGCCTTCTGCGCCGGCGCCGACCTGAAGGAACGCGACGGCATGGATGACGGCGCCTTCGCGCGCCAGCACTACATGTTCGAACGCATGATGCGCGCCCTGCTCGCCTGCCCGCCGCCGCTGATCGGTGCGCTGAACGGCGCCGCCTTCGCCGGCGGGCTCGAGATCGCGATGTCCTGCGACTTCTGCTACGCGGTCGAGGGTGCCCGCTTCGCACTGACCGAGGTGACGCGCGGCATCATGCCGGGCGGCGGCGGCACCCAGCATCTGCCGCGCGCGATCGGCGCCCGCCGCGCCAAGGAAGCGATTTTCACGGGCGAGCCCTTCTCCGCCGAGGAAGCGCTGGCCTGGGGCATCATCAACCGCATCTGCGCACCGGGTCGCGTGCTGGATGACGCGCTGGCGACGGCGCGCCGGATCGCCGCCAATGCGCCGATCTCCATCCGCCAGGCCAAGAAGTCGATCGACCACGGGCTGCAGACCGATCTGCGCACCGGCATGCATTTCGAGATCGAGGCCTATTACCAGCTGATCCCGACCGAGGATCGGCGGGAAGGCATCGCCGCCTACAACGAGAAACGGTCACCGCAGTTCCGCGGCCGCTAAGCCGCTTCAGGGGGAGGAAAGAATGAAGCAAAAATCCACCGCCACACGGCGCGTGCTGCTGGGTGCGGCCGCCGCGCTCGGCACTGCGCCGCTGGCGCGGCCGGCGCTGACCCAGCCGGCGTGGCGCCCGACGCGCCCGGTGCGGCTCATCGTGCCGTTTCCGCCCGGCGGCGCCACCGACATGCTGGCGCGGCTGATCGGCCAGGGCCTGGGTGACCGGCTCGGCCAGACCCTGGTGGTCGAGAATCGCCCCGGCGGCACCGGCGTGGTGGCGACGCTGAACGTCATGAGCGCGCCGGCCGATGGCCATACCGTGCTGCTGGCCACCGCCGATACCCACACGGTGATGGCGCTGGCGAACAACCGCCTGCCCTATCGCGTCTCCGACTTCGTCCCGGTCAGCGGCATCGCGAGCGTCGTCTTCTCCCTGGTGGCGCGGCCCGGCCTGCCGGTCACCGACCTGCAGAGCTTCCTGCGCCTCGCCCGCTCCGCCAACCCGCCGCTGAACTACGCCTCCTATGGCTATGCCAGCGTGTCGCATGCGGCGGGCGAGATGCTGAAGATGGCCGCCGGCATCGACATGACGCATGTGCCCTTCCAGGGCGCGGCGCCGGGCGTGGTCGCCATCACCGCCAACCAGGTCGATGTCATGATGGTGCCGGTCGCGGTGGCGCAGCCGCAGCGGTCGCAGCTGAAGATGCTGGCGGTCGCCGATGCCGAGCGCTTCAGCCTGGTGCCCGATGTGCCGACCCTGAAGGAACAGGGGCTCGACGTCACGGCCGATGCCTGGATCGGCATCCTGGCGGCACCGCATACCCCGCCGGCGGTCGCGGAAGCCCTGCATGCCGCGGTGAAGGCCGTCCAGGACACGCCGGCCTTCCAGGAGACGTTGCGCACCAACGGCTTCAGTAGCCGCGGCTACGGCCCGCGCGAATTCGCCGCCTATCTGAACGCGGAGAACGAGCGCTGGGGCCAGGTGGTGCGGGCCGCGCATATCAGCGTCGAAGGCTGAGGACGGCGCCGAGATGCGTTGCGCCCTGCATCCACGCGTTCTAGAGCAGATGCAGGACGCGCGGCCCGGAACCACGCGCCTGGGAGCCACGCATGGCCGAAGGATCGCGCCGGGGGCGGGAGAAGCCGCCGCTGCCCACCATCCGCGACGTGGCGGAAGCGGCGGAGGTCAGCCTCGGCACCGTCTCCCGCGTCATCAACGCACGCCCCAATGTCAGCCCGGCGCTGCGGGAGAAGGTCGAGGCCGCGATCCGCAAGCTCGGCTTCGCGCCGGACGCCGCGGCGCAGAGCCTGCGCAGCCGCCAGTCGCGCATCTTCGCCTGCGTGGTGCGCGACCTGACCGTACCGGTGCTGGCTGCCTTCGCCGACCAGATGCAGCGGGAGCTGGACCGCGAAGGCTATGGGCTGCTCGTCGCCTCCTCCTACCATGCTTTCGCGCGGGAGAAGGACCTGCTGGCGAGCTTCGCGCGGCGGCGTGTCGACGGGCTGGTGATCGCCACCTCCTCCGAACGCGATGCGCGCCTGTCGAAGCTGCTGCGCGAGGCGCGGATGCCGATCACGCTGCTGGACCGCGACTGCCCGCAGGCGCTGGACAATGTCCGGGTGGACCATGCCGCGGGCTCGCGCGCCGCGATCGCGCATCTGCTGGCGCTCGGCCATCGCCGCATCGCGGTGATCTCCGGCGAACCGGTGGTGAGCCCGGTGCGCGACCGGCTGCGCGGGGTGGAAGAAGCGCATGCGGCGATCGGGCTCAAGCCGGATCCGACGCTGCAGCGGCTCGGCTCCTTCTCGACCGAGTTCGCGGCGCGGGAAGCGGCGCGGCTGCTCGACGCACCGTCGCCGCCGACCGCCTTCTTCGTCGCCGGCACCGCCTTGCTGCCGGGGCTGCTGCGGGCGCTGCAGGAGCGCGGCCTGTCCATCCCGCGCCATGTCTCGGTGGTCGCCGGCGCCGAGAGCGAGCTGGCGGAGTTCCACTCCCCGCCGATCTCGGTGGTGCGCTGGGACCATGGCGCCCTCGGCGCCGCCGCCGCGCGCTTCCTGCTGCGCCGCATCGAGGAGCCCGGGCTGAGCCCCCAACGCGCGAGCGGACCCACCGAATACGTGCCGCGAGGGTCCTGCGCGCCGCCGCCCTGAGGATCCTGCCATGGCGCTGATGGTCTACCTCAACCGCGTGCAATTCGCGCATGGCGCGATCGCGACCCTGGCGGAGGAGCTGGCGCTGGCCGGCATCGCGCGGCCGCTGGTGGTGACCGATGCCGGGATCCGGGCCGCGGGGCTCTGGGACAAGGTGCAGGCCGTGCTGCCGGCCGGCATGCCGGTGGCGGTCTTCGACGGCGTGCCGCCCAATCCGACCGAAGCATCCGTGCGCGCCGCGGTGGCGGCCTTTCAGGCACATGGCGCCGACGGGGTGATCGGGCTGGGCGGTGGATCACCGCTCGATCTCGCCAAGGCCGTGGCGCTGCTGGCGACCCATGGCGGCGGCCCGCTCGCGCCCTTCGCGATCATTGAAGGCGGGCTGGCCCGCATCACCGCGCGCGCGGCGCCCGTCATCGCCATCCCCACGACGTCCGGCACCGGCAGCGAGGTCAGCCGCGGCGCGCTGATCGTGCTGGATGACGGCCGCAAACTCTCGATCGGCAGCCCGCATCTGATCCCGCGCGCCGCCATCTGCGACCCTGACCTGACGCTCGGCCTGCCGCCGCGCCTGACCGCCGGCACCGGCATGGATGCGCTGGCGCATTGCGTGGAAACGCTCTGCTCCCCGCGCGAGAACCCCGTCGCGGATGCCATCGCGCGGGACGGGCTGGCGCGGGCCTGGCGCTTCCTGCCGGTCGCGGTCGCCGATGGCGGCGATACGGCGGCGCGGCACGCGATGATGCTGGCCTCCATGCAGGGGGCGCTGGCCTTCCAGAAGGGGCTCGGCGCCGTGCACGCGCTGTCGCATCCGCTCGGCGGGCTGCCCGGCGCGCTGCATCACGGCACCCTGAACGCCGTCCTGCTGCCGCATGTGCTGCGCTTCAACGCGCCCGCCATCGGCTCGGTGCTGCCGGTGCTGGCCGAGGCGATCGGCATGCCGGGCGCCGATGCCGGCATGATGGCCGATGCGATGACCGGGCTGTCGCGCCGCATCGGCCTGCCCATCACCCTGGCCGAGATGGGCGTCGCGGCGGATGCGCTGCCGGCCATTGCGGCGGCCGGCACGCGTGATCACCATCATCTGACAAACCCGCGGCGCGCCAGCGAAGAAGAATACTTCGCCCTGCTAAGCGCTGCGCATCGTGGAGGATAGCCACCGCCATGTCCGCAAGCGACGCGCCCGAAGCGCGCACGATGTTCGAGAAGATCTGGTCGCGCCATCGCGTGCTGGAACGCGATGATGGCCAGACCCTGCTCTATGCGGACCGCCATCTGGTGCATGACGGCTGCGCACCGGCCTTCGAGATGCTGAAGCGCCGTGGCCTGGCGCCGCGCGCGCCGGACCGCATCTTCGCGACCCCCGATCATTTCGTGCCGACCGATCCCACCATCCGCACCGCCATCCCGAATGACGAGCATCGCGGCATGGTGGAAGGGCTGG
>DASYDR010000261.1:0-17559 GCA_036499545.1 Roseomonas sp. | reverse complement strand
CTTCGGTCATCGGACGCTCAACAACAGCCTAGGGACGGCGCGGCCGGAAAGCCGCTCCGTCCCTGTGACAATCGATTGGTGACGTATCAGGCGGCGCGGATGCGCCGGGTGGTCAAGCCACGGGTTTCCAGCAGCGGCCGGTCCCGCACCGCTTCGATGCGGGGCGTGGCGAAGCCGTTGAAGTTGGAGCCCAGGCAGGCGCCATAGGCGCCGAGCTGGCCGATTTCGATCCAGTCGCCCTCGGCCATGTCGGCGGGCAGCGGGAAGGGGCCGCGCATGGCGTCCGCGCTGTCGCAGGTGGGGCCGAAGAAGCTGTAGTCGACCAGCGGCGCGGCGCTGGCGCGCAGCGACCGGACCGGGAAGCGGAAGCCCGGCACACCGGCATCCGACAGGGTGCCGTAGATACCGTCATTGATGAACAGGGCATCGCCGCGGAGGGCCTGGACCTGCACGATCAGCGATGCGCCGCCGGCGACCAGGGCGCGGCCGGGCTCGGCCCAGAGCTGGGTGCCGGCCGGCAGCCCGGCCTGGGCATAGCCGCGCGCGATCGCCGCCATGAAGGCGGAGAGCGCAGGCGGCGCCAGGTCGGGATAGGCGACCGGGAAGCCGCCGCCGACATCGACGATCTCGACCGCGACACCGGAAGCGCGCACCACCTCGCCGGCGGCCAGCAGGGCGCGGGTGTAGCTCTCCGGCTCCATGCACTGGCTGCCGACATGGAAGGACAGGCCGAGGCGGACGGCGTGCGGCCGCGCGGCCGCCAGCAGCGCCGCGGCATCGTCCGGCGCCGCGCCGAACTTGCCCGACAGGTCGTAGCGCGCGCTGCCCTTGGGCAGGCCGAGGCGCACGAAGATGCCGAGATCGGATGCATGGCCGGTCTCGGCCAGGATCTTGGAAAACTCCTCGGCGCTGTCGAGCACGAAGTCGCGCACGCCGTGCTCGGCATAGGCTTCGCGGATCGCGGAGCGCGCCTTGATCGGGTGCATGAAATGGATCTCGGCGGCCGGGAACAGGCCGCGCACCAGCCGGACCTCGCCGATCGAGGCGCAGTCGAAGTGGCGGATGCCGCCTTCCCAGAGGGCGCGCAGCACGGCGGCGTCCGGGTTGCACTTCACGGCATAGAGGGTCTCGCCCGGGAAGGCGCGGCGGAAGGCGCGCGCGGTGTCGGCCAGCACTTCGGGGCGCAGGCAGAGCATCGGCTCCTCCGGACGCGCGAGCGCGACCAGGTCATCGACGGCGGGCAGCAGGGCGGGGCGGGACTTTTGCAGACGCATCGGTGGGGTACTCGCGGCGAAAAGGTCAGGGCAGGACGGGGCGGCTGCGCAAAGGCAGCGGGCGCCGTCAGGCGAGCATCGGACCGCGATGGCGAGGCATCGCGCCGTGCGGGAGTTCAGCGGACATGGCCACTTCCCTGTCTGTGCGCCGGCCCATGGCAGCCGGCTCCACCGAAAAGGACGCGTTCCCGTCGTTGCTGTGCCTGGGGGCGGAAGGCCGGGGATCCAGGCTCGCGGCACGTGCGATGGCGTCGAGGACGCGGCATATGCAACCCGCGTCCGGAAAATGCAAGGGTATTCGCTCAGGTCCCGGGGATATTTACGGGGACCAGGCATGTGCCCAGGCGAGGGCTCCGGCCAAGCCCGGCAATGGCCGGTAACTCTCCGGTCACGCGGCCGGGAGCCTGGGGCCGATCTGGCAGATATACTCCCAGGCGAGGGTGGCGGCCGCGAGCGCCGTGATCTCCGCGACATCGAAGGCGGGCGCGACCTCGACCACGTCCATGCCGCGCCAGTCCGTGCCGGTGAGCGCGCGGATCAGCGCCTGCGCCTGCCAGGAGGCGAGGCCGCCGATCTCGGGCGTGCCGGTGCCGGGCGCGAAAGCGGGGTCGAGCGCGTCGATGTCGAAGGACAGGTAGGCGGGCGCATCGCCCAGCACCGCCCGTACCCGTTCCGCCACCGCGGCGACGCCCATGGCGTGGACGTCCTGGGCCGACAGCACTGTCACGCCGCGCGCCGGCGCCCAGCCGGCGACCTCGACCTGGACGGGGGAGCGGATACCGAGCTGGATCATGCGGCGCGGATCGACCAGGCCTTCCTCGATGGCGTGGAAGAAGACCGAGCCATGGCCATAGACCTGCCCGAAGCTCTCCGGCCAGGTGTCGCAATGCGCATCGACATGCAGCAGCGCCAGCGGCGCGCCGAGGCGGCGGCGCAGCGCGCGCAGCAGCGGCAAGGTCACGCCATGCTCGCCGCCGAGCGCCACCAGATGCGGGATCGTGGCCGCCTGTTGTTCGATCAGCGCCAGGCTTGCCTGGATATCGCCGAGCGCGATGGCGAAATCGCCGGTATCGGCGATCGGCAGGGTGGCGGGATCGACCCCGCTCACCGGATGCGCGCCATCGACCAGCATGCGCGAGGCGGCACGGATGGCGGCAGGTCCGGCGCGGGCGCCGGCGCGGTTGGTGGTGCCGATGTCGAGCGGAATGCCGGCGACCGCGAGCGCCGCCGGCCCGCTGCCGATCGGCAGGCCGAGGAAGCCGGGCGGCGTCGCGAAAGTGGGCGCGCCGCCCATCTCAGGCCGCCGCGGGGCGTGGCAGCTTCAGCGTCTCCCGCAGGCGCTTCAGCATGGCGATCGCGGGCTCGTTCAGTTCCGTCTCCGGCCCGGCGACATTCTCGACGGCGGTCAGCGCCCGGCGGCGCTCCGGCGCCTTGGGCAGAAGCGCGGTCAGCGCCGCCAGCGCGTCCTCCGGCGCCACGGCGACGATCAGGGTCTGCTCCCGGATCAAGGTCTGGCGCGCTTCGGCCGACATCTCGGCGAAGGGGCTTTCCCCGGTCAGCAGCGCATTGGACCGGGCGAGGCGATCGCGGCGGACGCCGCCGCGGGCGCGGGCGAGCAGGATCATCATGCGCACCACCGCCTCGGCATAGCCGCCCTCGGCGATGCGGCCCATCGCGGCCTTCACCTCCGGCGTCTGCAGCAGCGCGGCCTGCGCCGGCGCCTCGATCGGCGTGGTGTCGTCAGTGATGCCGGCCGCGGCCAGGCTGCCGTAGAGCGCGTGGAAGGCGACCTCGGCACTGGCGTCGCGCATGTCGCGATAGCGGTCGAGGCCGCGCTCCACCGTATCGGCCATGGCGCGTTCGAGCGCGATGAAGGCGTTGTCGGCGCCGGCCGGCTGGCGATGCGCCCGCGCGTGCTCGGCCAGCGCCGAAAAGCCGATCATGAACGGGTTCACGCGGTCGGAGAGCAGCGTCCGCCGGGCACGGAGCGGGTGCATCTTGCGGCGCAGATCGGCGCTCTGCTCGGTCGCGAACTGGCGGATCATCGGCCGCAGCGTCATGTCGTACAGGCTTTCGGTCAGCGCGCTGACCTTGGCGACCGCCGGGAAGGCCTCGTTCTCCGCATCGCCCGAGATGGTGCGGATATCGGCGATGGTCCGCTCCACCAGCTCCACCTGGAAGCCGGTGTTGAGGCCGGTGCCCTCGGTGCCGGTGATGCGCATCTCATAGAGGCCGGGCGCCACCGCTTCGATCATCTCGAGCGTGGTCGCGATCTCGGCATGCTCCTTCAGCGCGACCTTGCCGGAGACGAAGATGCCCAGATGGCCGATATCGGTATGGACCAGGTAGATGATGGTCTGGCCGCGGGTCTTGATCTCCTGCTCGTCCTGGTAGACGTCGGCGATCCAGCGCAGCGCCTGGCCGGGCGGGGTGATGTTGTCGCCCGCCGAGGCGAAGACGATCACCGGTGAGCGCACGGCGCGCATGTCGAAGGCAGCGCCGGGGCCGGCGGCGAGCGTCCCGTGCGAGAAGCGGTTGCCGATGAACAGGTTCTCGACGATCCAGCTGATCTCGTCGCTGTTCATCAGGTAGAAGCCGCCCCACCAGCGCTCGAATTCCAGGAAGCGCTCGGCTTCGGTATCGGCGTGCTGGTAGAGGTTGAAATACTTGCGGAACCAGGTGTTGCCGGGCGACAGGCTCTCGAAGTTCAGCACCAGGTTGGCGCCGTCGAACTTGCCATTGCCGAGATCGGCCATCATCGCGGCCGGCCAGGCACCGCCGGCAAGGCCGCCCATGTAGCGCATCGGGTTCTTGCCGGTCTCGCCCGCCCAATAGGACAGGGGCGCGCCGTTCAACACCAGCGGGCCGGTCAGCTCGGGCTCGGCCGCGCCCAGCATCATCACTGCCCAGCCGCCCTGGCAATTGCCGATGACGACGGGCTTCGGCGCTTCCGGATGGCGGCCGCGGATGGCGCGCAGGAAATCGGCCTCGGCGGCGGTGATGTCGAGGATCGACTGGCCCGGCTCGGGGTCGCGGAAGAAGATGACGAAGTAGACCGGGTGGCCCCGGCGCAGCGCGACGCCGACCTGGCTGTCCGACTTGAAGCCGCCGATGCCGGCGCCGTGGCCGGCGCGCGGGTCGATGATGACGAAGGGGCGGAAGGCGTGGTTGATCGGCGCCCAGCCTTCCGGCGGGCGGATGGCGACCAGCGCGTAGTTGCAGGGCCGGGACAGGGTGCGGCCATCGACCACCATGTCGTAGTCGAAGACCAGCACCGGCGGGCAGCCGGCTTCCTCATGCGCGACGAAGGTGTTGCCGGCCTGGCGCATGGTGTCCCAGAACATCACCCAGCGCTGGCCCGCATCGACCGCATAGGCGGCGGCGTCCCTGGCGAGATCGAAGGGCGTCTTCAGGAAGGGTGCGACCGGCGGCAGCGCCGGCGGGCGGGGGGCGAAGGCCGGCGCGGCGCGCAGCGCGACCTCGGCAATGTGCCGGGCCTGTTCGGCGGCGCGGGCCGCGGTCTCGGCGGCGCGGGCGGCGATTTCGGCACCGGGCAGGCGGGTGGCTTGGCTCATCAGGGGCGGCTCCTGGCGCGGCTGGGCGCATTGCCGCTTGCCGTGCGCGCCGAAGCGGCGCCGGCGCGGGCGAGGCGGCCGGGCTAGATGGGCATATGCTGCGATGCACCGCAAGCGCGCCGGGGTGATGGCTGAACGGCCAGGCCCGGATGGAAGCCGGACGCGCGCAGGCCAGCCAGGCGGCGCCGCCCGCTGCCCATGGGCCGGGCAATGCCCGGTTTGGCGGCTTTATGCTGTTTTTACGGTCGAGCTGAAAAGATGCATGCCCAATTTACAGGCAGAAATCGGGTGTTGCGATATGACTGCCTCGGGATGGGGCGATGGTGCCAGGCCCGTGCGCGGGTGCCCGTGGGACATCTGACCGCGACGTGACGCCGCGGCATCGTTCTTGCTCATCCTCCGATGTTTGCAGAGCCGGAGCCGGCCGCGAGGCCGGAAGGGTTCCCCGAATGTCGACACGATCGCAGGCAGGAAAGACCATATGACCGTTCTCGCTCCATTCGCTCCCCTCGGCCGCCTGCTGGGCCGAATGTCCGCTTCAGATCCCCGGGCCGCGCGCCCCGCCGCGCGTCGGCTGCGCGAGCGGCTGCGCCTTGGTTGCCTGGCTGCGGCGGCCGCTCTCGCCGTCGGCCTCGGCGCCGCCGCGCCCGCCAGCGCGCAGGTCGATCTGGGCGCCGGGCTGTCGATCACCGGCAGCGCGGCCGCGACCACCGACTACCTGTTCCGCGGCATCAGCCAGACCCGCAATCGCGGCGCCCTGCAGGGCACGCTCGAACTCGATCACGAGAGCGGCCTCTATATCGGCACCTTCCTCAGCACCGCGACCTTCGCCGGCACCGACAACCGGCAGGAACTCGACATCTTCGGCGGCTTCCGCTTCGAGACCGGGCCGGTGAAGTGGGACACCTACGTCATCGGCTATACCTATCCCGGCTATGACGCCCGGCCGGGCCAGTTCGAGCTGTCCTATATGGAGGTCGGCGCCCGCGCGACGGTCGATCTCGGCAGCGATGTCAGCCTGACCGCCGCGCTGAACTATTCGCCGAACTTCTTCGGCCGGTCGGGCCCCGGCGTCTACATCGAAGGTGGGGCGGACTGGAAGATCCCGGGTATCGACGTGACGCTGAGCGGCCGTCTGGGCTATCAGTTCATCGACCGCTACCAGCGCTTCGGCATCGCGAATGACGGGTACCTCTGGTACGGCGTCACCCTGTCCCGTGATATTTACGCGGGTCTGAGCGCGTCGGTCGGCTTCTATGGCACCGACCTGAGCGAGCGCGAATGCGGCGGCCTGAAGATCTGCGCCACCCGCTTCGTCGGGACCCTGACCTGGAAGTTCTGATCCGAAGCAGGTCGCCGCGGATGGTCCGGCCGGCGGGGCGAGGCTCCCGCCGGCTTTTTTTGTGCTACGGATGCGCTGGGACGGATGTCCCGGCGGCCGCCCCAGGTCGCCATCGACGCAGGATCAGGGGCCGTATATGGCGAAGGATGAATGGTCGATTCCGGAGACGCTGCAGCCCGACCAGGGCGGGCTCGGCTTCGACCTCGGCCGGGCGCTGTCCGCGGTGGTCTCGCTGCGCTCCATGGTGCCGGAGGATGCCTTCACGGCGCCGGTGCTGGGCACCGACCGGGAAGGCAGCGCGGTGCTGATCCGCGATGACGGGCTGTTCCTGACCATCGGCTATCTGATCACCGAGGCCGAGAGCGTCTGGCTGCGCTTCAATGACGGCCGGGTACTGCCCGGGGCGCCGCTGGCGATCGACCAGGAGACCGGCTTCGGCCTGGTGCAGGCGCTGGGCCGCCCGCATGTGCCGGCGCTGCCGTTTGGCGACAGTGAGGCGTTGCAGGTGGGCGCGGAAGCGGTCCTCGCCGGCGGAGGCGGCCGGGCGCATGCCCTGGCCTGCCGGCTGGTCGCGCGCCAGCCCTTCGCCGGCTACTGGGAATACCTGCTGGAAGATGCGCTGTTCACCGCCCCGGCGCATCCAGCCTGGGGCGGGGCCGGGCTGATCGGGCCGGATGGGGCGCTGATCGGCATCGGGTCGCTGATCCTGCAGGAAGGCGATGAGAAGCGCCGCAAGGACCTCAACATGGTGGTGCCGATCCACCGGCTGCGCGCCGTGCTGGACGATCTGCTGACCCGCGGCCGGCCGGACCGGCCGGTGCGCCCCTGGCTCGGCCTCTATGCCACCGAGGATGAGGAAGGGGTGACCGTCGCCTCGCTCGCGCCCGGCGGACCGGCGGAGAAGGCAGGGATCCGCGCCGGCGACCGGGTGGTCTCGGTGGCCGATGCTCCGGTCGGCGATCTGGCGACGCTTTGGCGTGCGGTGTGGTCGGTCGGCGTCGCCGGCGCCCGGGTGCCGATGAAGCTCGCCCGGCGCAGCGCGATGCGCGACATCACCGTGGTCTCCTCCGACCGCACCCGCTTCCTGAAGGCGCCGCGGATGCATTGAGGCATGGGCGGCCGTGTCGCAGGCCATCCGGCGATCGGGTGTCGCGCATGGGCTGGACCGGCGGCAGGCCGATGCCGGCCGCGCATGATCTCCCGCCGCAGCTCATAGAGCGGGCGTCATGTCTCGGTGGGCGATGGCGTGGCGCCTTGCGTCTCGATCCAGGCCCGGGTCGCGTCCAGCATTTCGTCGGAGAATTGCGGGTCCTCGCTGACGCGGGCCAGGATCATGGCGCCCACCATGGCCGCCCAGCTTCCGATCGCCGCCTGGCGCCGCGCCGCTTCCGTGGCCCCCGGCGCGCCGCGGGTCAGGCGGTCGAGGTGCCGCTTGAGTCCCGCCGTCATCGCCGCCCGCGTCTCCGGCGCCTGGCGGATGGTCTCGGCGCCGAGACCCGCCGTCGGGCAACCGCCGGCCAGGTCGTCCCGCCGGCCGGGTGACAGATAGGTGGCGGCGTAGCGGGCAAGGTCGATCCCAGCCCCGGTCCCGCCGCTCATGAGATGCGCGAGCGTCGCCGTGATCAGCGCGTCCTTGGACGCGAAATACCCGTAGAAGCCGCCATGGGTGAGGCCGGCGGCCTGCATGACCTCCGCCACCGTCACCGACGCGAAGCCCCGGGTCCGGAACAGCCGGCCGGCCGCGTCCAGGATCTTCTGCCGGTTTTCCGCCACCTGCTCCCGACTGACCCGCATCCCGACCTCCATCCTGAGAGGCTGCCCAGCCTCCGATCCTTGACAGAATACATGATGGCGATCATGTATGCCACATACATGATAATCATCATGAATAACCGCAAGGAGTTTCCCATGCCCGCCAAACCCGCCGTCCTGATCACCGGCGCTTCCACCGGCATCGGCGCCGTCTATGCCGACCGCTTCGCCAAGCGCGGCCACGACCTGGTGCTGGTGGCGCGCGACCGCGCCCGGATGGAGACGCTGGCCGAGCGCCTCAGGCACGAGGCCGGGATTGCCGTCGACATCATCCAGGCCGACCTCACCAACGCGGGCGACCTCGCCCAGGTGGAGGCACGGCTCCGGGACGACGCCCGCATCGGCATCCTGGTCAACAACGCCGGCGCAACCCTGGTCGGCACCTTCCTGGACCAGGCCCCGGACGCCATGGCCCAGCTCATCAACCTCAACGTCACCGCGGTGACGCGCCTCGCCGCCGTGGCCGCGCAGCGTTTCGTGGCGGCGGGCGAGGGGGCGATCATCAACATCGCCTCGGTCGTGGGCCTGGCGCCGGAATTCGGCATGACCGTCTATGGCGCGACCAAGGCCTTCGTCACCTTCCTCAGCCAGGGCCTGCAGATCGAGCTCGGGGCGAAGGGCCTCTATGTCCAGGCGGTGCTGCCGGCGGCGACCCGGACCGAGATCTGGGAGCGTTCGGGCCGTGACGTGGACGCGCTGCCGGCGGTGATGGCCGTGGAGGAACTGGTGGATGCGGCGCTGGTCGGCTTCGACCGCCGCGAGATCATCACCATCCCGCCGCTGCCGGATGACGGCCAGTGGCAGGCGCTGGATGCGACGCGGCGGGCCATGCTGCCGAACTACGCGCAGGTTCACGCGGCGGCGCGCTACCGCACTGCCGTCTGAACCATCAGGGAGACCGTCGTCAGCCCCGGGGCGTGTGCTGCTTCAGGAAGGCCACGACCCGGGCTTCCTGCTCCGCCAGATGGGCGGGGCCGCGCCAATCGGTCAGCACCTCGACGCCCGGCAGCAGCGCGGCGAGTTCCGTGCTGGTCACCGCCGGATGCGGGATGTCGGTGCCGGGCAGCAGGAAGGTCGGCACCGGGCAGGCCTTGGCGAAGGCGCGATCGACGCAGAAGACGAAGTCCCGATCCCACATATTGTGCCCGAAGCCGGCCAGCGCTGCCTCCGTGAGGTGCGGCCGGGCGGCACGTTGCTCCTGGCTCCATTCTGCATGGCCGTCCGGGAAGTAGCCCGGGTGCTCGGGATTGAGGCCGATCGGGTTCTGCAGCACCGCGGCGGCGATCCGCGCCGGCGCGGTTTCGATCGCCTTCAGGCAGAAGCTGCCGCCGATGCAGCCGCCGAGCACGTGGAACGGCCCGAAGCCGAGGTGATCCATCAAAGCGAAATGGTCGGCGGCATAGCTGTGCCAGCCATCATCGGCCTGGATATCGGTGACCGACTGCCCGGCATTGCGCTGGTCCATCGCGATGGCGGTGAAGCCGGCGGCGGGCAGGGCGCGGGTCCAGTCGACCCAGGGGCGCGGCGGCCCGTCGGCCGGTGCCGACCATAGCTCGAGCCGGGACCGCAGGCCGCCGGGCGCGAAGAGCAGCACCGGAAAGCCTTCGCCAAAAACCTCGTAGCGGATCTCGCCATCCGGTCGCTGCAGCTTCGGCATCAGGGTCTCCTCACGGGCGCCGCATTCAGCCGTCCAACCCCGGTGCGCTGTCAATCCGCGCCGGCGGCCGGGTGGCGCTTCCGCGACCTGGTGCCAGCGGAAAGCTGAACAGCCGCTCCGTGCCCAGCAGGAAGGCGCGGCCGCCACGCGGGAACAGGCCGGCGATCGCCGGATCGCTCACCTCCAGCCCGCCGGTATAGGCGCCGAAGGCCGGCAACAGCACGCGCCGCGCATCGCTGACGAAGCAGGGGCGGGTGACGTAGCCGGCGCGGGTCGGCATCGCGGCTTTCGGATGCAGATGGCCGGCGATCTCGGCACCCTTCGCCGGCCGCGGCCCGGGGATGTGGCGGAAGGTGAAGGGGCCATCGGCCAGTTCCTCCGCGGCATCCCCCGGCAGGTCGCGCGGCGGCGCCGGATCGTGGTTGCCGAGCAGCCAGGTCAGCGCCAGCCCCGCGACCATATGGGCGAAGCCCTGCGCGATGCCGGGGGCGAGCCGCGCCGCGCCGCCGCCGTCATGGAAGCTGTCGCCCAGGAACAACAGCCGTTCCGGCCGGTGCCGGCGCAGCAGCAGGCGCAGGCGCTCCAGCGTCTCGGCGCTGTCATAGGGCGGCACGAAGCGGCCGCGGGCGGCGAAGTGGCTGCCCTTCTCCAGATGCAGATCGGCGACGGCCAGCAGCCGGCGCGCCGGCCAGACCAGGGCGCCGGCGGGGTCCAGCATCAGCCGCTCCCCGGCGACATGCAGCGGCGCCAGGCTCATGCGCGCAGCGTCTTCGGCACGGGGCGGCTGTTGCGGTCGCGCCGCCGGCGCAGGTGCACCGGCTTGTCCATGTCGCGGGCGCGGATGCGCACGCCATCGACCACCTCGGCCAGGGTTTCGGCGAAATGCTCCTCGCCATCGGTCGCGTCCGAGACCAGTGCCTCGGCTTCGGCGAGCAGCGCATCCTCGGCGCCGCCCGGCACCCATTCATGGCCCTGTTCGATCAGCGCCGGCACCGCGAGCGGCGAGACGCGGTCGAGCCGCATGTGGCGGATGCGGCCCTTGGCACGCGCCAGGATCATGGCGATGCGCCGCACATCGGTGAGCCCCGCCGCGGCCTCGGCGCGGGTCGCGCGCAACAGCACATGGTCCGGCTCATGCCGGCGCAGCACGTCGTAGATCAGGTCGGCATTCATGGTCATCTGGCGGCCCGACTTCTCCTGGCCCGGGTGATGCTTCTCGATCAGCCCGGCGATGGTCGCGATGTTGCGGAAGCTGCGGCGCAGCACGGAGGATTCCGCGATCCATTCCTCCAGCGGCTCGCCCAGCAGCTCCTCGTCGAAGAGCGGCGCGACATCCGCCGGCTCGAAGGCGGACCAGATTGCGAGGATATAGTCGGTCGCGACATAGCCGAGCGGGCCATGGCCGGCCCGTTCCATCCGCCGCGTCACCAGCATGCCGAGCGTCTGGTGCGCCAGCCGCCCTTCGAAGCCATAGGCGACCAGGAACCAGCGGCCGCCGCGCGGAAAGGTCTCGACCAGCAGCCCATCCGGATCGGGCAGGGCGCTGCGATGCTGCTGCATGCGGAGCCATTCCTGCACCGGCTCCGGCAGATGCCCCCAGCGCCCGGGATCGGCGAGGATCATCCGCACCCGCTCGGCGAGGTAGGTCGAAAGCGGCATGCGCGCCCCGGCATAGACCGGCACCCGCGGCTCACCCTCGCCGCCGCGGGTCACGACGCAGGCCAGCGCGTCCAGCGCCTCGTAGCGCAGCAATTGCCCGCCGAAGAGGAAGCAGTCGCCGGGCACCAGGCTGGCGACGAAGGATTCCTCGACCTCGCCGAGCACCGGGCCGCCGCGCAGCCTGACCTTGACCATCGGCGTCTCGACGATGGTGCCGAGATTCATCCGCAACTGCCGCACCGCGCGGCTGTCGCGCACATGCACCAGCCCTTCGGCATCGCGAAACAGCCGGCGGAAACGCTCGTAGGCCTGCAGCGCATAGCCGCCATCCTCGACGAAGCGCAGCACATCGTCGAAATCCTGGCGCGACAACCCGGCATAGGGGCCGCAGCGCGTGACCTCGGCATAGAGATCATCGGGGTGGAAGGGGGCGGCGCAGGCCATGGCCAGCACATGCTGCGCCAGCACGTCGAGCCCGCCCTGGCCGGGCGGCTCGCCATCCAGGTCACCGGCCGCGACCGCTTCCTCCGCGGCGACGCATTCCACCACCTCGAAGCGGTTGGACGGCACCAGGACGGCGCGGGAGGCTTCGTCCATCCGGTGATTGGCGCGCCCGACCCGCTGCAGCAGGCGGGAGACGCCCTTGGGTGCCGCGACCTGGATCACCTGGTCGACGGCGCCCCAGTCGATGCCGAGGTCAAGGCTCGCGGTCGCCACCACGGCGCGCAGCTTGCCCGCCGCCATCGCCGCCTCGACCTTGCGGCGGGTCTCGATCTCCAGGCTGCCGTGATGCATGCCGATCGGCAGGGAATCCTCGTTCAGCCGCCAGAGCGCCTGGAAGCAGAGCTCGGCCTGGGCGCGGGTATTGACGAAAACGATGGTGACCCTGGCGCCCTTGATGCGCTGATAGACCTCCGGCATCGAGGCCAGGCCCATATGCCCGCCCCAGGGCAGGTGGCCGCTCGGCAGCAGCAGATCCAGCGCCGGCGGCGCGCCAGGCGGCGCGGTGACCAGGCGCACGCCGTCCGGCGTGCCGGTCGTGGAGAGGAAGGCGCGCAGCGGATCGGGATGCGCGACGGTCGCCGAGAGCCCGACGCGGCGTGCCGCCGGCGCCAGGGCGGCCAAGCGGGAGAGGCCGAGCGCGAGCTGGCCGCCGCGCTTGGTGCCGGCCAGCGCATGCACCTCGTCGACCACGATCGCCGACAGGCCGCCGAACAGTTTTGGCGCATCGGCGAGGGTCAGCAGCAGGACCAGGCTTTCCGGCGTGGTCAGCAGGAGGTGCGGCGGCGCCTGCCGCTGCCGGGCGCGGCGGTTCTGCGGCGTATCGCCGGTGCGGGTCTCGATGCGGATATCGAGGCCGATCTCCTCCACCGGGGCGGTCAGGTTGCGCGCGATGTCGACCGCCAGCGCCTTGAGCGGCGAGATGTAGAGCGTGTGCAGCCCTTCCCGCGGCCGGGCGTGGAGGTCCAGCAGGCTCGGCAGGAAGCCGGCCAGGGTCTTGCCGCCGCCGGTCGGCGCGATCAGCAGCGCGCTCTCGCCGGCCGCGCCCGCCTCGACAAGCGCCGCCTGGTGCGGCCGCAGCGACCAGCCGCGCCCGGCGAACCAGCGGGCAAAAGGTTCCGGCAATGTTCTCATACGCCAACCCGGTATGGACCGGAATGGGCGTCGAGGGGAAGACGTCTTCAGCCCAGCCGTGGATCGAGCCAGGGTGGCGGCGGGGGCTGGGCCGGATCGATACGCCAAGGGGTTCGGGCGGCCTCGGCCAATGACAGCGCGACACCGAGGCCGGGGCCGGCCGGCAGCCCGGCATCGCCCTGGCCGAAGGCCAGCGTCTTGCCGCCTTCGACCAGGGTGAAGAAGCGCTCGGTCTCGCCGAACTGCACCTCGAGCGGCAGCAGATTGGGCAAGGTGGCGCAGAGATGCAGGGAATGCGCGTGGCAGACCGGGCCGGTCGGGTTGTGCGGCGCGATCTCCACGCCGGCGGTCAGGGCGAGGGCCGCGATGCGGCGGATCTCCTCGTACCCGCCGGCATGCTTCATGTCCGGCATCAGCACGTCGTAGCAGCCGGCTTCGATCAGCGGGCGATAGGCGGCAAGGCCGGTGAGCGTCTCGGCGCCGGCCAGCCGCATGCCGCGGTCATTGGCCATATGGCGCAGCCGGCGGATCTCCGCATGGTTCGCCTCGGCGATCGGGCATTCCAGCCAATGGAGGCCGAAGGGTGCCAGGTCACGCAGCAGCGCCGCGGCGCCGCCCGGCGAGAAGCGCCAATGCGCGTCGACCATGAGGTCGGCACCGGGCGCCATATCCCGCACCGCGGCGATGCGCGCCAGCCCTTCGGCATAGGCGGCCCGCTGGCCGGCGGGATCGGTGCCGGCATCCTGCCAGACCATCGGCTCGAACGGCGCGAGCTTGAGCGCGGTGAAGCCGGCCTCCAGCGCCCGCCGCGCGGCGGCGGCGAAGCCTTCCGGCGAACGCGGCGCCGCGCCGCGGTTGATATTGGCGTAGAGCGGGATGCGGTCCCGCAGTGCCCCGCCGAGCAGGGCATGGATTGGCGCGCCGGCGGCCTGGCCCGCGATGTCCCAGAGCGCGGCTTCGAAGGCGCTTTGCACGGTCTGGGCGACCAGGCCGCCCGGCGCATGCGGCAGCGGCGGGCAGAGCCGGTTGCGCTGCAACGGGTCGGCGCCGCGGTGCCGGGCGGCGAGGCGTGCGGCTTCCGCGGCCAGGCCCGCTTCCTGATTGGCCAGGGTGCATTCGCCGAGGCCGGTGAGGCCGGCATCGGTGGCGACGGTCAGGAAGCACCAGACGGTCTTCGGCGTCACCTGCACCGGGTGGAACGCGATGGTCGTGATCTGCAAATGCCTTACTCCGCGCGGATGCCGGTGCGGGCGACCAGCGCCTTCCATTGGGTGATATCGGCCGCGATGCGGGTGCCGAATTCCTCCGGTGTGGAAGCGACGAATTCGCCGCCGAGGCCCCGCACCCGTTCCTGCATCACGGCCGCGGCGCCGATTGCCCGCAGCGCGTCGAGCAGCCGGGCGCGGATCGGCGCCGGCGTGCCGCGCGGTGCCAGGATGCCGTTCCAGGCCAGCGTCTCGAAATCCGGGATGGTGTCGGCGACCGGCGGCACGTCCGGCAGGCCGGGCCAGCGCGTGCGCGCGGTGACGGCGATGGCGGCCAGCTCGCCGCGCTGGATATAGGGCATGACATTGACCAGGTTGGCGAACATCAGCGCCGTCTCCCCGGTGATCAGCGACTGCGCCATCGCCGGCGTGCCGCGATAGGGCACATGCACGACGTTCAGCCCGGCCGCCGCCTTGAACAGCTCCATCGACATATGCGCCGAGGAGCCGACGCCGGCCGAGGCGTAGTTCAGCTGGCCGGGGCGGCCGCGCAGCAGCGCCACCAGCGCCGGCAGGTCGGCTACCGGCAGGACGCGCCGGTTGATAACCAGGACGTTCGGCCCGCGCACCAGCAGCGAGACTGGCTCGAAAGCGGTCGCCAGGTCATAAGGCAGGTCGGGATAGATCGCGGCGTTGATGCCGTTGGAGCCGGCATTGCCGAACAGGAAGCTGTAGCCGTCGGGGGCGGCGTTGAAGGCGGCCTCGACCCCGATGCGGCCGCCGGCGCCGCCGCGATTCTCCACCACGAAGGGCTGGCCGAGGCTCGCCAGCAATTCCGGCGCGATCAGCCGGGCGATGGTGTCATTGCCACTGCCGGGCGTGTCCGGAAGGATGAAGCGCACCGGCCGGTTCGGCCAGCCGCCGGCATCCGGCCCGGCCGCTTGTGCCGCGATGGCGGGCAGGGCCAGGCCGAGCGGCAACAGGGCACGGCGCCGGAGCATGCAGGACTTCTCCCGAAAGGGGCGCCACCCTGAGGTCGCGGGCCTGTGCCGGCAAGGGGCATTGGAAAGCGCGGCCGGGTACCTCACATCGAAGGGATGCCCCATCCCGCGACCTGGCTGCGCGTGACCGAAGCCGGGCTCTATTGCGAGCCCGGCGATTTTCATATCGACCCGACCCGCGCGGTGCCGCGGGCGGTGATCACGCATGGCCATTCCGACCATGCCCGGCCCGGCCACGGCGCGGTGCTGGCGACCGCCGAGACCCTGGCGATCATGCGCGCGCGCATGGGCGATGCCGGCGCCGGCACGACGCAACAGGCGCTGGCCTATGGGGAGGCGCTGACGCGCGACGGCCTCGGCATCCGCCTGGTGCCGGCCGGGCATGTGCTGGGCTCGGCCCAGCTGGTGCTCGACTGGCAGGGCAGCCGCGCCGTGATCTCCGGTGATTACAAGCGCCGTCCGGATCCGACCTGCGCCGGGTTCGAGCCGGTGGCCTGCGATGTCTTCGTCACCGAGGCGACCTTCGCCCTGCCGGTCTTCCGCCACCCGCCCGCCGAGCGGGAGATCGCGACGCTGCTGGAAAGCCTGCGGCTGTTTCCCGACCGCACGCATGTGATCGGGGTCTATGCCCTGGGAAAATGCCAGCGCGTGATCGCGCTGCTGCGCCGCGCCGGCTGGGACCGGCCGATCTATCTGCACGGCGCGCTGGTCGCGCTCTGCACGCTGTACGAGGCGCTCGGCGTGCCGCTCGGCCCACTGCTGCCGGTGCCGCTGGCCAAGCGGGGCACGCCGCTGGCGCTGGCCGGCGAGATCGTGCTGGCACCGCCTTCCGCCGAAGCCACGCCCTGGGCGCGGCGGCTGGCGGAGCCGGTGGTCTGCGCCGCCTCCGGCTGGATGCGGGTGCGGCAGAGGGCCAAGGCGCGCGGCATCGAGCTGCCGCTGATCATCTCCGACCACGCCGATTGGGACGAGCTGCTCGAGACCTGCGCCGAGGTGCAGGCGCCGGAGATCTGGGTGACGCATGGGCGGGAGGATGCGTTGATCCACGCCCTGTCGCTGCGCGGCGTGCGCGGCCGCGCGTTGCATCTGGTCGGCCTCGGCGAGGAGGACGAAGGGGAGGCCGCACCCGCCGAGCCGGTGCCTGCATGAGCGTCCCGGCCTTCGCGCATCTGCTGGAGCGCCTGGTCTTCACCCCCGGCCGCAACGCCAAGCTCGCGCTGCTCCGCCGCTGGTTCGCGGATCAGCCGGATCCCGACCGCGGCATCGGTCTCGCCGCGCTGACCGAGGAGCTGAAGCTCACCACCGCCAAGCCGGCGCTGCTGCGCGACCTGGTGGCGGCACGCACCGACCCGGAGCTGCTGCGCCTCTCCCATGACTATGTCGGCGATTTCGCGGAGACGGCGGCGCTGATCTGGCCGGAACCGCCTGGCCGGAACATGCCGCCGCCGGATCTCGGCGAAGTCGTGGAGGCGATGGAGCTGACGCCAAAGGCCGAACTGCCGGCGCTGATCGCCGATTGGATGGACCGGCTCGACGCCAATGGCCGCTTCGCGCTGGTGAAGCTGGTGACCGGTGGGTTGCGCGTCGGCGCCTCGGCACGGCTGGCGCGCACCGCGCTCGCGGAATGGTCGGGCAAGGATCTCGCGGAGATCGAGGAGGTCTGGCACGGCGTCGCGCCGCCTTACATCCCGCTGTTCCGCTGGCTGGAAGGCAAGGGGCCGCGGCCGGATCCCGGCGCGCTGCCGGTGTTCCGCCCGCTGATGCTGGCGCATCCCTTGGAGGATGCCGATGTCGCGGCGCTGCAGCCGGCCGATTGGCGCGCCGAATGGAAATGGGACGGCATCCGCGTGCAGCTCTGCGCCGCACCCGGCGGCGCCCGCATCTTCAGCCGCGGCGGCGAGGACATCACCGGCGCCTTTCCGGACATCGCCGCGAGCCTGACCTTCGAAGCGGTGCTGGACGGGGAGCTGCTGGTGGTGCGCGATGGCGTGGTCGCGCCCTTCGGCGATCTGCAGCAGCGGCTGAACCGCAAGACGGTGACGGCGAAGATGCTGCGCGACCATCCGGCCGGCGTCAGGCTCTACGACCTGCTGACGGAGGGGGCGGAGGATCTGCGGCCCTTGCCCTTCGATGCCCGCCGCGCGCGGCTGGAGGCATTCGTGCGGCGGGAGCAGCCCGCGCATATGGACCTGTCGCCGCAGATCGCCTTCGCCTCGGTCGCGCAGCTTTCCGCCATCCGCGATGGCGCGCGCGCGGCGTCGATCGAAGGGCTGATGCTGAAGCGGGCCGACAGCGCCTATGTCGCCGGACGGCAGAAGGGGCTGTGGTGGAAGTGGAAGCGCGACCCGCTGACCATCGATGCGGTGCTGATGTATGCGCAGCGCGGCCATGGCAAGCGC
>DASYDR010000260.1:0-10655 GCA_036499545.1 Roseomonas sp. | reverse complement strand
CTTGGCGGCGGCGATCTCGGCCGCCGACATCGCCTCGAAATCCATGCGCTGCAGCCGCTCGACGGCACTGATCGTCGCCGTCATGTCGATCTCGGGCGGCTGTTCCTCGGGCGGCTTCGGGGCCTGTTTCGGGCGGTCGCCCTGCATCGCTTCGGCCAGGCGGCGCGCGGCCGGCGGTGGCTTTTCCGGCGGTCCCTTCTGGCCCTCCAGCGCCGCCAGCGCGGCGGCGTGCCGCCCGGCTTCCGGATCGCGCCAGAACAGCTGGAAGGCCTGGTCGAACAGCTCGAAATGCTCGCGCCGGCGCACCATCACCGCCCGGAGCGCGGCATGGAAGCGGCGCCGGTCGTCAAGGCCCGCGATGGTCAGCGCTTCCATCGCGGCCAGGATCTCGACCGGCCCGACCGGCAGGCCGGTGCGGCGCAGCAGGCGGCCGAAGGCGGCGAGGTTGGCGGGGAGGGCGCCATGGCCCGCGCGCATGCCGATGGTGGCGCCGGGAGGGAGCATCAGGAGCCGGGGAAGAAAATCAGGGGCTTCATTCCCCCCGGGCCTCGGCCACCAGGCGCGCCGCCTCCGCGCCGCGCAGCTTGGCGATGTCGTCCTGGTACTTCAGCAGCACGCCAAGCGTCTCATCGACCAGCGCCGGCTCCAGCTCCTCGGCGTCGAGCGCGGAGAGCGCCGCGGCCCAGTCGATGGTCTCGGCCACGCCCGGCAGCTTGAAGTAGTCCCCGGCCCGGACCTTCTGGACGAAATCGACCACCTGCGCCGTCAGCCGCTCCGGCAGGTGCGGCGCCCGCAGCCGCAGGATCGCCCGCTCCCGGGCGGCATCGGGGTAGTCCACCCAGTGGTAGAGGCAGCGGCGCCGGATGGCGTCATGAACCTCGCGCGTGCGGTTGGAGGTGATGATGACCACCGGCGGCACAGCTGCCTTCACCGTGCCCAGCTCCGGGATCGAAAGCTGGAAATCCGCCAGCACCTCGAGCAGGAAGGCTTCGAACGGCTCGTCGGCGCGGTCCAGCTCATCGATCAGCAGCACCGCCGGGTCGCCGGTGATGGCGGCGAGCAAGGGGCGTTCCTGCAGGTATTCGCGGGCATAGATGCCGCGCTCCAGCGCCGCGCGGTCGGTCTCGCCGGCCGCTTCGGCCAGGCGGATCGCCATCAGCTGCCGGGCATGGTTCCACTCATAGGCCGCGGCCGACAGGTCGAGCCCGTCATAGCATTGCAGCCGGACCATGCGGCGCGGCAGCTGCGCCGCCAGGACCTTGGCGATCTCGGTCTTGCCGGTACCGGGCTCGCCCTCGAGGAACAGGGGGCGGCCCATTCTCAGGGCGAGGTGGATGGTGGTCGCCAGGGCCATGTCCGCGACATAGCCGCCTTCGGCCAGCAGCCGACGCGTGTCCTCGACCGTAGCGGGAAGTGTCATCCGAACGCGAAGAGCAGGAACAGGATGACGAGCATGATCGCCGAACCGACCCAGAAGGTGAGCGGCAGGCCCATCGGCTCCATCATCAGCAGCGTCTGCAACGGGTTGATGACCAGCGGCGCATTGTCCACCGGCGCGGCGACGGGGGCCGCCGCCGCGACCGGCGCGGGCTCATGCGGCGCGGCGGCGATCGTGGCGGGCTCGGCCGCGGCCGGCACGCTGGCCGGCGCCGCGGCGGCGGTCATCTGCGCGGCGAAGCGGTCGAAGAACTGGTCGG
The DNA here is from genome assembly GCA_036499545.1 of Roseomonas sp. Taxonomy (GTDB): domain Bacteria; phylum Pseudomonadota; class Alphaproteobacteria; order Acetobacterales; family Acetobacteraceae; genus Plastoroseomonas. The sequence continues at coordinate 8,958 of DASYDR010000260.1, read as the reverse complement.
CCATCTGCTTGGCGGTGGCGTCGATCAGGCGGGCGCCGAGCTGCGCCATCTTGCCGCCGACCTGGGCCTTCACCTGGTAGGTCAGCAGGGTGCCGTCGCCGGCCTCGGCGAGCTGCACATCCGCGCCGCCCTTGGCGAAACCCATGGCGCCGCCATTGCCCTCGCCGGCGATGGTGTAGCCGGCCGGCGGGTTCAGGTTTTCCAACCGGACCTTGCCGGTGAACTTGGCGGCCATCGGGCCGATCTTCACCGCGACGCGGGCCGAGAAGCCGCCATCTTCGGTGCGTTCGATCGACTCGCAGCCGGGGATGGAGGCGCGCAGCACCTCAGGCTCGTTGAGCCCTTCCCAAACGGTCTGGCGTGGCGCGGCGATCTGCCGTTCCCCGGTCATTTCCATGGAGCATCTCCGGTTTGCTGGCCCGGAGACTAGGGCGCGAGGGGCCCCGGCGAAAGAGGGGGGCCTTCGCGGGGTGGGGGCGCTGGTATAGGGAATGGTGGGAACAGGGGACCGGGCAGGGTGAGGATGGCCGTGCCGGCACTGCCGGCGTGCCTGTCGGTCACCGTCGTGGTCTTCTCAGCGCATCTACAAGGGAGTGGGTTCCATGCCCTACATCATCGCCGACGACCTGCCGGAGGAGCCCGCGGGCATCCGCTTCCGCAAGCTGCTGGACCGGCCGCAGATCCTGCAGATGCCGGGCGCGCATCTCGGCATCGCGGCGCTGCTCGCGAAGAAGCAGGGCTTCGAGGCGCTGTACATGTCGGGTGCCGCGATGAGCGCCACCATGGGCCTGCCTGACCTCGGCATGATCACCGTCGACGACGTCGCCTGGCATATCCGCCAGGTTGCCCGCGCCTCCGGCCTGCCGGTCCTGGTCGATGGCGATACGGGCTATGGCGAGGCGCTGAACGTCATGCACATGGTCCGCAGCTTCGAGGAGGCCGGCGCCGCCGCCGTGCATCTCGAGGATCAGCTCCTGCCCAAGAAATGCGGGCATCTGAACGACAAGAAGCTCGCTCCGGCGCAGGAGATGGCGGCCAAGGTCGCGGCGGCGCGCAAGGCGCGGCGGCACCTGCAGATCATCGCCCGCACCGACGCGGTGGCGAGCGAGGGGATGGATGCCGCGGTCGACCGGGCGAAGCGCTATCTGGACGCCGGCGCCGACGCGATCTTCCCGGAGGCGCTGAACACCGCCGAGATGTTCCGCGAATTCGCCCGCCGCATGCCGGGGGTGAAGCTGCTGGCGAACATGACCGAGTTCGGCCGCACGCCGTTCTTCACCGCCGAGGAGTTCCAGGCCATGGGCTACGCCATGGTGATCTGGCCGGTGTCCCACCTGCGGGTCGCGGCGAAGGCGATGGAGGATCTCTACGCGGCGATCGCCCGCGATGGCGGCACCCACAAGATGGTCGACCTCATGCAGACCCGCGCCCAGCTCTACGAGACGATCGGCTATCACACCTATGAGGCGCTGGATGCCAGCCTGGTCGCAACGGTCATCCCGGAAGCGATGCCGCAACGGGGCTGAGCCGAGGCTTCAGCGCACCAGATAGGCGACAATGAAGGCGACGATCACGAGCGCCAGGGAGATGCCGAGGATCCATCGGACATGACCGGTGGTGCGGCCCTGGCGGACGGCCGTGGCGCTGCGCGGCGGCGGGGTGGGTTCGGGCTCGGACATGCCTAATCAACGGACGACGCCGCGCCGGGTTGCCCGCCCCTTAGGAACGCCTCCTACAGGCCAGGGGGCAGCCTGATCGCCCAGCTCGTCGGCCAGAGCACGATCGGTGCATTCGCGGCCGGGTCCCGTGCCGCGATCTGCTCCCTCCAGCTCGGGCCGCGCGCCATCTTCTGGTCGACCAGCACGAAGCCGTGCAGCCCGACGAAGACGGTCCACAGGACGATGATCCGGGTGACCTTGCGCACCGGCGCCGATGCGGTCACGGCAATCCCGAGCAGTGACAGCTCCAGCAGGAGCTGGGGGGCGAAAGCGTAGCGCATCCCGAAATCCGCCCCCAGGAGCTGGGCCTGGGGTCCGAGGGCGCCGAAATAGGACAGGAACAGGACGACCGCTCCTGCCGCGGCGAGCCATCTGGACTCGGTATTGCCGTAGCGGAGGACCGTGAAGGCGAAGGCCAGCAGTGCCGCGGCCGGGATCAGGAGCGGCAGGATGCCGACATCGCCAAGCTGGTGGTGCTGGGCCAGGTCCGATGCGATGTCGACCGAATGCGCGCGCCCGAGCAGCGGCGAGACGATGTGCTTGGCGTAGATGATCAGCAGCAGGAGTTCCGGATCGATCCCGAAATTCCTGTTCGCCTCCAGATTGATGAAGATGGAGGCGATCTGCGGTATCGCGCAGAGGCCCAGTATGGCCGCCTGGATCAACCGTCCGCGCGACCGGTCGATGCAGGCACGCGCCAGGAACAGGGGAATCAGGAAGGCGGAGCCCGGGCCTGACAGCGGCGCGAGGCCCAGGATGAGGCCATGCAGGAAGCGCACCCGCCCGGTATGCACCCGGTCCGCCAGGATGATGCCGCCGCAGAGGATGAGGTGGTATTGGCTGGTGATCGAATTGATCCAGACCTCTTCCGATGATGGCAGGGTTGCGACGACAAGCAGCGCGATGAGCAGATGCGACGGTCGCTGCAGCCAGGGGATCGCACTCAGTACCAGCAACAAGGCCGGCAGGGTCTGGAAAGCCAGCGCGACGGCACAACTCGCGACCGGCGCGTATTGCAGCGGCATCAGCGTCGCGGCCTGAGCGGCGAGGCTGGCGACGATGTTGAAGTATCCCGTATGCGGCGTCGTCATCGCGTCGAGAAATGGCCGGGTCCAGGCATCCAGCAGAAACAGGCCATCCTCGGCCCAGAAGCGGCCGCGCAGGATATGTGGCATCCTGATGCCGACCAGCACGACGAATGCTACGAGCATTGCCAGACGAAGGCGGGGTGATGCTGAGATTCTATTGGTGGGCGTATCGCCAAGGGGAATATTATTGATAATCGAATGCATCAGGATCATCCGCCGAGAGCGCCCGGCGGCTGATTGCCGGAGATCGGGTGGCGACTCAAGCGCTTGTATCCAATCCTGACGCGCCCGGCTGGTCAGCGACGTGCCTTCGATGTCGGCCGGATCCGTGGCATAGAGGCGCCCGCCGGTCGTCCGATTGATCCCGAGGAACAGCCCATGCGGCGTCGCGCCTTTCTTCTCAGCTCCGTCCTCCTGCTGCCGGTGGCCGCGGCCGCCCAGCCTGGGGTCACGGAGCCGCAGCCCCGGCTGCCGACCGAGCCACTGGTGATCGAGACCCGGGACGGCCGCCGGCTGAACTTCACCGCCGAAATGGCGTTGGCGCCGGACCAGCAGATGATCGGTCTGATGTTCCGCACCGAGGTGAAGCCGGATGAGGGCATGTTGTTCGACTGGGGGCAGGCGCGCGAATCGTCGATGTGGATGCGCAACACCCTGGTGCCGCTCGACATGGTGTTCATCGCCGCCGATGGCCGCATCCACCGCATCGCGGAACGGACGGTGCCGCGCAGCCTCGCGACCGTCGAAAGCCGCGGCCCGGTGCGGGCGACGCTCGAACTGGCGGCAGGCACGGCGGAGCGGCTGAACCTGCGGGTCGGCGACCGGGTGCTGCACCACCTTTTCGGCACCGCGCCCTGACGCGTCGCCACGAAACGCCGTTCTTGCATCATGCAGCCGGTGTGAACTGGACGTGGAGGCCGCCCGCCCATAGGGTGCGGCCCGGTTCGGGGTGTGGCGCAGCCTGGTAGCGCGCCTGTTTTGGGTACAGGAGGTCGTGGGTTCGAATCCCGCCGCCCCGATGGAGCAACAGGGATCACGGGCATGGCGCAGATCGCGCGCATCCACCAGGTGGCGAAATCCGCCATGCAGTCCGGCCGCGGCAAGAGCGCCGATTGGATGCTGGAATGGGAGCCGGGGGAGGCGCAGCGCGCCGACCCCCTGACCGGCTGGGCCGGCTCGGGCGACACCAACGCCCAGGTCCGTTTGCGTTTCCCGACGGAGGACGCCGCGGTCGCCTATGCCGAGGCACGCGGCATTCCGTATCTGGTCGAGTCGCCGAAGCCGGCGGCAAGCACCATCAAGCCGAAGGTCTATGCCGATAATTTCCGCTTCGGCCGGACCGAGAACTGGTCTCACTGACGAAGCTCTTTCCGCCCGGATATCAGGATTGACGTGGCGGCTGATATCCGGGGCGGACAACAAAGGTTCGCGCCCTTAGCTCAACTGGATAGAGCATCCGGCTTCTACCCGGATGGTTGGGGGTTCAAGTCCCTCAGGGCGCGCCAAGCCTGCGATCTTTTCGACGCCAGCGGCGCTTGTCCGATCCGCTCCGGGCGTTGGCTCGCCACCGGGCACCAAATCAAACAAGGCTGACCGCCGCGGATTCACGCCGCCGCGGCCAGGTGTCGCTCCTGCCGAAAGGCTTGCATCGGCTTTGCAAAGGCGCCTACTTTGCATTGTAGAGTTTGCTCAGGCAGCGCGATGCACGATCTCAACAAGGCTCTGGCCGACATTCTGACGATCCGCAGCCAGCTTGCCGCCGGCACGGCTTTCCAAGGCTATGGGCCGCGCGCCGTGGCGGCAACCGGCGTCCTGGCGCTGCTCGCCGCCGCGGGGCAGGCCTGGAGCTTTGGCGGGGAGCAGCCGGCAGCGTTCCCATTCTTCGCACTCTGGGTCGCGATCGCGGTCGCAGCGGTCGGCGTGATCGGCGCGGAAATGGTCGCGCGCACGCGACGGCGCCACGCCGGGCTGGCCGATGAATTGCTGCGCCATGCCGCGGAGCAGATGCTGCCGGCGAGTGCAGTCGGCGCGCTGCTCCTTCTGACCCTGTGGCGCTTCGCGCCCGAGGTGCTGTGGATGCTGCCCGGCCTGTGGCAGATCCTCATCGGCCTCGGCATCTTTGCCTCCCTCCGCATCCTGCCGCGCCTGCTCACGCTGGCCGGCGCTTTCTATGTGGTCGCCGGCTTCGCGATGCTGGCGCTGTCCGCCGAAGCGCGGACGCTGTCGCCCTGGACGATGGGGCTGCCCTTCGCGCTCGGCCAGATCCTGACCGCCGGCCTGCTCCGCCTCGCTTCGGAGAGGAATGATGGTGAGATCTGACCGCGAGGCTCCTTTCGCCTATGAAGGGCTGGACCGGACGATCCATGAGAAGGCGCGGCTCGGTGTCCTGACCTCGCTCGCCGGCCATCCCCGCGGCTTGTCCTTCGCCGATCTCAAGCAACTCTGCGGCCTCACCGACGGCAATCTCAGCCGCCATTTGCAGGTGTTGCAGGAAGCTGGGCTCGTCGATATCGCCAAGACCTTCGAAGGCGTGCGCCCCTTGACAACCTGTCGGATGACGCCGGACGGGCGGCGTCGCTTCCTCGACTACCTCGCGGTGCTGGAACGGGTTGTCCGCGATGCGGCGAAAGCCGCGGACGCCATCGCGGAACCACCATCGATCCTGAAGGCCCGCCCGGCGTGACGACTCTCGTGCCGCCATTTGTGAGGATACTTTGCAATGCAAATTACTCTCTCTAAGAAAATTCATGTCGCCATGATCATGGATGGCAATGGCCGTTGGGCGACCGGCCGAGGGCTGCCCCGTGCCGCGGGTCACCGGGCCGGCGTGAACACGGTCCGGCGCATCGTCGAAGCGGCGCCGGAGCAGGGCGTCGGCGTCCTGACGCTATATGCCTTCTCGTCGGACAATTGGGGCCGGCCGAAGGCCGAAGTCGCCATGCTGATGGCGCTCCTCAGCCGCTATCTGCGATGCAAGACGCCACGGTTGCTTCGCTCCGGCGTGCGCGTGAGCGTGATCGGCCGCCGCGATCGCCTTTCCGCCGGGCTGGCCGCAGCCATCGAGCGGATCGAGCGCGAGACGGCGTGCGGAGACAGGCTTCGTCTCCGCATCGCGCTCGACTACTCGGCGCGCGACGCCATTCTCGCGGCGGCGCGGTGCGCCACCTGGGACGGGATCACTCGGGAGGACTTCGCCGCCCTGGTCATGGGCGAACCGGGCCTGCCCGCCGTCGACCTGCTGATCCGGGCAGGCGGTGAAAAGCGGCTGTCCGACTTCCTTCTCTGGGAAAGCGCCTATGCCGAGCTCTGGTTCACGGAACGGCTCTGGCCTGACTTCGGCATCGGCGATCTCGTGGCGGCCCTCGCGGATTTTCGTGCCAGGAACCGGCGCTTCGGCCTGCTGCCGGCGGCCGCGGCGTGAGCGGGTTGGGGAGCCAGGGCCGATGCGCATCACCCTCGTCAATGTGCCGCATCCTTCGATCGGCAGCCGCATTCCCGACGACCACCTGCCGCCGCTCGGCTTGCTGTCGATCGGCGGGCCGTTGCTCGATGACGGGCACGATGTCCGTCTGATCGACGGCGAACTGGGGCCGATGCCCGTGTCGGCGCTCATCGCCAGGATCGCGGAGCAGGCGCCGGACGCCGTGCTGTTCGGCCATTCGGGGTCGACCTCCGGCCATCCGGTCATCGCCGAGGTCGCGCGCGGGGTGGCAGCCGCCCTGCCGGGCGCGTTCATCGTCTATGGCGGCGTGTTCCCGACCTATCACTGGCGCGAGATCCTGAAGGAGGAGCCGCACATCACCGCGATCGTGCGCGGCGAGGGGGAGGAGACGGCCCGGCGGCTGATGCTGGCGCTCGAAGGCCGCCTGCCGCTCGCACCGGTGCCCGGCATCGCCTACAGGACGCCGGAAGGACCATGCGCGACGCTGCCGGCCCCGGTGATCGGCGACCTCGACGCGTATCGCGTTGGTTGGGAACTCATCGATCATGCCCGCTACAGCTATTGGGGCAGCTTGCGGGCGGTCGTCGTCCAGTTCTCACGCGGCTGTCCGCATCTCTGCAATTACTGCGGCCAACGCGGCTTCTGGACCCGCTGGCGCCACCGTGACCCCGTGCGCTTCGCGAAGGAACTCGCCCGGCTGCATCGCGAGCACGGCGTCCGGGTGATCAACTTCGCGGATGAGAACCCGACCGTGTCGAAGAAGGCCTGGCGCGCTTTTCTCGAGGCGTTGATCGCAGAACAGGTGGACCTGATCCTCGTCGGCTCGACCCGCGCCGACGATATCGTTCGCGATGCCGATATCCTGCATCTCTACAAGCGGGCCGGCTGGATACGGTTCCTGCTTGGCCTCGAGAACACCGACGAGGCGACGCTCGGGCTGATCCGCAAGGGCGCGACGGCCGCAACCGACCGCGAGGCCATTCGCCTCATGCGCGCGCACGGCATCCTGTCCATGGCGACCTGGGTCGTCGGGTTCGAGGAGGAAACCGATCGCGATCATTGGCGCGGGCTGAAGCGGCTGCTGGCCTACGATCCGGACCAGATCCAGATGCTCTACGTGACGCCGCACCGCTGGACACCTTATTTCAGGATGGCGGCGGAGCGGCGGGTGATCGAGACCGATCGGCGGCGTTGGGACTACAAGCACCAGGTGCTGGCCACGCGGCACATGCCACCCTGGCGGACGCTGCTGTGGTTCAAGTTCACCGAAATGGTGCTGCAATGCAGACCCAAGGCATTGTTCCGCACCTTCCTGCATCCCGACGTCCGGATCCGGCATGCCATGCGCTGGTACGCGCAGATGGGACGGCGCGTCTGGCCGCACGAGATCCTGGGCTTTCTGCGCCAGCCGCCAACCACAACGGGGCCGAGGCTCGCGGCATTCTGGGGCACGCCGCAGGATGCGGAGGAGGAGGCGATGCTCGCCGCTCGGCCGGAACGGCGCCGCCTCGCCGGGCAGGCAGCTGATCACTTGCCGCGGCGGGCCCCGTTCCGATCCCCATCCCGAGTCCAGTAGATCTGGCCGCCCAGGATCAGGCTGTCCGGCGGGCCGTTGCCGTGTGCCGGTGCGAACTGGCCGACCAGGCGCCGTTCGGTCTGGCCATCGGCATCGGTCAGGCTCAGCACATAGCCATCGAAGGCATAGCGCGCCTCGTTGCGGGTCCCCGGCCGGGTCGCGGCGATATAGCCGTTGGGGCCGAGATTGGCGGCCACGAGGTTGGAGGCGCCGAGCGTCACCGCGCCATCGGCGCGAAAACTGTAGGACCGGTCGCGCCGGACGCCGCCCAGGCCGACATTCAGAAAATAATAGTGGTGGTCGAACCGGGTGCCGGCCGCGACCGGCAGCAAGGCCTGCGGCTGGCTCAGCCGGATGTCCCGCCCTCCGGCATCCTGCAGCGCGACGGCCTCGCCATCCTGCCGCCACCGCAGCCAGCGCCCCGGCTCCCGCCGATGGGACAGCGGCAGGTTCAGGTCGGCGAAGGGGAAGGCCCAGTCGTGGCGATAGGCACTGCCGTCGCGCAGCAGCACGAAGACATGTTCCTCCCGATCCATATAGAGGTTGAACATGCCGTCCATGCGCTGGTCGAAGCGGGAGGTGTAGATCACCTGCGCGATCTCCGCCGGCGCGATGCCGCGGCCGGGGCCGGCATTGGCCTCCGCCGCCGTCAGCGGCCGCGGCTCCAGCCCGCCGGTCTCCGGCAGTGCCATCGGCGGGGCGGATGCGGTCGCCGCCGGCAGCAGGCGGCAGTCGCCCATCGAGATGATGCGCCCCGATGCCTCGGTGACATTGCCGGACAGCGCCACCTCCTGGCCTTCCATGGCTTCCAGCGCCTGCTGGCCATGGCGTTCGGCGTAGCGGCGGCAGCGCAGCGCCATGACGGATTGTTCGTCACCCCGCCATTCCCGGACCCAGCCGCGCCGCTCGACATGGCCGCGGATGACGATGCTGCCGAGTTCCATCAGGGCCTGGCCGGCGGCCCGTTCGCGGGCCTCCCGCGCGCGGTGGTCGTCCGGCTGGCCGTCGGGCCGGGCGTCCAGGATGGCCAGCGCCCGGGCCGAGAGCTGCGCGATGGTCACGGAGCGGGTTCCGGCCGGGGCACCGCCGCCGGCCAACGCCGTCCGAACCGCCGCCACCGGCTCGGCCAGGGCC
>DASYDR010000259.1:0-10431 GCA_036499545.1 Roseomonas sp. | reverse complement strand
GGGGGCCACGGCCGCTGGTCGGCACGCTGCCACGGCCCTGGTTCACCGGCTCGTCGGGGCGGATGCGCACCACCGGCTCGCCGCGGATCACCTGCTTGATCTCGTCGCCCGAGAGCGTCTCGTGCTCCAGCAGGCCCTTGGCCAGCAGGTGCAATTCCTCGACGTTCTCGGTCAGGATCTGGGTCGCACGGGCATAGGCGGCGTCGATGATGCCGCGGATCTCGCCGTCGATCGCCTGCGCCGTCGCTTCCGACAGGTTCTTCGACTGCGTCACCGAATGGCCCAGGAAGACCTCCTGGTCGTTCGTGCCATAGGCGATCATGCCGAGCTTCTCGGACATGCCCCATTCGGTCACCATCCGGCGCGCCTGGTCGGTCGCCATCTTGATGTCGCCCGAGGCACCGTTGGAGACCTTGTCGGCGCCGAAGATGACCTCCTCCGCCACGCGGCCGCCCATCGCCATGGCGAGTTCCGCCTTCAGCTTGGACTTGTGCTTGGAATAGCGGTCGCCTTCCGGCAGCGACATGACGAGGCCGAGGGCGCGGCCGCGCGGAATGATCGTCGCCTTGTGCACCGGGTCGCATTCCGGCTCATGCAGCGCCACCAGGGCGTGACCCGCCTCGTGATAGGCCGTCATGCGCTTCTCGGCCTCGCTCATCACCAGGCTGCGGCGCTCGGTGCCCATCAGCACCTTGTCCTTGGCCTGCTCGAATTCGTACATGCCGACGGTACGGCGGCCGGTGCGGGCGGCCAGCAGCGCCGCCTCGTTGACCAGGTTCGCAAGATCGGCGCCGGAGAAGCCCGGCGTGCCGCGCGCGATGGTTTTCGGATCGACGTCGCTCGCCAGCGGCACCTTGCGCATGTGCACGCGCAGGATCTTCTCCCGCCCCATCACGTCGGGGTTCGGCACCACCACCTGGCGGTCGAAGCGGCCGGGGCGCAGCAGCGCGGGGTCCAGCACGTCCGGACGGTTGGTCGCGGCGATGAGGATCACGCCCTCATTGCTCTCGAAACCGTCCATCTCGACCAGCATCTGGTTCAGGGTCTGCTCGCGCTCGTCATTGCCGCCGCCGAGCCCGGCACCGCGATGCCGGCCGACCGCGTCGATTTCGTCGATGAAGATGATGCAGGGCGCGTTCTTCTTGCCCTGCTCGAACATGTCGCGCACGCGGCTGGCGCCGACGCCCACGAACATCTCGACGAAGTCGGAGCCGGAGATGGTGAAGAAGGGCACGTTCGCCTCGCCGGCAATGGCGCGTGCCAGCAGCGTCTTGCCGGTGCCGGGCGGGCCGACCAGCAGCACGCCCTTCGGGATCTTGCCGCCCAGGCGCTGGAACTTCTGCGGGTCGCGCAGGAATTCCACGATCTCCTCCAGCTCGCCCTTCGCCTCGTCGATGCCGGCCACGTCCTCGAAGGTGACGCGGCCCTGCTTCTCGGTCAGCAGCCGGGCGCGGGACTTGCCGAAGCCCATGGCGCGCCCGCCGCCGCCCTGCATCTGGCGCATGAAGAAGATCCAGACGCCGATCAGCAGCAGCATCGGGAACCAGGACATCAGGTAGTGGAAGAGCGGGTTGACGTCGCTCTCCTCCGGCCGCGCCACGACGCGCACGCCCTTCTCGGTCAGGCGCGAGACGAGCTGCGGATCCTCGGGCGTGTAGGTCTGGAAGCTGCGACCATCCGCGAGCGCGCCGGTGACGGTGCGGCCCTGGATGACCACGTCGCGCACATGACCGGCGTTCACTTCGTTCACGAAGTCGGAATAGGCGACCTGCTGGGCGCTGGCGCGGTTGTTCCCGGAGGGCTGGAACAGGTTGAACAGCGCTACCAGCAGTAGCGCCACGATCACCCACAGTGCCAGGTTCCGGCCGAAATTGTTCACGTGGTCAGTCCCATTCCTCTCGCCGCATGGCGCATCCCGAGGCCCGGCGGGGGCCCGGCTCAGCCTAGATGGGGACGGATCGCCCAGGCTTGAATGGGTGCCCCGTCGCTTCCCGCTCACCTGACGCCCAACCGAGCGCCGCGCCCCCGGCGGGGGCGAAGGCGAGCGTGAAGGGAAGACAGGCGGAGCGGTCAGGATAGTCCAGCCAGGGCAGCGCCGCCAGCGCTCCTTGCTGATCGCGGATCGCCGGCAGGGCCCGGCGCAGCGCGGCCGGCAAGCGCCCGGCGGCGCCAGGCGCCTCGGGACCGAGCGCGCCGAGCGTATGGCCCGCCGCGCCGGGGCCGAGCAGGCGGAAGCGCCCGTCCCAACGGGCACCGCGACACGCCGCGACCGGGGATGCGACGGCGCCGGGCTCGCGCAGCAGCAGCAGGGCGCCGCGCGGGCCGGGCCGCAGCCAGCAGCCGGCCAGCGTGCCGCGGCCGCGCGCGAGAAGGGCCGCGGCCGCCGCCATTTCCGGCGGGTAGGTGCCGCCGCCGACCAGGCGCAGCAGCAGGCCGAAGGCAGCCAGGCCAGTGGCATCCGCCCCGAGCCGGCCGGGGTCGATCGAGGCATGCCCGAGCGGCGACAGGATGGCGCCCAGCGCCAGCCGGGCCGCCACCGCGGCCTCCCCGCCGGCGCGGCGGCGGCCGAAGCCGGCGGCGGCCTCAGCCAGCGCGGCATGCCCCGCCGCATCCTCGCCGAGCGCCGCGCGCAGCCGGGCGCGCAGGAAACGCGGATCGGCATTGCTGGCGTCACGTTCCGGTAGCAGGCCCGCCGCGGCCACGACCGCTTCCAGCCGGACCGGTGCCAGGCCGAGCAGCGGCCGCAGGATCAACGCCTCCGCCGCGGCGCGCGCGGCCGGCATGGCGGCAAGGCCATCGGGGCCGCTGCCGGCGAGCGCCCGGGCCAGCAGCGTCTCCGCCTGGTCGTCGCGATGGTGGCCGAGCAGCAGCCAGGGCGTGCCCGTCGCACCACAGGCGGCGAGCAATGCATCGAGCCGTGCGATGCGGGCGCGTTCATGCAGGCCGGCACCGCCGGACAGCCCGAGCGGCAGGATGCGGGCCGCGATGCCGCGGCCGGCGAGCCGGGCGGCGACCCGCGCCGCTTCCGCCCCGCTATCCGGGCGCAGGCCATGATCGACGATAAAAGCCAGCAAGGCGCCGCCGCGCGCCCGGGCCCAGGCATCCGCCAACAGGGCCAGCGCCAGGCTGTGCGGCCCGCCGGAGACCCCGGCGGCGAGGCGGGGCGCCGGCCCGAAGGGGCCGAGCGGCGCCATCAGCGCCGCGAATTGGCCAGCGCTGACGCCGGCATCGACCCGCCGGGGCTCAGCGGCAGCCATTGCTCCGCCGCGCGGCGTTGGCGCGATCGGCCAGCGATGACGACAGGCGCGGAAACTCGCTGCGGAGCTGGTCCAGCGTGTCGCAAGCCTCCCGCCGGGCATTGAAGCCGGCGAAAGAGCCGGCGAGGCCGAGCAGCGCCTCCGGCGCGCGAGCGCTCTGCCGGTTACGGGTATAGGCCTCGTTATAGGCCAGCGCCGCGTTCTGGAACTGGCGCCGGCCGGCCAGCGCATCGCCCAGCAGCAGTTGCGCATCCTGCGACCGGGCCTGGCTGCGGGACGCGATCACTTCCCGCGCCGCGGCCTCGGCGGCGGCGAAGTCGCGACGGCTGAGCGCCGCCTGGCCCTCGGACAGCGCCCGTTCCGGCGGGCGCGGCGTGCTGGCGGCCGCCGGCTGGGGCTGCGCCACCGGGGGCTGGGACGGCTGTGCCGCCGCCTGCTGCGGCGCTTGCGGCCGCGACGGCGTGGCATCGCCCCGCTGCCCGGGCCGCTGGCCCCCGCGACCGCCTTCCAGCGCGTCGAGCCGGAATTCGAGGTCGCCGCGCAGCTTCTCGATATCCTGCGCCATCTGCTGGTTGCGGTTCTCCGCCTCCTGCAGGCGGCCACGCAGGCGGCGCACTTCTTCCTCCAGGTCGCCGACCCGGCCGAGCAGCGCGCCCACCACTTCGCCGCCGCCGGACGGCGCGCCGCCACGCGGCGCTGCCGGCGCGGGCAAGGAACCGCCGCCGCCGCGGCGGAGCTGATCCATGTCCCGCCGCAGTTCCAGGAGCTGGTTCTGCAGGGCGATCGCCTCGCGGCTGTCCATCTGCGCCCGGGCCGCGGCCGGTGCCAGCAGCGCCAGGCCGAGCAGGGCCACAGCAAGGATGCGGGGTAGGTTGGGCAAGGCTCCGGCCTCCATGTCCTGAACCGGGAATGCGGTTCGTCTTTGCCTGGAGCGTGATGACTTGGGGCGAACTCGCCGAAAAGTCTGAATCACGCGATCGAACAAGGCTTTGAAGCATGCTGCGTGAGCGGAAGCGAATGCAGCGTGCTCTAACGCAGAACCGGCCCGGATGGAATCATCCGGAAGGGGCGGCACCCGTGCGGTGCCGGAAATGCGAAAGGCGGCCGCCCGATGGCAGCCGCCTTTCCCCATTGGACGCCGACCCGGTCAGGTCAGGCAGCCGCTCAGCGGACCACCGTGACGGCGCGGCGGTTCTGCGCCCAGGCGCTCTCGTCCGAGCCGAGCGCGGCCGGGCGATCCTTGCCGTAGCTGATGGTCGAGATGCGCGCGCCGGCGACGCCACCCGCCACCAGGGTGTCGCGCGCCGCATTGGCGCGGCGCTGGCCGAGGGCGAGGTTGTACTCACGGGTGCCGCGCTCGTCGGCATGGCCTTCGACCTGGACGGTCACGGACGAATTGCGCTGCATCCACTCCGCCTGGCGCTGCAGGACCGGGCGCTGGTCCGCGGCGATGCTGCTGCGGTCGGTCGTGAAGAACACGCGATCACCGACATTGGCCACCAGGTCTTCCTGGCTGCCCGGGCGGATGGTGCTGGCACCGCCACCGCTGCCGGTCGCAGCCTGCTGATTCTCGTCGGAGTTCGAGCAGGCGGCAAGCAGAGCGAGGGCCGCGAGGGCGCCGAGAAGCGGCTTGGTCATCAGCGATGTCCTTTCCATGGGGGCGGGGGGAGCCGGGCGAACGCCAGATACAAGGGGCGATATCCCCCGCCGGTTGCGCCCGCGCAAGATGTTTCCCGGCGCCTCGGCCGAATTCCGACCAGGGCGCCGGTTGGATGCTTGTCGATGGAGCATCCGATCCAGACCTTCGGGCCGCCCGGCCCTCCGGTCATCGGGTGCTCGTCGATGGAGCACCCGATTCAGACCTTCGGGCCGTCCGGCCCTCCGGTCATCGGGTGCTCAGGCCAACAGCGGCGACCAGGCCGGGTCGGACGCATCGGTCGGCGTCTGGATCGGACGCTCGTTGAAGCCGGCGATGTCGATCGACACCAGGCGGGAGGAGTAGCCGTTGCCGCGCGCGTCGCGGGCCGGCGTCTCCCGGTAGAACATCAGCACCCGGCCATTGGGCGCGAAGGTCGGGCCTTCCATGCCCCAGCCCTCCGACAGGATGCGTTCGCCGGAACCGTCCGGGCGCATCACGCCGATCGAGAACTGGCCGCCCGAGATACGGGTGAAGGCAATCAGGTCGCCGCGGGGCGACCAGACCGGCGTGGCGTAGCGGCCGCGCCCGAAGGAGATGCGGCGCGCCCCGCCGCCATCAGCGCCCATCACGTAGAGTTGCTGGTCGCCGCCACGGTCGGAATTGAAGACGATCTGGGTGCCGTCCGGCGAAAAGCACGGCGAGACGTCGAGACCGCCGCCGGAGGTCAACTGCCGCTCCCGCCGCGAGCCGAGATCGACCACGAAGATATTGGCGTCGCCGCCGCGGGTGGAGGACAGCACCACGCTGCGCCCATCCGGGGAGAAGCGGGGCGAGAGCGTCATGCCCGGGAAATTGCCGAGCGGCTCCTGCCGGCCGGAGCCGAGATCGAGCAGGTAGACGCGCGGCTCGCCCTGCTGCTGGTAGGACATGAAGGCGATGCGGTCGGCACTCGGGTGGAAGCGCGGGGTCAGGGCGCTGAACTGGCCGCTGGTCAGGAAGCGGTTGTTCTCGCCGTCCTGGTCCATGATCGCCAGCCGCCGCACGCGGCGGTCGCGCGGGCCGCTTTCCGCGATGTAGACGACGCGGGTATCGAAATACCCCTTCTCGCCCAGCAGCCGCTCATAGATCACGTCGCTGATCAGATGCGCGATGCGGCGCCAGTTGGCGGCGGGTGCCGTGAAGGCGGTGCCCTGCAGCTGGGTCTCCGGGTTCACGTCCCAGAGGCGGAATTCGACGCGCACGCGATCACCGCCCGCTTCCACCCGGCCGGTGGTCAGCGCCTGGGCGCCGATCACGCGCCAATCCTGGAAGCGCGGCGTCTGCGCCGCGGCTTCCGGCGTCTGGATGAAGGCCTGGCGCTCGACCGGCCGGAACAGGCCGCAATTGCGCAGATTGGCCTGCACCACGCGGGCGATGTCGCGGCCGAGCCGCTGGCCGTCGCCACTGCCGGCGAAATCCGGGATCGCGATCGGGATCGGATCGGTACGGGCGCGCGTGATGTCGATCACCGCGCCGCGTCCCTGCGGCGGTGTCTGCGCGAAAGCCGGCAACGGTGTCGCCAGGATGCCGGGGGCGACGAGTCCGGCACCGGCCCCGAGCAGGAGGGTGCGGCGGGAGATGGCGTAGGCGTTGGGGTTCATCGCGATACGAGCCCTCTCGGATTGAAGCGGAAGACGGAATCACGCAGCGCGGCCAATTTGTCCGGCGGCACGCGAAGGGGATTGCAGCGCGGGCTCAGCATGGCGCGCCGCGCGGCTTCGTAGACGGCCCGCGCCCGCGGATCACTCGGCACGCCACGATCGCCTGGCCCGACGGTACGGATATTGCCCTGGGCGTCGAGGCCGGTGATGCGCAGCTCGACCACGATGGTCGCGAGGTCGGGGGCGCCGGCATCCACGGCCCAGCATTCGCCGATCTGATCGGCGATGCCGTGGATCTCACCGGCGGTCAGCGTGGACCGGCCGGCCGCGGTGCCGCCGCCGGAAACCGGCGCGGCCGCCGGATTGGGCCGGGCGGTCGGCGCCTGGGTCTGCCGCTGCGTGGTGCGCAGACGATCCAGCGTGCTCAGCACGGAGGAGGAGCGGTCCTGCGGCCGCGCCACCGGCGGCGTCGACGCGGTGCCCGGCGTGCGCGCCGGTTCGGGCGGCGGCGGGGTCGGCACCGGCGGCAGCGGCAGCGGATCCGGCCGCGGCGGCGACGGCGTCGCCTGCTGCTGGGGCTGCGGCGGGGCCGGCGGCGCGGGCGGCGCCGGCTGCACCGGCGGCGTCGGCAGCGCATCCGGCGACGGGGTCGCGGCCGGCGGCGGCGGCGTCGGGCGCGGCGGTGTCGGGGCCGGCGGGACGAAGCTGGTGGCTGGCGCCGGCGGCGGCGGCGGCGGGGGCGGGGGCGCGATCTGCTGGTTGCGCTGCGGCTCGGGCGCTTCGGGCCGCGGCGGCGTCGTGACATGGGCCGGCGCCGGGGTCGGGGCCGGACGCTCGCCCTGGGCTTCCTGCGGCGCCTCGTCCGAGATCACCTCGACCGAGATGCCGACCGGCTCGGGTTCGGGGATGGAACGCGACAAGGCGAAGAGCGCGCCCACCACCAGGATCGTCGCATGCAGCGCGAGCGAGACCAGCCCCCAGCGGGACAGCCCCTTGCCCTCGTTGAGCGGCACCATCGGCCCCTGCGCGGCGGTGGCGGACACGGCGGTCTGTTCCCCCTCAGCGCGCCGGCCGCTGCGGGGCCGGCGCGGACGCGGCCGGGCGGGGCGGCGCGGCGGGACGGCCGCCTTGCGGCGCCTGCGCCGGCTGGCCGGCCGGCTGTTCGGTCAGCAGCGCGACGCGGGTGAAGCCCGCGGTCGCGATGGTGCCCATCACCTCCATCACCCGGCCGTAATTGATGCCCCGGTCGCCGCGCACGAAGATGCGCCGTTCCGGCTGGCCCGGCGGCTGATTGGCCAGGATGGCGCGCAGCTGCTCGACCAGGCCTTCCAGCGGCACCTCGGTCTCCTGCAGGAAGATCTTGCCCTCGGTGTTGACCGAGATGGTCAGCGGCTCGGTCTCCTGGTTCATCGGCTGGGCATTGGTCTTGGGCAGGTCGATCGGCACGCCGACCGTCATCAGCGGCGCCGCCACCATGAAGATGATCAGCAGCACCAGCATCACGTCGACCATCGGCGTGACGTTGATCTCGGCCATCGGGCGGTAGCGGGACCGCCCGCCACGGCCGCCGACGAGGGGACCGGCCATGCCGCGCTACTCCGCCGCCGCCGTCGCCGGCCGGGCCGGCTGCGCCGCCGCCTGGTCCGCCTGGCGGGACACGATGGCCGAGAATTCGGTCGCGAAGCCTTCGAGCCGCGAGGCATAGCGGGCGAGGTCGGTGTTGATCTTGTTGTAGGCGAGCACCGCCGGGATGGCGGCGACCAGGCCGATCGCGGTCGCGAACAGCGCTTCCGCGATACCGGGCGCCACCACCGCGAGGTTGGTGTTCTGCATGCCGGCGATGGCCGAGAAGCTGTTCATGATGCCCCAGACGGTGCCGAACAGGCCGATGAAGGGACCGACCGAACCGACCGAGGCCAGGAACACCATCCAGCGCTCCAGCCGCTCCATCTCGCGCCCGACGGTGACGGTCATCGCGCGCTCGACCCGTTCCTTCACGCCGGCCACCGCGGCGCCGGTGGCATTGGCGCTGCGGCGCCATTCGCGCATCGCGGCGCCGAAGACGGCGGCCAGCGGGTGCAGCGGCTGCTCGCCCTCGCGCATGAAAAGCTCGTCGAGGCTGCCGCCGGACCAGAAGCGGTCCTCGAAGGCATCCGCCGCGCGGTTCATCTTGCGCAGCGTTGTCACTTTCTCGAACACGATGGCCCAGACCCAGACGCTGGCGAGCAGCAGCAGGATCATCACGAGCTTCACGATCCAGTCGGCCTGCAGGAACAGGCCCCAGAGCGAGAGGTCGTGCGCTACCTGGGGCAGCGCGCTGGCGTTCACGGTACGGTCCACGCCGAACCCTCCTTCACAGCATCCGTCATGGCGCCGCCCCCGCCGTGGGACGTGCCGCCGCCGCCACGGGGACCGCGGAGCGGAACAAGCCTCGCCATGGCTCGGGAATCGGCACCGGGACCAACCTGTCGCGATCGACGCAGACGAGCCCCACCACCAGCTTCGCGAGCCGCTCGCCGCCGTCGCGCAGAACACCCTGCTCGAGCACGAGTTGCACCGGCGTGACGCGGCGAATGATCGTTTCGACCACCAGCGCGTCGTCGAGTCGCGCCGGGCGCCAATACTCCACTTCGATGCGCCGCACCACGAGTAACGCGTTGTGACGTTCGATCATCCATTGATGCGGCAGCCCGGCCTCGCGCAGCGATTCGGTGCGGGCCCGTTCCGCCCAGCGCAGGTAGTTCGCGTGATAGACCATCCCTCCCGCATCCGTGTCCTCAAAATAGACGCGGATGGGGAAGCGATGCGGTGGCGATTCCGTGGCCGTCATGAGGCATCGCCCGCGGCGTCGGACGCCGGATCGGCGCCGAGCAAGTCGAACTGGACCACCGCCGAGGCCGGCGGCGCCAGGCCCAGATGCTGCCAGCCCGGCCCGCCCAGCATGCGCCCGCGCGGGGTGCGCAGGACCAGCCCTTCCTGGATCAGGAAGGGCTCGATCACCTCTTCGAGGGTATCGCGCGATTCCGCCAATGCGGCCGCCAGGGTCTCGACCCCGACCGGGCCGCCATTGTGGTGTTCGGCGATTCGCCGCAGGTAGCGCCGGTCCATGGCGTCGAGGCCGAGGCGGTCGACCTCCAGCCGTTCCAGGGCGGCATCGGCCATCGCCCGGTCGGCGGGCCGGCCGGCGACCAGCGCGAAATCCCTGACCCGGCGCAGCAGCCGCCCGGCGACGCGCGGCGTCCCGCGGGAGCGGCGGGCGATCTCCAGCGCGCCGTCCTCGGCCAGGGCGAAGCGCAGCTTCTCCGCCCCCCGCTTCACGATCAGCAGCAGGTCGGGCACGTCATAGAATTGCAGCCGGAGCGGAATGCCGAAGCGATCGCGCAGCGGCTGGGTCAGCAGCCCGGCGCGCGTCGTGGCACCGACCAGGGTGAAGGGCGGCAGGTCGATGCGCACCGTGCGCGCCGCCGGCCCTTCGCCGATGATCAGGTCGAGGGAGAAATCCTCCATCGCCGGGTAGAGCGTCTCCTCGATCGCCGGCTGCAGGCGGTGGATCTCATCGACGAACAGCACGTCGCGCGGCTGCAGATTGGTCAGGATCGCCGCCAGGTCGCCGGCGCGCTGCAGGATCGGGCCCGAGGTGGCGCGGAAGCCGACGCCGAGCTCGCGCGCCACGATCTGCGCCAGCGTGGTCTTGCCGAGGCCGGGCGGGCCGAAGAACAGCGCATGGTCCATCGCCTCCCCGCGCGCCTTCGCCGCCTGGATGAAGACGTGCAGATTGTCGCGCAGCGCCTTCTGGCCGATGAACTCGTCGAGCACCTGCGGGCGCAGGCTGCCCTCCGCCGCGTCATCCTCCTGCCGCTCGCCGTCGGTGATCCTCATCGCGGCGCCAGATCCT
>DASYDR010000258.1:0-2391 GCA_036499545.1 Roseomonas sp. | reverse complement strand
TGCGGTTCCGGAACAGAATTCCAGCAGCAGCAGCAGGCCGATGGTCATGTTCCCTGTCACCACCAGCGTGGCGGTCACCAGGACGACGCTGCCGATCGCCGCCTGGGTGATCATCGCCAGCCGCAGCCGGTCGACCCGGTCGGCGATGGCGCCGGCGATCGGGCTGACGAAGACGGCCGGCGCCAGGTCGCTGAACGCGACCATGCCGACCCAGAAGGCGTTGTTGGTCAGCTCCCAGGCGAACCAGGACACCGCGATGCGATGCATCCACAGCCCGGTCCAGGCGGTCAGGGAGGCGCCGAAGAAGATGCGCGCATCGCGATGCGACAGCGCGCGGCTGAGGGTCGCGAACGAGGCCACGGCGCGGCGCGCCGCGACCCGCTAACGCGCGCGCCGGGGCGAGGGGGCCGGGACCGGCTGGGTGGCGGGTGCCGGGGTGGCGGCGGCGCGGCTGGCCTGGACGCATTCCCGGGCCAGGCGATCGCGTTCGACGATCTGCCCGGCGGCATCGCTGCGTGCGCGCACCGCGGTCACCGAACCGAGACCGCCGGCCTGGTTCTCGCCTTCGTCCAGGCGCATCTGCTGGCCGCGGTCGCGGTACAGCACCGCGCGCTCCGCTTCGCGCCGGCAGGCGGCCTCGATCGTCGGCGCGTCGTTGCTGGTCGTCGCCGTCACCGGCGATGGCGGATTGGAGAAGGAACAGCCGGCGAGCAGCAGCAGGGGCAGGGCGACTCGGAGCATCTCAGGCCTCGGCGGGGATTGACCGCGATATTAACCTCCGAAGATGTTCCGCGTCGAACCGTGCGCCGGCATCGAGCGGAATTGCGGCCGCCGCGGCGATCAGGGTCGGGTGGAACTCGGCCCCTTCCGGCCCCAGCCGGTAGAGCCCGGCCAGGGATGGCGCCCGGGCGAGGACGTCGACCAGGGCCAGCAGCCGCAGGCAGAGCGCTAGGCCGGAGAGCGTCGTCAGCCCGGCGCGAAGGTCGATCGCCTCCGCCCAGGCGGCGGCGTCCCGGTCGGCGATGGCGAGCGTGGTCGCCTCACCCTCCGGCGTCTCGAAGCGGAGCAGCCGGGGCGGGCCCCAGAGCTCGGCCGCCGCCGCTTCCCGCGCCATGTCCCAGGCGGCCAGCAGGTCGCGCGGGCGCACGGCGGGCAGCGCCGGCGGCGGCAAGGGGACAGCATAGGTGAGCACGCCTTCCGGCGTGCGGGCGATGCGGATCGGCGATGTCGGGGTCACGGCCTCCGAGATGGGGCGGCACCGGCCGCCCCGCCAGGGGCGGCGGGCGCCATGGCTTCGAACAGGGCGCGGAGATGGCCCGCCGGCAAGCCGGTCTCGACGAAGGCGGCATTGCCGTCGATCCGCAGCCGCAGGCCGCGGCCGCTATCCGCCAGGGCCCGCAGCGGCGCCTCCGGCAGGTCGAGCACCAGCGTCTCCCGGTAGAGGCAGGTGCCGGCGCTGGTCTGGCAATCCGTATCACGGCCGACGCGGCGCACCCCGAGCGGCGGCATGTCGCGCGCCGCCACCTGGGAGAAGTCGCGCCAGGTCCGTGGCACCGAGATGCTGATCAGCGCCTGGTACACGGCCGGCCCGCCGCGCGGGCGGGACGCGCCGAGGCTCGCCTCGATCAGCGGCGGGTTGGAGGCGGAGCCGCTGCGGAGCCGGGGCGAGACCGTGAACAAGGTCGTGCCGGCCGGGTCGGTCTGGACATTGACCGTGGCCGGACGGGCCTGGGCGGCGCCACGGGGCAGGGTCCGGGCATCGAGATCTGCGTCCGCCGGCAGGGCGGCGATGTCGGATCGGGTCGGTGCCGTCGAGGCACAGGCGGCAAGCCCAAGGCCCAGCCAGAGACAGCCGGCGATCCGGCGGGAAGGGGAGAGCGGCATCGGCCGGGTCCTTGTCGTGTTCCGGCGAGGATACCAGCCGGGGCTGGTTTCGCAATTGCGACTGGTTTGCATCCATATCGCGACGCGCCGTCGCCGCCCGATCAGGCTGCCAGCCAATGCTAAATTCTGAGACATACTGTAAACTTAATAAGATACATGATAATCCTAATCCTAAGGTGATATCTCACTCGAACTTAAAGTGAGATCTTAGGATCGGAATGATATTGACGCCGTACTCGGGAGGCGCAGGCTTCTCCCATGACAAGCCCTGCCGCCCTCTCCGCCGCCGAAGCCGCCCGCCGCATCCGTGCCGGCACCCTGACCGCCACGGCCCTGGCCGAGGCCTATCTGGACCGGATCGCGGCGGAGGAGCCGCGCATCCGGGCCTTCGCCTGGCTCGACCCGGCGCTGGTGCGGCGCCAGGCAGCCGCCGTCGATGCCGGAGAGAAGACCGGCGCGCTTGCCGGAATTCCCTTTGCTATCAAGGATGTGCTCGACACAGCTGAT
>DASYDR010000257.1:0-35985 GCA_036499545.1 Roseomonas sp. | reverse complement strand
ATGCGCGGCACCGGCCCGACGCCGGTGCCGGAGCCGGACGCCAATGCCTATGTCGACCGCCAGCTCGGCCGCGACCCCGACCTCTGGGTGGTAGAGTTCGAAGCGCCGGACTTCGTGCCGCCCTTCGAGGCGCGGATCATCTGAGGGAAAAGGCCGGCCCGGCATGCCGGAGGCCGGCGATCGGGCCGATGCCCAGGCGCGCCGGCGGCCAGGCGCTAGATGAAAGCGAACTCCTCCTCGGCGGGGACGACACCGATGGCGCGTTCCGCGACATCGGCCAGCGTCGTCCCGACCGGGCGCAGCCCGGCGCGTTCGCAGGCGGCGAACATCTGGTCCAGCATGTCCTTGAAGCGTTGCGTGAAGGGATCGGCCGCGTCGCGATACTCGAACATGTTGTGGCTGATGGCGTTCAGGACCGGCACCGCCGGCGCGCGTTCCTTGACCTGCGCCACGATGTTGTCGGCGATGCTGCGATAGGTGATGCCGTACTGGCCCTTCCAGTCCGTGTCCGGCCTGAAATCGGCGGGCATCCGCCGGCCGTTGGACGCGGTCAGCACCTGGGAGACATCGGCCGATAGCGGCATGTTGCCGAATTCGAGATCGCCGGCGAGTTGCCGGAAGGTCGCGTTCGGCCGGTGCGGATCGGGCTCGCAGCCCGTCCAGACCGAGCGCGTCGCGCGGAACACGCGCTCCGGGGCCGAGATCGAGCCGCCCCGGAAGCCCAGGGCCGCCAGCACGCCGAAGCTGCTGTCATTGGCCGAGAAGGTGCCGGGGCGGAACCAGAGCGGATGCCGTCCCATCGCTTCCCGGAACAGGGTCGCGGCTTCCGACAGCAGCGCCGTCGCCTCCGCTTCGGTCAGGTCGCCGAAATGGCAGCGGAAGCGCTTTCCGTCGTAGCGCGAATAGGAATACTTCCAGGGGTGCATGTGCAGCCCGACGCAATGCCCCTCGGCTTCCAGGGAGCGGAACATATCCGCCTGGGCGGTGATCGTCTCCGGATGCACGAAGAAGGTGCAGGGCAGGCCGTAGGATTGCGCGATCTCCGCATAGCCGGTCACCGCGCGTTCGCCCATCGCCCAGTCCCGCGGCCCGGTGGCCTTGGGATGGCTGGTCGCCGTGCTCGGTTCGCAGTCCATGGTGATGACGACGCTGATGTCCTGCACGGCGGTATCCCCGTTACGGTTGGCGTTTGACGTCGAAGGCGAAGGCGGATTCATCGGCGCGGCCGACCATGGTGAGGCGGCCGCGCACGGCCCAGGTGTTGACCTGGAAGTGCAGCGGGATCACCGCCACGTCCTCCATGGCGATCCGCTGCGTCTCGGCGAGAATGCGCTGCCGCGCGGCATCGTCGGTGGTGCGCGCCGCCAGCGCGAGGCGCGCATCGAGCCTGATGTTCGAATAGCGCCCGCGATTGTTGGTCCCGAGGCCCGCGGCCATGTTCTGCGTGGCCAGCGTCGCCGTCAGCACGGACAGCGCTTCGCCATTGGCCGGGAAGGCGGTCAGGTAGATGCTGAATTCCGGCGTGCCGAGTTCGCCGCCGGAGGTCGCGCGGGTGAAGAAGGTGTTCCGGGTATAGGCTTCGAGCGTGGTGCGCACGCCGATCCGCGTGAACATCTGCGCGACCGCTTCCGCGACGCGGGCGTCGTTCACGTAGCGGTCGTTGGGGGAATGCAGCGTGAGCTGGAAGCCGTTCGGATAGCCCGCCTGCGCGAGCAGGGCTTGCGCGCGCGCCGGCGCGAAGGCCTCGGCGCGCAATTCGGGATCGAAGCCGAGAAAGCCTTCCTGGACGAGCTGGCCGGCGGGCACGGCCGCGCCTTCCATGGTTCGCGCCACGATCGCGTCGCGATTGATCGCCATCGACAGCGCGCGCCGCACCCGGGCGTCGCGCAGCGGATTCGGCCGCAGCGGCTGGCCGTCATTGCCGCGGACATAGGGCGAGATGTCGCGATTGCTGTCGAGCGACAGGAAGACGATGTAGCTCGACGGCACCTGCACCACCGACACGCCCGGGGTGCCGCGCAGGCGCGCCATGTCGGCGGTCGGCACATGGTCGATGATGTCGACCTGCCCGGCGAGCAAGGCCGCCACGCGCGCGGGATTGGCGCGGATCAGGCGGATCGTTACCTGGCGCCAGTCCGGACGGCCGCCCCAATAGGCATCATTGGCCGTCAGCTCCACCCGTTCGCCGGGCCGGAAGGACGCGAAGCGGAACGGGCCGGTGCCGATGGCCGCGGTCCCCGCGTTGAACTGTTCGGTGCCCGCACCCTCGGCCGCGCGGCGCGAGACGATCGCCACCATCGCGAGGTCGTTCAGCATCAGCGGATAGGGGCCGGCGGTCTGGATGCGGATGGTGTGATCGTCGACGATGGTGAGCGTCTTGCCGCGCGTGAAGAGCGCGAAGCTGCCCGGGCTGTTCTGCACGCCGGGCACGCGCTCGAAGGAAAACGCGACGTCCTCGGCGGTAAAGGGCGTGCCGTCATGGAAGGTGACGCCGCGCCGGAGGCGGAATTCCCAGGTGCGGTCGTCGATGACGCGCCAGGATTCCGCCAGGCCCGGATGCGGCTGCAGATGCGCGTCGGTGTGGATCAGGTTGTCGAAGATATGGCGGGCGATCTGGTTGTTCGGCGCCGTGTAGTGGAAATGCGGATCGATCGCCGTCGGTTCCTGCTGCACCGCAATCGTCAGGGCCTGCGCATGCAGGCCGGCAGGGGTGAAGGCCAGGGCCAGGATGGCGATGACGGAAACGAGCACACGGCGCATCTGCGACCCCTCTCATCCGATGCAGGAATCGTATCGCCGCCATGTGCTGTACACAAGTAGCCGGGGCCCTTCGCCCCGGTTCAGCCTAGCAGGGTCGCCGCCAGCGCCTCGATATCCTGCGCCGCCGGGCTGCCCGGGTGGCGGGTCAGCAGCGAGGCCTGGTGGCGGATCGCGTCCTTCATCTTCGCGTCCCGCCGCACCACCGCGGCCAGCGGTACGCGGCGCTTCAGGAAGGTCTCGACGGCGCGCGCGATCGTCGCATGGGTGCGGGCGCCGGCGCCGGCATCGGCGGCCTGGTTCACCACCACCCGCGCATCGCCGCCCGGCGCATCCTGGCCGTGCAGCTTCAGCACCGCATAGGCATCGGTGATGCTGGTCGGCTCGTCGGTCGCCAGCACCAGCAGCGTATCGGCCATCGCCGCCAGCCGCCGCTGCGGCGGGTCGAGCCCGGCGCCGAGATCGACCACCACCAGGTCCCAGAGCGCCGCCGCGCGCCGTACCAGCGCCTGCACCGCATCGATCGCCGCCGGCGCCAGGCCCGCCAGGGCACCACTGCCGGATCGCCCGGCCAGCACGTCGAAGCCGGCGCCGGGATGGCGCAGCACGGCCTGCTCCAGTGTCACCCGGCCGCCGAGCACGGCGCCCAGATCGTGCAGCGGCGTCAGCCCGAGCTGCACATCGACATTGGCGAGGCCCAGATCGCCATCCAGCAGCAGCACCCGCCGCCCGCCGCGCGCCAGCGCATGGGCGAGGGCGATCGCGACGCAGGTCTTGCCGACGCCGCCCTTGCCGGAGGCGATGGCGATGATACGGCCGGGCCGCGGACCGGGTTGCGGCATGGCGGTCAAGGCGGGGCGCGGGATCATGCGGCCTCCGGTGCGGCGCGGCGGGGGCCGGCGCGCAGGGTTTCAGCGAGGGAAGGCGGGTCGAGCGGCAGCAGCCCGCCCGCGACGTCGGGGCCGTTGCCCGCCTCGGCCAGCGCCAGCGGGCCGGCCGCCGCGGCGGCGAGCACGCCGCCGAGCCGCCGCGCGACATCGAGCCGGGTCGGGATCAGGTGGCGGGCGCCGAGCGCCGCGAAGGCACGCGCCAGGTCGGCGGCTTCCGCGGCATCCATGCCGGCCGGCAGCACCGCCACGATCTCCGCATCGGCCACCTGCGCCAGGCGCTTCAGCGCCACCGCCTGGCCGGGGTCGAGCGGATCGCAGCCGGCGGTGTCGATCAGCACCGGCTGCCCGTCCTCCCGCCGTGCCAGCGCCTTGGCGAGCGTCGCCGGCGTGGGGGCCAGGGCCAGCGGCAGGCCGAGCAGGCGGGTGAAGGCGGCGAGCTGCTCGGCGGCGCCGGCGCGCTGGCCATCGGTGGTCGCCACCAGCGGCGGCCGGCCGGCCAGGGCCAGCCGGGTCGCCAGCTTGGCGCAGGTCAGGGTCTTGCCGGCGCCCGGCGGCCCGGCCAGCAGCAGCGGCCGTGCCATGTCCGGCAGCGGCGCGAAGACCAGGGCGCGGGCAAGCTGTTCTTCCAGCGGCCCGCCGGTCAGCCGCTGCGCCAGCCAGGCGGGCGGGTTGTGGAAGCCGAGCGGTCCCTGCGGCGCCATGGTCTGGGGCGCATCCGGCAGGATGAGCACCGGCTCCTCGGGTTCGAGGGCGACCGTCACCTCGACCCCGGCGGCGATGCGGCGCGTGGACAGGATGATCGCGTCGGCGCCGAGCGTGGCCCGGATCTCGGCCATGGCATCGGCGATCGCGGGGGCACGGAAAAGCTTCAGCCGCATGCGCGCAACCTAGCCGCCAGAGGTTGTACAAGGGTTACCGATCCATCGGGGCAGGAGTGCCGGATGCACACGGACCACCTCCACCAACCTTCGATCGCCAGGCGGTCGCTGGTCAGGCTCGCCGGCGCCGCCGCGCTGGCGGGCGCGCGCCCCGGCGGCGCCAGGGCGGAGGCCGCCATCGAGGACCTGATGCCGGATTTCTGGACCGTCTATGACCGCGCCGGCACCGGCAGCGCAGTGGAGCGCGGCCGCGCGATCGCGCAGGACTTCTTCACCCCGCATGTCGAAGCATATCGTCGCGCCGGGATCGGCCGTGTCGACCTGGCGCGCTGGCTGGCGGGCTTCGATCCGATGGCGGCGGCGGTGCGCCGGTTCTCCGCGCGATTCCCGGCGCTCTGGCAGGCGCATCTGGCGCGCTTCCGGCAGGCGCTGCCGGATGCCGCGGCGGATACGCCGGTCACCCTGCTGCCCTCCTTCGACTGGTTCGACGCCCGCACCCGGCTGGCGGGTGAGCGCGTGGGACTGTTCGTCGGCCCCGACACGATGGTGCGGCTGCATGGTCCGGACGCCGATCCCGGCATCCTGCTCGATCATGAATCCTTCCATCTCTACCACTTCCAGGTGAATCCGGGCCTGGTCTTCCCGGCGGGCGCGCCGCTCTGGTCGGGGATCTGGATCGAAGGGCTGGCGATGCATGCCAGCGCGGTGCTGAACCCGGATGCGCCGCGGCTGCGCGTGCTGCTCGACGATCCCGACCTCGCGGCGATCGGGTCCGAGGTGATTGCCCGCGTGGCGGCGGAACTGCCGCCGCGGCTGGGCCTGACCGATGGCGCAGTGCGGGCCCGCTACCTCGGCTACGGCTATCGCGGCGACATCCCGGCACGCAGCGGCTACGCGCTCGGCCTCGCGATCGCGGCGCGGGCCGCGGCCGGGGGCAGGGACCTCGCGGCCCTCGCGCGCCTGCCGGCGGCGGAGGCCGAGGCGCTGGTGCGGCGGGAGGTGGCGGCGCTGGCGGCAGGCTGAGCGATCAAAGGCTGCCGATCGTCCGGATGCGCGCGCGCGGATGGATCTCGGTCTGCGCCAGCACCGTGGTCGCCGGGCGGAAACGCTCCACGATGGCGCGGACATGCTGGCGGATGCCGGAGGAGCAGACCAGCACCGGCTGTTCCCCCTGTGCCGTCGCCGCGTCGAACAGGTCGCGCACCCGCTGCATGAACTCGCCCAGGCGGGATGGCGCGATCGCCAGCTGCCGCTCCTCGGGCGGGCCGACCAGTGCTTCCGCGAAGGCCGTCTCCCATTCGACGCCCAGCGTGATCATCGGCACATAGCCGGCCGGGCCGCGCGCCTGGTCGGTGATCTGCCGCGCCAGCCGCGCCCGCACGATGGCGGTGATCGACGGCACCGCGCGGGCGCCGGCGGCGCAGGCTTCCTGGATGCCTTCCAGCACGGTCGGCAGGTCGCGGATCGAGACGCGCTCGGCCAGCAGCGCCTGCAGCACCCGCTGCACGCTGCCCAGGCTGACCTGCGCCGGCACCAGGTCGGAGACCAGCTTCTGCTGCTCCCGCGGCAGGTCGTCGATCAGCTTCTGGGTCTCGGCGAAGCTCAGCAGCTCCGCCATGTTCTCCCGCACCAGCTCGGTCAGGTGGGTCGCGATCACGCCGGCGCAGTCGACCACGGTGGCGCCGCGCGCCAGCGCCTCCTCCCGCTTCGCCTCCTCGATCCAGAGGGCGGGCAGGCCGAAGGTCGGCTCCACCGTGCGCTGGCCGACCATGTCGGGGATGGCGCCGCCGGGATCGATCGCCAGCAGCATCGGCGGCCGCAGCTGGCCGCGCCCCGCCTCCACCTCCTTCAGGCGGATCACATAGGTATCGGGCGGCAGCTGCAGATTGTCCTGCACGCGGACGGACGGCAGCACGAAGCCCATCTCGGTCGCGATCGCCCGGCGCAGGCCGCGGATCTGCTCGGTCAGCCGCGGCGCTTCCCCGGCGGCGAGCGACAGCAGCCCATAGCCCAGCTCCAGCCGCAGCAGGTCCATGCGCATGACGTCGGAGAGCGGCGCCTCGGTCGTGACCGGCGGCGGCGGCGTGGAGAGCTGCTGGATCACCGCCTCCTCCGCCGCGCGCTTGGTCCAGGCGGCATAGCCGGCGGCACCGGCCAGGCCCAGGAAGGGCAGCAGCGGCATGCCCGGCAGCAGCCCCATCAGCACCGCGCCGCCGGAGGCGAGCGCCAGCGGCTTCCAGCCGGCGCCGAGCTGGCCGATCAGCGCCTTGTCGGCGCTGCCTTCGCCGCTGCCCTTGGTGACGACGATGCCGGCGGCGATCGAGACCAGCAGCGCCGGGATCTGGCTGACCAGGCCGTCGCCCACCGTCAGCACGGTGAAGGTCTCGATCGCGTCGGCGAAGGGCATGCCCTGGCGCGCGATGCCGATCGCGATGCCGCCGAGCAGGTTGATCACGGTGATGATCAGGCCGGCGATGGCATCGCCGCGCACGAATTTCGCGGCGCCGTCCATGGCGCCGTAGAAGCCGGTCTCCTCCTCCAGCTCCCGGCGGCGGCGCCTGGCTTCGCCTTCCTCGATCAGCCCGGCCGAGAGGTCGGCGTCGATCGCCATCTGCTTGCCCGGCATGGCGTCCAGGCTGAACCGCGCCGCGACTTCCGCGATGCGGCCGGAGCCCTTGCTGACCACCATGAAGTTCACGACCAGCAGGATGGCGAAGACGATGAAGCCGACGACGACGTCGCCGCCCATCAGCAGCCCGCCGAACGCGGCCACGACATGGCCGGCGGCGAACTTGCCCTCGCTGCCATGGGCGAGGATCAGCCGGGTGGTGGCGACGTTCAGCGCCAGGCGCAGCAGCGTCGACAGCAGCAGCAGGGTCGGGAAGGAGGTGAAGTCGAGCGGCCGCGCCAGGAACAGCGCGGTCATCAGCACCAGCACCGAGAGCGTGATGGAGATCGCGAGCCCGAGGTCGAGCAGCATCACCGGCAGCGGCACCACCAGCACCACCAGCAGCGCCGCGACGCCGAGTGCCAGCGCCACGTCGCTGCCCGGCGTCATGCGCCCGAGCCAGCCGGGCAGGGCGAAGCGTCCCATCACCCGGCCGGCAGGGCTTCAGGCATCACGGTGCCCGGCGCCGGCGGCACCGCGAGGCCGGAGGCACGGTATTCCTGCAGCTTGTTGCGCAGCGTGCGGATCGAGATGCCGAGCAGTTCGGCCGCGCGGGTGCGGTTGCCGAGGCAATGCGACAGCGTCTCCAGGATCAGCTCCCGCTCCACGTCGTCCATCCGCCGCCCGACCAGCGCGGCGACCGGCTTGCCGGGCTTCGGCGCCGCGCCCGTGGCGCCGGGCACCGCCAGCACCGGCATCGCCACCGCCTCCGCCGCGCGCACCGGCATGGCGGACAGCTCGATCGCCTCGATGCCGATCACCTCGCCTTCGGCCAGCAGCACGGCGCGGTGGATGGCATTCTCCAGCTCCCGCACATTGCCGGGCCAGGCATGGCCCAGCAGCAGTTCCAGCGCTTCCGGCGTGAAGTCGCGCACCGGCAGCCCGTTGGCCTGGGCGTAGCGCTTCGAGAAATGCCCGGCGAGCGGCAGGATGTCGGCCGGGCGCTCGCGCAGCGCCGGGATGCGCAGGCGGATCACGTTCAGCCGGAAATAGAGATCCTCCCGGAAGCGCCCGGCCGCGACCTCGCGCGCCAGGTCGCGGTTGGTCGCCGCCAGGATGCGGACATCGATCTTCACCGGGCTGGCGCCGCCGAGCCGGTCGATCTCCCGCTCCTGAATCGCGCGCAGCAGCTTGGCCTGCAGGCGCGGATCCATCTCCCCGATCTCGTCGAGCAGGATGGTGCCGCCATCGGCCTGTTCGAACTTGCCGCGCCGGAGCGCGACGGCGCCGGAAAAGGCGCCCTTCTCATGCCCGAACAGCTCGCTCTCCAGCAGGCTCTCCGGCAGCGCCGCGCAGTTCAGCGCGACGAAGGCGCCGCGTGAGCGGCGGGAACTGGCATGGATATGCCGCGCCAGCACTTCCTTGCCGGTGCCGCTCTCGCCGGTGATGAGCACGGAGGCATCGGCGCGGGCCAGCGTCGTGGCACTCTCCAGCAGCTTCACCATGGCGGCGTCGCGATGCACCGGCGCTTCCGGCGCCGCGGCGGCCGTCTGCAGCATGGCCGCGATCAGGTCCGGCTCCGGCGGCAGCGGCAGGAAATCCTTGGCGCCGGCGCGGATCGCGCGCACCGCCGCTTCCGCATCGCTGGTGCGGCCGCAGGCGACGATCGGGCAGACGATGCGCTCATCCGCCATGCCCTGCACCAGCCAGCCGATATCGTGCAGCACGTCGCAGAGCACCAGGTCGGCGCCTTCCGCGCGCAGCTGGGTCAGCGCGCTGGTCACGCCCTCCGCCTGGGTCAGCCGGGCGCCGCGCGCGATCGCGATGCGCGCCGCCTGGCCGAGCTCTGCCTCCAGCGAGCCGATAATGAGCAGCCGGGCCATGGTATGAGGTCCCTAGAGCGTGACCGGTCGCGGTGGGTTCACCGACAACCGTGAATCACGCGATCAAACAAAGCTCCGGAGCAGGACGCCTGCTCTAGAGGCCGCGATCCGACTTCACGATTTCCGTCATCGTGATGCCGAGCCGGTTGTCGTCCACCATCACCACCTCGCCGCGCGCGACCAGGCGGTTGTTGACATAGATGTCGACCGCTTCGCCCAGCTTGCGGTCCAGTTCCACCACCGCGCCGCGGCCGAGCTTCAGCAACTGGCTGACCTGCATGGTGGCGCGGCCGAGCACGGCGCTGATCTGCACCGGGATGTCGTAGACCGCCTCCAGCTCCCGCGCGGCGGTGCCGGCGCGGGCTTCCTCTGCGACCGCCGAGACCGGCTCGAAACTATCACCCGTCATGGGCTGTCCTCCAGGGTGAGCCCGGCTTCTGCCAGGGCGCTGCGGATCGCGGCGCGACGCGCCGCGAGATCGAAAGAAGCATGGCCGCCGCGCCATTCGGCGCGCAGGTCGCCGGGCGGCAGGCGGTCATCGGGCAGCACGGCGAGGCGGGGATCGTCGATCCGGGCCGCGACCGCTTCGGCGAGCGCCGGCGCGACCCGCAGCGCGACCCGGGTTTCCTGCGCCAGCAGGGGCGCCAGCCGGGTGGCCAGGCGTGCCGCCGCGTCCGGCGCCGCGCGGGCGGCGGCGCCCGGCAGCGCGGCGTCGAGGGCGGCCAGCACCAGCCCGGCCAGTGTCACCGCATCCTGCCGCGCGACCGCGCCCGCGGCCTCCGCCAGGCCGTCCAGCACCGCCGGCAGGCCGGCCAGCACGCCGGCGACCAGCGCGTCCTGGGCGGCCTCGGCCTCCGCCCGGCCGGCGATGCGGCCATCCTCGTAGCCGTCGCGCTGCGCCTCGGCGCGGGCGGCGGCCATCGCTTCGGCGAGCAGCGCGGCCGGATCCTCGGGCGCGGGCGGCGGCGGCGCATCGAGCGACGGCGCGAAGCCCGGCACCGCATCCGGCCGCGGCGCGCCGCGGACCAGCAGCGGTGCCAGGGCCGAGACCGCCATGGGTTCGAAGCCGTCCCGCATCTCAGGCCAGCATTTCTTCGTCACGGGAATCATTCATCTGGATCTGGCCCTGCGCGGCCAGTTCCTTCGCGGTCTGGACCACCAGCGCCTGCGCTTCGTCGACATCGCGCAGCCGCACCGGGCCAAGCGCCGCGATGTCGTCCTTCAGCAGCTTGCTGGCGCGTTCGGTCATGTTCTTCAGGAACAGGTCACGCAGCCGGTCGCTGCTGCCTTTCAGCGCCAGCGCCAGCTTGTCCTTCTCGACCGCGCGCAGCAGCACCTGGATGCCGGCAGTGTCGAGGCGCTGCAGGTCGTCGAAGGTGAACATCAGGGCGCGGATCCGCTCCGCCGCCTCGCGCGAGCGTTCCTCGAGCGCGGTCAGGATGCGCGTCTCCGCGCCGCGGTCGAGGTTGTTGAAGATCTCCGCCATCATCTCATGCGCGTCGCGGCGCTGGGCGCGCGCGAGGTTCGACATGAATTCCATCTTCAGCGTACGTTCGACGCCTTCCAGCGCTTCCTTCTGCACGTTCTCCATGCGCAGCATGCGCATCACCACCTCCATCGCGGTGGCTTCCGGCAGCAGGGAGAGCACGCGCGCCGCGTGGTCGGGCTTCACCTTCGACAGCACCACCGCGACGGTCTGCGGGTATTCGTTCTTCAGATAGTTCGCCAGCACCGTCTCGTTCACGTTGCCGAGCTTGTCCCACATGGTCCGCCCGGCCGGGCCGCGGATCTCCTCCATGATCTGGGAAACGCGCTCGCGCGGCAGCGTCTTCAGCAGCATCCGCTCGGTGACTTCCCAGGAGCCGACGATGTTGCCGGTCTGGCCGAGGCTGTCGGCGAATTCGTGGCACAGTGCCTCCACCTGCTCGGCCGGCACCTTGCCGAGCGTCGCCATGGCGGTGGAGAGGTCGCGGATCTCATCCTCGTGCATGCGGGCGAACAGCACGGCGGCCTTGTCGTCGCCGAGCGCCAGCAGCAGCGCCGCCGCCTTCTGCGGGCCGGTCTTGAGCTGCATCAGGTCGCCTCCTCCGGCGTCATCCAGGCCCGCAGCACGGCCAGCGTTTCATCCGGGTTCTGCTCCACCAGCTCATGCAGGCGGGTGATCGCGGTGGCGCGCACGGCGCCTTCGACATTGCGCAGCGTCACCAGCCCCTCGGGACCGGCCTCGGCCCCCGGCGGCAGCGCCTGCAGGCCCGGGCCGCCGGCAAGGGCGGCGGGATCGGTGCCGCCGGCAAGCATCGCGGTGGCCGCCCCGGCCCCGGCCAGCGCCGCGCGGCCCGAACCCGGCATGCCGATGGTCAGGCGCTTGGCCAGCGGGCGGCCGACCAGCAGGATCGCCAGCAGGGCCACCAGCGCGAAGATCAGGCTTTCCGACAGCCGCTCGAACAGGGCGGCGCTGATCGGCAGGCCGAGCGGCCCGGCTTCCACCGCCGCCGGCCCCTCCGGCGGCTCGGCGAAGCGCAGGCTGACGACTTCCACGCGGTCGCCGCGCTGCTCGTTGAAGCCGACGGCGCTGCGCACCAGCGTGGTCAGGCGCTGCAGCTCCTCCGGCGTGCGGTCGCGGAAGCGCGGCGCCGCGCCTTCCTGCGGTTCCCAGACGCCATCGACCAGCACCGCGACCGAGATCCGCCGTGTCACCGGGTTTTCCCGCACCGTGTTGCGCGTGGTGCGGCCGATCTCGTAGTTCACCGTCTCCTCGGAGCGGTTCTCGTTGGTCTGGGCGGTGCTGGTGCTGCCGGCATCGGCGCCCGGCAGGTTGTTCTGCACCGTGGTCGGCGGGCTGTCGCCGCCGCGCGAGGTCTCATTGGTCGTGCTGGTGCTGCGCGGCACCTGGTTGTCGGGATCGAAGCGTTCCTCGGTGGTCTGCACGCGGTCGAAGTCGAGATCGACATTCGCTTCCACGCGCACCCGGCCGGGACCGAGGCTGCGTTCCAGCATCTCCTCCACCGAACGCGCGAGGCGGAGTTCCTGGGTGCGCCGCACCTCGTCCTGGGATTGCGCGGCGGCGGGGCCGGCCAGCGCCTGGCCGCCGCGTGCCAGCAGCTCGCCCCGGCTGTCGATGATGGAGACGTTCTGCGGGCGCAGGCCCGGCACCGCGGTCGCCACCAGGTGCAGCACTGCCTGCACGCCTTCGCGGTCCAGCCGCTGCGCGCCCTGCATGGTCAGCACGACGGAAGCCTGCGCCTCCCCGCGCTCCCGCGCGAAGGCCTCGCGCCGCGGCAGCACCAGGTGCACGCGGGCGGCGCGCACGCCGGACAGGGTGCGGATGCTGCGCACGATCTCGCCTTCCAGCGCGCGCAGCCGGTTCACATCCTGCTGGAAGGGCGTGGTCGTCAGGGATTCGCTGCGGTCGAACAGCTCGTAGCCGGTGGTGCCGCCATTCGGCAGGCCTTCGCGCGCCAGAGTCAGGCGCAGCCGCGGCACCATCTCCTCCGGCACCAGGATCTGGCTGCCGCCGCCGGCGATGCGGTAGGGCACGCGCTGGCGGTCGAGCGCCGCCACCATCTGGGCGGCGTCACGCGCTTCGAGGTCGCCATAGAGCAATGTCATGGTCGGCTGCCCGGCGCGCATGCCCATCCAGGCGAGCAGCCCCAGCAGCACGGCGGCGACCGCCACCATGGCGCCCAGGCGCCGCGGCCCGAGCGCGCGCAGCTGCGCGATCAACCCGCCCATCGATTCCATTCCGGCTGCAAGCTGCCCTGGCTCCTTCGCGGCGGCATCCTGCCGCGCGCTGGGCAAACATTGCCGGGTCAGCCGCTAGAGAAGAGTTAATCGCCTTGCATCGCCCTCAAGCGCCGGGCGCGCGCATCCGCGCGCTTGGCTACCGCGCTGTCGGGGCGCGCTGAACGCAGCTGATGGTCGCGCGCGGGGCCGCATTCGCGGCCCCAGGGCATCGCTGCGCTCGCCCTGCCGGGATGGGTGGCGGCCTGCGGCCGCGGTGTCTTCCCTTACTCAACAACGGCCCTGAGATTGTTGTAGGGCAGGGTCAGGCCGCCGAGGTTCAGGACGATGTCGTTGCCGCTGCGCGATGCGCCGGTCGCGGTGCCGATCACGGTGAAGGCCGGCGCCTGGCTGGTGGGCGCGCCATTGCTGCCGATCCCGGCGACCCCCACGCGGTAGACGCCGTCGGTGACCGCATTGCCGTTGTTGTCGCGGCCGTCCCAGGTCCAGTCCTGGGTGCCCTGGTTCAGGGACACATCTGCCGTGCGGATCGTGCGGCCATTGCTGTCGGCGATCGTCACCCGGGCGGTGGTCGCGGCGCCCCGTGCCGGCAGCCGCAGATCGGCGCGGCCATTCTGCAGCGAGAGGCTGTCCGACTGCACCTCGACCCGATGGCCCATCAGGTCGGCGGCGGAGGTCAGGCCGCCGACCTGCTGCAAGTTGATCAGCTGCTGCAGGTTCTGGTTCATGTTGATCTGCTGCTCGACCGACGCGAACTGCGTGAGCTGCGCCATCATCTGGTTGCTGTCGAGCGGACTGTCCGGGCTCTGGTTCTTGAGCTGCGTCGTCAGCAGCGTCAGGAAGGTGTTGAAGTCGGACGCGATCTGCGGCCCCTGCGCGGCCTGTTGCGCCGCATTGGCGGCGGCCTGGGCGGGGGAGGAACCGTTCACGGTACCGGACATGGTGTGTCTCCTTGCTCAGACGGCGATGTCGAGAAGCGAAAGGGCGAGGCGCGGCGGCGGCGGCGGCGTGTCGATGGCCGCGGCGGCGCGGCCGGCGAAGCCGCTCCAGCTGGTGGGCGCGCGCTGCGGATCACCGCCGCGCTGGCCGGCGCCCTGGCCCGAGAGGCTGAATTCGAGGGACCGGCCATCGGTGCCGATGCCGGCCTGGGTCAGCGCGCGGTCCAGCTCGTGATGGTCGCGCTGCAGCAGCGCCAGCGTCTCCGGCCGCTCGGCGGCGACGCGGATGGCGGTATGGCCGGGCTGGCGTTCGACGCTCACCTCGACGCGGCCGAGTTCGCCCGGGGCGAGGGCGATCGTCAGGCTGGCGCTTTCGCCGTTGCGGGCGGCGAAGGCCATGGCCACGGCCATGGGTGCGATCTGCCGCGCGGGCGGCATCGACGGCGCGGCGCGCGGCGCTTCCGCGGCCAGGTCGGGGGCGCGGGCCGCCGGCGCCGTCTCGGGCGGCGGCGCCTGGCCGGCCAGCGGGGCGACCGGCATGTCCTCCCGCGCGGCGGGCGACGGCGGCTTCGCGGCGTCGGTCATATGCGCGGCGAAGCGGCCGGGCGCGGCGGGATCGATGGCCGCCGCGCGCGCGGCGGCTTCCGGCGCGGGCTTGTCGGCGGTCTCCGCCAGCGCCTTGGCGCCACGCGCCGGCGTGGCGTCGACCTTGCCGGCCACGGGGCGCGCCGCCGTGCGGGGCGGGGCTGCCGGTGCCTGCGGCGCGGCCGTGGCGGGGAGGGCGGCGGCCATGACCTGGGGCAGCGCCACCGGCGCAGCTGCGGCATCGGTGGCCGGGGGCGCGGCTTCGGGTGCCGGGGACGCCGGCAGGGCTGCGGCGCCCGGTGCGGGAAGGGATGGTGACCCGGCCGCCGTCGCCGCTTCCGCCGGTGCCGTCTTGGCCGGCGCGGGCTTGGCGGGTGCGGCGGCCTTGCCGGAGGGCGCGGCAGCGCCGGCTTCGGCGGCGATCGCGGCGGGCGGCTGCGGCACGGCCGCGCCGGCCTGCGGCGGCTGCCCCGCCGCGGCGGGTGCGGCGGCCGGCCTGGCGGCGTCGCTCACATCCGGCGCCGCGCCCATCGGTGCCGGCGTGGCGCTCGCGGGCAAGGCTGCGCCGACGCCGGCGCCGGCCGCCGGCCCCGGCGCGGCCGTGGCTGCCGCTGCCGGCGCGGTGGTATCCGCGGGCGCCGCGACGGCGGGCTGCGCCGCCGGCGGCGTCATCATCCACAGCAGCCCCGCCATGGCGCCGGGATCGACCGTGGTGGCCGTGGCGTCGGGTGCGGTGGCATCGGCGGGTGCCTCTGCCGTCGCGGCGCCGGCCGCGTTGTCTGGTGCGGCGGCCGAAGCCGCCGCCAGCGTCGCCGCGAAGCCGGGCGTCCCCTGCCCGGCGCCGGGCAGGGCCGGGCCGGGGAGGATGGCGGGGGCGGCGACAGGCGCGGTCTCCATGCGGATCTCCTGGCGCGTGCGGACCAGAGGCCGGGCCGGCCAAAGTCTGGAACACGCGCGCTCGAACACGATGCGGGCCCGGGCCGGGCGCCGCGCGGCAGGGTGGTTGCAAGCACTGGGCCAGCCGTGCCGCCGCCCCGGTCCGGCAATCGCCGCCGCGCACCGGCAATTCCTGCCGCGTCACCGCCCGCCGGCTGGCAGGAATCGCCGGGCTGGCCGCCGCCGCGGCTGGCACGCGCCTTGCGATGACCCCTTCGCATCAATCGGTGCGCGGTCGCCGCGTGCCACCAGAGGAAGACCGGAGGCCCGCATGTCCCTGTTCGGCTCGATGACCACCGCGATCTCCGGGCTCACCGCCCAGTCGCGCGCCCTCGGCAATATTTCCGACAACGTCGCGAACAGCCAGACCGTCGGCTACAAGCGCGTCGACACCAATTTCGTGTCCTACATCACCGACAGCACCGCCAGGCAGAACCTGCCGGGCTCGGTACAGGCGCGGCCGGACTACCGGAACAGCCTGCAGGGCACGCCGGTGCCGAGCGACAATCCGCTGGCGATGGCGGTCGCGGGCCAGGGCTTCTTCGCGGTGTCCCGGCCGGTGGGCAACGCCAATGGCTCCCTGCAATTCGACGAGCGCCAGTTCTACACCCGCGCCGGCGATTTCAGCGTCGACGAGAACGGCTACATGGTCAATGGCTCCGGCTATTACCTGCAGGGCTGGGCCTCGGACGCCACCGGCCAGCCGGACCGCACCCAGGTGCAGCCGATCCGCATCAACGAGATGGTGTTCAACCCGATCGCCAGCAGCAAGATCGACCTGTCCGCCAACCTGCCGGCGGATGCGGCGGCGAACAGCAGCCCGATCGTTACGCCGGTCAATGTCTACGACTCGCTCGGCACGCTGCAGCCGATGACCCTGACCTGGTCGCCCCTGACGACGGGGACGCCCCCGGCGGTGGTGCCCAACCAGTGGACGGTGAACATCAACGCGCCGAACGGCGGCGGTTCGCTCGGCAGCGCCGTGGTGCGCTTCGGCAATGCGGCCACGCCGCCAGTGGCGGCCGGCACCATCGGCCAGATCATCCCGACCGCCCCGGCGACCGCGGTCGGCACCGGCGCGCTCGGCGATCCCGCCGGCCTTGGCCTCACCGCGGATTTCGGCCAGGGGCCGCAGGCGATTTCGCTGAACCTCGGCACCATTGGCTCCGCCGCCGGGCTGACGCAGTATTCGGGCGAGGAGTTCGAGCTGCGCAACCTGGAGCCGGACGGCGTGCCGCTCGGCTCCTATTCCGGCGTCTCGATCCAGGACAATGGCGATGTCGCGATCAACTACGACAATGGCCAGACGCGTGTCGTCTACCGGGTGCCGCTGACCAATTTCAACGATCCGGACAGCCTGCAGCGCATGGATGGCCAGGCCTTCATGCGCACGATCGAAAGCGGCGAGGCACGGGTGAGCGACGTCGCGAGCAACGGCACCGGGCGGCTGGCGGTCGGCTCCGTCGAAGGCTCCAACGTCGACATCGCCAGCGAATTCTCGAAGCTGATCGTGGCCCAGCGCGCCTACACCGCGAATACCCGCATCGTCACCACGACCGACGAGATGCTGCAGGACACCATCAACATGCGGCGCTGATCGCGACCCGCCGCAAGCCGGGCCAGGCGGCGTGACCGCCGGCGCCGCGTCCCCACTGCCCGCCGCAGGCTGGAGATTGCCATGAGCAGCCTCGATTCCATTCTCGCTACCGCCCAGTCGGGCCTGCGCTACGCCCAGCGCGCGGTCTCGACCGGGGCGGACAATGTCGCGAACGCGCAGACCGCGGGCGATACCCGGAAGTCGGTCGCCTCGATCGCCAGCGGCTATGGCGCGGGCGTGCGCACCGGCCTGGTCACGCGCGATGTCGACAATGCGATCATCGACCAGTTGAACCGCTCCGGCGGCACGCTGGCCGGCGCCACGGCGCGGGAGAGCCTGCTCACCACCATCGAGATGGCGCATGGCCAGACCTCGGGCGGCGACGGCATCGGCGACCTGGTCTCCTCGCTGCGGACGGCCTTCGTGCAGATGCAGGGCGATCCCAGCGCGCCGGGCTACCAGAACAGCGCCGTGCTCGCCGCGGGCACGCTCACGGACCGCTTCCACGCGGTCGCCGGCGCCATCGTCACGACCCGGCAGCAGACCCAGGACGGCATCGAGCAGGAGGTCAAGGCCGCCAATGCCGCGATCACGCGCATCTCGACGCTGACCCAGCAGATCCAGGCGCAGCGCGCGGCCGGCGCCAGCACCGCCGATCTCGACGATGCCCGCGACCAGGCGATCGCCGGCCTGTCGGAAGGCATCCCGGTCAAGGCGCTGCGCTCCGCCGATGGCGGTATCGCGCTGGTCACCCAGGGCGGCCAGTCGATCACCATCCCGAGCAAGGGGGATCCCTTCTCGACCACCGGCGCCACCATCGGTCCCGCTTCCTACTACGGCAGCGGCGGCACCATCCCGCCGGTGACGCTCTATGGCATCGACGTCACCACCCAGATCCAGGGTGGGCGGCTCGGCGAATACGTCAACCTGCGCGACACCACGCTGCCGCGCTACCAGGCGGAGGTCGATCTTTCCGCCGCCACCATCGCCGACCGCTTCGACGGGCAGGGGCTGCGCCTGTTCACCAACGGCGCCGGCACGGTGCCGGACCCGACGCAGCCCTATGCCGGCAGCGCGGTGCTGGGCTTCGCGGCCACCATGGTGGTCAACCCCGCGGTGCAGGCCAATCCGGCCCTGCTGCGCGACGGCACCCATGCGGTCGCCGGATCGCCGACCGGTGCGTCCGCCTTCACCCCGAACGGGGCGGGCGGGCCTGCCGGTTTCGCCACGCTGCTCGGGCGCGTGGTCGATTTCTCGTTCGGGACGCAGGCGCAGAACGGCGTCGGCTGGCCGCCGATCCCGACCTCCGGCCTCGGCCCCGACGGCACGCTGTCCTCGCCGTTCATCGCGCCGAAGACGATCGAGGCCTATGCCGCGAACGTCACCGCGACCCAGACCGGCGACCGTGCCGCCGCCACCGCCGCGGTCGAGGATGCGGCGACGGTGAATGACGGGCTCAACGCGCGCTTCTCGGAGCGGTCCTCCGTCGACGTCGACCAGGAGATGGCGAACATGGTGACGCTGCAGAATGCCTATGCGGCCAACGCCCGGGTGATCAGCACCGTGCAGGCGATGTGGGATACCCTTCTGCAGGTCGGGCGCTGATGACCGGCTTTTCCTCCCTCAGCCGCCTCGACGCCGGCGCGGCGATGCTGCGGGCGCGCATGGAGACGCTGACCCGCCAGGTCGCCGACGGGCGCAAGGGCATCTATCTCGGCGATATCGCGCCCCAGGCGCGCCAGGCGATTGACCTGCGCGCCGACATGAACCGGCGCACCACCTATCAGAGCACCATCACCCAGACGCTGTCGCAGGCGGATGTGGCGCAGGACACGCTGCAGAGCCTGTCGGACATCGCGACCCGCGCCTATACGCTGGCCCAGGGGGTCAGCACCGCCAACGCGTCCGGCATCGGCGCCGCGGCGGAGGAGGCGAGAAGCGCGCTGGTGCAGGTCGCGCATCTCCTGAACACGCAATACGGGGGCGAATACATCTTCGGCGGCACCGATACCGCCAATCCGCCGGTGCAGGACCCCGATGGCATTTCGCTGTCCGGCATGGTGCAGCAGATCACCGCCGCGGTGCAGGGGCTGACCGCGGGCGGCGCCGGCGCCGTCGCCCCCGCGACCATGACGGCGGCGCAGAGCAATGCCGCCGGGGTCACGCCATTCTCCGCCTTCCTCTCCGATCCCGCCGGCGGCCTGACCGAGGCCCGGCGCAGCGTGCCGGCGGCGGATGGCCAGAATGTGCCCTATGGCCTCTTCGCCAACCGCAACGCGGCGGGCGTCTCGACCGGCGACACCACGGGGTCCTGGGCCCGCGACCTGATCCGCGGCCTGGCCAGCCTGGCCGCGGTGACCCCGGGCCAGGCGACGACGCTGGGCAGCGATTTCGACGCCATGATGGTCGATGTCCGCCAGGGCCTGAAGGACACGATCAGCGGCATCGGCCAGGAACAGGGCGCCCTTGGCTCCACCCAGACGCGGCTGAAGGGCATGGCGACCGACCACGCCGATGTCACCGTCGCGCTGAAGACCCAGCTGTCCAATATCGAGGAGGTGGATTTCGCCGAGACCATGACCCGCATGACGGCGACCCAGACCCAGCTCCAGGCGTCCTATCAGGCGATCTCGCTCGCCTCCAACCTCACTCTGACCCAGTATCTCTGACATCGATACTGGGGAGCGGCACCCGTTTGAGCCTTTCTTAACTGGCGAACGGGCAGAGTGGTACCGACCGCAAAATGCGGCACGCAACTGTGGTTCCGGCGCGCCCGCGTGGCCGGCGGAACCGATCTAAGGGGAAGACCCCGATGGCACTGAACTCGGTCAACACCAATGCCGGCGCCATGGTGGCGTTGCAGTCTCTCAACAAGACCAACGACGCCCTGGCGGTGACGCAGAAGCGCATCTCCACCGGTTACCGGGTGGCGGATGCGAAGGATGACGGCGCGGCTTTCGCCGTCGCCCAGACGGTCCGTTCGCAGGTCGCGGGCCTGACCGCCGCCAATGAACAGCTTGGCGGTGTGAAGGGCATTCTGGATACCGCGCTGTCGAGCCTGGGCAAGGTGTCCGACACGATGTCCGACATTCGCGCCACGCTGGTGCGTCTGGCGGATGATACGCTGAACGATGAGCAGCGGTCGCAGTACGAGGCCCAGTACACGGATCTGCAGACGAAGGTTCAGAACTTCATCACGGATGCGACCTACAATGGCCGTTCGCTGCTGAGCACCGACACCAGCGCCGGCGGCGGCAGCATCGCCACCGTCCGCAACGAGAATGCGACCACCTTCACCCTGAATGCGGTGGATGGTGGCAGCACCCTCGTGGTGGGCTCGGCTCCGGCCGATGCCGCATCTGCGGCCTCCGCCCTCGCGGCGGGTGGCGACTGGGAGACGGTGAACAACGCGATCAGCGATGCGCTGAACACGTTCGGCAGCAACTCCAAGTACATCGACAGCCAGATCACCTACAATAATGAGAAGGTGGACGCGCTGAAGGGTGGCCTTGGTTCATTGGTCGACGCCGATCTCGCGAAGGAATCCGCGACCTTGCAGAGCTTGCAGATCCGTCAGCAGCTCGGCACCCAGGCGCTTTCCATCGCGAACCAGGCGCCGCAGTCGCTGCTGAGCCTGTTCCGCTGAGTAACCGGGTGGCGGCGCTTCGGTAACGGCGCCGCCACCGCCTTTCGCCTGTTCCGACCAGGAGCGATGGATGTCCACCCTTGTGCTCGAGCTTCGTCAGGGCGACCTGATGGTCGTGAACGGCGCGCCGATCCGCTTCCGCAACCGGGTGCGGATCGAGCTGACCGCCAAGGCGCGCTTCCTGTTCGGCAAGCAGCTGATGGCGCCCGAGGCCGCCGATACCCCGGCGCGCCGGATCTATTTCGCGATGCAGACCGCCTATATCGGCGACGAGACGGAGCGCGAGCGCGGCTTCGAGGCGGCGCGCGGCTACATCGCG
Source organism: Roseomonas sp. (assembly GCA_036499545.1). Classification (GTDB taxonomy): domain Bacteria; phylum Pseudomonadota; class Alphaproteobacteria; order Acetobacterales; family Acetobacteraceae; genus Plastoroseomonas. The sequence goes on along the minus strand of DASYDR010000257.1, from coordinate 15,207 downwards.
GCCTTCCAGGAAGCCACCACCTCCACCCTGGCGCGGGAGCTGCTGGAGCGTGCGCTGGCCGCCGCCGAGGCGGATGAATGTTACCAGGCGCTGAAGCTGGTGCGCCGCGTGATGCGCCACGAGGATGCGGTGCTCGGCCTGCCGCCGATCCCGGATTTCGTGCGGGACGAGGAGGATGTCGACGCATGAATGCCTCGAATGCGCTGCGCGCCTATGGCGCCGCCCGCGCCGCGATGGACCCCCGCACGCAGGAGGCGGATGTCTTTCGCCGGGTGATCGGCGCGCTGCGCGCCGCGCTCGAAACCGATGACCAGCGCCGCGTCCGCGCCATCGCCGATAATCGCCGTCTGTGGCTGGCCGTCGAATCCGCCGCGTCGCATCCCGCCAATATCCTGCCGGAGGCGCTGCGCCAGGGGCTGATCTCGCTCGGCCGCGCGGTGCGCCGGGAGATGGACAGCACGGCGCCCGATCTCGGCTTCCTGATCGCGGTGAACGAACAGGTCGCCGCCGGCCTGTCCGGCCCCGGCTGACGCCATGTCCTCCAGCCTCACCGCCGCCATTCCGCTGTTCCGTCAGGCGCTCGACCCGAAGACGGAGCAGAAGGCGCTCGACCGGCTGGCCAAGGACCCCAACATCAACCGCCAGCTGGCGGCCTACAAGACCGCGGTCACCCAGGCGAAGGACCTCGATTCCGCGCTCAAGGACCCGCGGGTGCTGGCGGTGCTGCTGCCGGCGATGGGCCTCGGCGACCAGGTCCAGAACGTCGCGCTGGCGCAGAAGGCGCTGACCTCCGACCTCTCCGATCCGAAGAGCCTGGCCAACCAGCTCACCGACACGCGCTGGAAGGATACCGCGACCGCGCTGGACCTGACGAAGAAGGGCCTCGCCGCGCTGCAGGATCCGGCCCTGATCGACAAGCTGTCGAGCGGCTTGCGCGACCTGTCCTGGCGCAACAGCCTGGACGACACCGCCCCTGGCATCTCCGACGCGCTGTACTTCCAGGACAATGCGAAGAACGCGAAGGGGCCCTACGACATCCTCGGCAATGCCGTGCTGCGCCGGGTGGTGACCGGGGCGCTGGGACTGCCGCAGGAATTCGCGCTGCAGCCGGTCGAGACCCAGGCGAAGGTCATCCAGAACCGCATCGACATCAAGGATCTGCAGGATCCGAAGAAAGTGCAGAAGCTCGCCGAGCAGTACCTGGTGATGAACAACATCAACAGCACCGCTTCCACGCCGAGCCTGGCCGTGCTGCTGGGCAGCGGCTCGAGCGGCCAGGGTTTCACGGGCATCGATCTCAGCGCCATCTCCGGTATCAACCTGCTGCTCTGATGCCGGTGGCTCTTAATTCTTGCTTCAGCAGGCGGCGCCTAGCGTAACGCCGTCGATACCGCCCAAGAGGGGCCGCCATAATGGACCAAGAGCCGCTCTCGCCGGGGCTGGCGGACCAGCATCCACCCCCGCTGAAGGATGCTGCGCCCGATCCCAAGTCGATGGCGCCGGACGAGGCCGCCCGGCTGGGGCAGAGCCTGCTCGACGCCGGTGAACCGACGCTCGCCTTCCCGTTGCTGCTGCGCGCCCTGGAAGCTGAGCCGGGCATCGCCGAGCGGTGGCTCGCGATCCAGGCAGCCCTGATCGCCACGGGCATGTTCGACGGCGCGCAGAAGCTGATCAGCCAGGTGCAGCAGCTTGGTTTCGCACCCGAGGTGATCGAAGAGATGCGGCGCCGGCTGCTGGAGGGAACCACGGCCAGTCTGACCCGCAGCAGGGGGCCGCTGGCCGGCTCCGCGCCGGCCACGGCGGTCCCTGCCGCGGCGCCGGCGATACGTGAGGTGAAGGCTTCCCCCCGAGTATCGGCGAAGCTCGTGCGTGCGCGCAACGCCATGGCAGCCGGCCGCAATGCCGATGCGGAGGCGGAGTTTCGCGCAATCCTGAAGCTGGAACCTAACCAGGCCGAGGCGATCAATAGCCTGAGCGGCTTGCTCCGGATCCGGGACAAGGTCGACGAAGCCGTCGCGCTGCTGCGTCGCGGGATCACGGCCCATCCCGGGCTCGTCGCCCTGCCGCTGAATCTGGCGCGCATCCTCATCGATGCCGGCCGTCATGCTGAGGCGGAGCAAGAGTGTCGTGCCGCGCTGGCGCTCGCGCCCACCGCCAGCAACACGAACCTGGTCATCGGCCAATTCTTCGCCCTGCGGCAGGAGCATGGTCTCGCCGAGCAGCATTTCCGCACCGCAGTACGGGCCGACCCGAACTCCGCGGAAGCGCTGGTCTATCTCGGCAAGTTGCTGCAGCGCCGAAAGCGTGAGGCAGAAGCGGAAGCCGCGTTCCGTCGTGCCATTGCGCTGAAGAGCGATCGTCTCGATGCCTACCGGCAGCTCGCGGATCTCTACGCCAGCTGGGGCGTACCCGCCGAGGCCGAAGCATGGCTGCGCCAGGCACTGGCGGTCGATCCGCGCAATGGGCTGCTGTGGCTGGCGCTGACCCATGTACATTTCAACATCGGCCAAGTGGAGGAAGCGCTGCGGAGCGCCCGCGCCGGCCTCGCGGTGGAGGCGGGCAGCGCGTTGCTGCACAATGTGCACCTCTTTACGCTACTGCACGCACCGGGACGCGCCGCGGCGGAGATCTTTGCGGCCCATCGCGATGCTGGCCGGAGGCTGGAGGCGGCAGTCAAACCCATGCGTCACCGGCCGGACGCCGCCGCAGCGGCACGGCGGCCGCGGATCGGCCTCGTCTCCGGCGACTTCGCGGAACACGTGGTTTCGGCCTGGTTCCTGCCGCTATGGGAAAAGCTGCAGCAGCGCGGCTACGATATACATGCCTATGTGACGAGTGATCGTGATGACCATGTCACCCGGCGGCTGCGTGGCTTCGCCGCCGGATGGCGGGTGATCCGCGGCATGGCGGACGATGCCGCCGCGAAGCAGATCCGCGACGACGGAATCGACATCCTGGTCGATCTCTCCGGGCATACCAACCACAACCGCCTTGGCGTCTTCGCCTGCAAGCCGGCACCGGTGCAAGTAAGCTATCTGGGTTACCCTGCGACCACCGGCATGGCGCGGATGGACTACTATCCGGTTTGCGGCCACGCCATGCCGGAAGGCCTCGGCGACGAACAGTTCTCCGAGAAACTGATACGGTTGCCGGCCGTCTGCATGTTCGACCTGCAGCGCTTCAGCGCCGTGGAAGACGTGCTGCTTCCGGAGAGCGGGCCGCTGCCGGCGCTTGCCAATGGCTACGTCACCTTCGGCAGCTTCAACCGCATCAGCAAGTCCGGGCAGGATATCGTCGACCTCTGGGCGCGTACGATGCTGGCGGTGCCGAATTCGCGTTTCCTCGTCGCCGGTATGAAGAGCGTCGAGATGGTCGCCACCATGATCGCGCGCTTCGCTCGGGCCGGCATACCGGAGGAGCGGTTGATCTTCCGTCGCCACTCCCCCGACTATCTGCGCTTCCACCAGGAGGTGGACATGCTGCTCGACAGCTTTCCCTATGCCGGTGGCACCACGACGAATATCGCCTTGCGCATGGGCGTGCCGGTGCTGACCATGGCCGGCGACACCTATGTCAGCCGCAGCGGCGTCGTGCTCAGCCATCATGTCGGCCTGGACGGCTTCGTCGCCGAGACGCCGGAAGACTTCGTCGCGCGCGCGGTGCATTGGAGCGGGAACCTGCAGGAACTCGCCACCATCCGCGCCCGGCTCGGCGCGCAGGCGGATACGGCGATGCGGCATGCCGACCTGACCGCGCGCAGCTTCGATGCCGGCTTCCGCGCCATGTGGCGCCGCTTCTGCGAAGGCAAGCCGCCCGCCGCCATCACCATCACCGCCGAGGAACTCGACGCCGCCGAAGGGGGAAGGCCATCATGACGCCGAACTCGATCCCGGTCGCCCGGCCGAAGCTGCCGGATGCCGATGCGCTGCTGCCGCATCTGCGCGCCATCGACGCCCGCCGCATCTATTCGAACTGGGGCCCGCTGAACGCGGCGCTGGAACAGCAGCTGGGCGATCGGCTCGGCGCTTCCGTGGTCACCTGCTCCTCGGCGACCGACGGCATCACCTGCGCGCTGCGGGCGGTGCTGGAGGACCGGCCGGCGGAGAAGCGCTTCGGGCTCTGCCTGATGCCGAGTTGGACCTTCGTCGCGACACCGCATGCCGCGCTGGCCGCCGGGCTGACGCCCTGCTTCCTGGATGTCGAGGAGGGCAGCTGGATCCTGACGCCGGACATGGTGCGCCGGGAATTGCTGGCCGGGCTGAAGTCGAACCTGCCGATCGCGGCCGTCGTCGTGGTGGCGCCCTTCGGGCTGCAACTGGCGCCCGGGCCCTGGGACGCCTTCACCGCGGAGACCGGCATTCCGGTGGTGATCGATTCCGCCGCCGCCTTCGATGGCCTCAGCGTCGCGCGCACGCCTTCCGTCGTCAGCCTGCACGCGACCAAGACCGTCTGCGCGGGGGAAGGCGGCTTCGTCGCGACCCGCGATGCCGATCTCGCCAAGCGCATCAAGCGGGTGGCCAATCTCGGCTTCCTCGGCACCCGCCTCGCGGAGGTGCCGGCGACCAATGCGAAGCTCAGCGAATACCACGCCGCGGTCGCGCTCTGCTCCCTGGCGGCCTGGCCGGAACGGCGGGCCGAATTCCTGGCCGTCGCGCAGCGGCTGCGCGCCGCGCTGGAGCCGGGCGGGGTAGTGTTCCAGCCCGGCTTCGGGGAAAGCTGGGTCTCCTCCACCTGCGTGCTGCGCCTGCCGGATGGGATCGACAGCACGCATGCGGCGATGGCGCTCGGCCTGCGTGGCATCGCCACGCGGTCCTGGTGGGGGTTCGGTTGCCATACGAGCCCGGCCTTCGCGCATATGCCCCGGCGCAACCATGCCGCCGGCAGCCGCCTGCCAGCGACCGAGATCCTGGCGCAGACCACCATCGGCATCCCGTTCTATTGCGACATGTCGGATGCGGAGATCGCCCAGATCGGTGCCGCCTTCGCCGCGATCACGGCGGCCGCGCCGGAACTGGCGACCGAAATCCATGCCCCGTTGCCGGGCGCCTTTCCCGCCCTGATCCCGGCATGACCATCGGGAATGCGCATCAGGGCATGCTGGAACCGGCATCCTTCGTCACTGCCTGGCAGGCGGCCCTGGCACCGGAGGTCCATGCGCTGGCGATGGCGTTCGTCGCGCCGCAGGCCGCGCCGCGCCGCTTCGTGCTGGGCCGCAACGCCGAAGCCGCGGGCCTCTGCGCCGCCCTGCCGATCGCCGGCGTGATCGATGATTTCGCGGTGGGCGAGACCTGGTGCGACCGGCCGGTGATCGCCGCGACCGCGGCGCCCGCCGACGCCATCGTGGTGAATTGCGCCTTGAGCCAGCGCCCCCACGCGGCGCGCGGGCGCCTGGCGGCGGCGGGCATCCGCCACGCCCTGAACTATGCCGACCTGATGCGCGCCACGCCGGAGATCGCGGTGCCGCCCGCCTTCGTCGCCGATATGCGCCGGGACCTGGCGGAAGCGGCCGGTGACTGGGACGCGCTATGGGCGGCGATGGCCGACGGGACATCCCGCGCGGTGCTCGGCGCCCTGCTGCGCTATCACCTCACCGCCGACCCGGTCTTCACGCGCGACTTCTCCTGGAACGTGCGGGAACAGTATTGCGACCCGGTCGCACGCGTCCGGCCGCACGCCGTCTTCGTCGACGCCGGCGGCTATGATGGCGACACCGCCGAAGCGATGGCGGATCGCTTCCCGGATTACCGGCGCATCCACCTGTTCGAGCCTTCGGCGCGGAACATGGCGGCGGCGAAGGCCCGTCTCGCGGGGCGGCGCGACATCGTCTTCCATGCCGAAGGCCTGGCGGCCGCGCCGGGCGAGGCCCGGTTCGATCCGGAGAAGGGCGCGACCAGCGCGCTGTCGCCGCATGGCGCCGAGCGCATCGCGCTGACGACGATCGACGATGCGGTGGATGAGCCGGCCACCTTCATCAAGATGGATATCGAGGGCGCGGAGTGGGGCGCGCTGCAGGGCGCCCGCCGGCAGATCGAGGCGCATGCCCCGACCCTGGCGCTGGCCGTCTATCACCAGGCCTGCGATTTCCGGCGCCTGCACCGCTTCGCGGCGGATCTGCGCGGCGATTACCGCGCCTATCTGCGGCACTACACCGAAGGCTGGGCGGAAACCGTCTTGTATATGAGCGTGGATTAGAAGCCATCCCGGGCCGGCCAGAATGGCCGCGATCGACCTGGGGCGGGGACGATGTCGAGAGACTGGGCAACTGGCACTGCAAAAAGCGGAACACCTCATGCCTGAGAAGCGCATTCACGCGATCTGCGTCGGCGACGTCCTGACGCCACCCCTGGTGAAGCCGGTGGCCGGGCTGCTGCCGGAATTCGACCTGTCCGTCACGCATGCCGATATCGACCAGCACTTCCAGCTGCTCCTGTCCGACGCCGCGCCCGACGTGCTGATCAGCCACGCGACCTCCGATTTCTTTTTCGGCCACGGCGATCTCGCCGCGGCGGAGGCCCGGGCGGCGGAGTATGGCGCAGCGGTGGATGCCTTCACCGCGCGCGGCCGCAGCCTCGTCATCCTCAATACGATCGCGGCACCGGCCGACCGGGTGGTCGGCGTCGAGAATCTGGCCCTGGCCCGCGCCACGGCGCGCATCAATGAGCGGCTGTTCGCCTGCGCCGATCGCTCCTCCCTCGTCAGCCTGGTCGATCTCCCCGCGATCCTGGCCCGGGTCGGGCTGGAGAAGGCGGTGAACCTGCAGAACGGGCTGGTGATGCGGCTGCCCTATACCGGGCATGTGCTGCCCGAGATCGGCCGCGCCTATGCGCGCGCGATCCGCGAACGCTTCGTGCCGCGCAAGAAGCTCCTGGTCCTCGATGCCGACAACACGCTCTGGGGCGGTGTCATCGGTGAGGACGGGGTCGATGGCGTCGAGATCGGCGCACATTTCCCCGGCATCGTGCATCGCCGGTTCCAGGAGCAGCTGCTGGCCTTGCGTGCCGGCGGCGTGCTGCTCGCCTTGGTCAGCAAGAACAACGAGGCCGATATCCGGGAAGCCTTCGCGGCCCTGGACATGCCGCTGCGCTGGGAGCATTTCACCGCCGCGCGGGTCAATTGGCTGCCGAAGAGCCGGAACATCGCGGCCATCGCCGAGGAGCTGAACCTCGGCGTCGATTCCTTCGTCTTCATCGATGACAACGCATTCGAGCTGGAGGAGGTGCGGCACGCGCTCCCCTCGGTCGATTGCCATGCCTTCGAGGCGAGGAAGCCGGCCGAGGCCCTGACCTTGCTCGCGCGGATCCGGGACCTGAACACCTGGTCGGTGACCCGGGAGGATCTGGAGAAGTCGCGGCAATATGCGCAGGAAGCCGAGCGGAAGGCGCTGCAGGGCGCCGCGGGATCGCTGCCGGACTACCTGCGCTCGCTCGAGATCAGGATCGAGGTGGGCCGCAATCGCGTGAGCCAGGTCCCGCGCATCGCGCAGCTCATCAACAAGACCAACCAGTTCAACCTGACCACCCGCCGCCATGCCGAGGCCGAGCTGCGCGACCTGATGGCGACCGCGGATGTCTTCGATTTCCGGGTGATCGATCGCTTCGGTGACATGGGCATCGTCGGCGTTGCCATCGTCATCGCGAACGAGATCGACACCTTCCTGATGAGCTGCCGGGCGCTCGGCCGCCAGGTCGAGGGGCTGATGCTGCGGCATGTGCGGCAGGCGCTCGGCCGGCCGCTGCGCGCCAGCTACGTCCCGACGGCCAGGAACGGCATGGTGGCGGCATTCTATGAGGATAACGGCCTGACGCTCCTGGGCACGGAGGCGGGCGTGAAGCGATACGATTTCCTGGTGCTGTCCCCGGAAGCCTTCGTCGCGGCGATCTGCGAGGTGCAGCATGCTTGATGTCAGCGCAATCCTGGAAGAGGCGCTGCGCGCCGAGACCCGGCATCTCGATCCGCCACCCTTCGACACCATCGGGCCGGAGACCAATGTGCTGGAGCAGATCGACTCCCTGACAGTGGTCAACCTGCTGCTGGAATCGGAAATGCGACTCGAGGCGGCGACGGGCACCTATGTGACCCTGGCGGATGAGACGCTGTTCGATGCGAAGAAGTCGCCGTTGCTGAAGTGGTCGGATTGGGTGCGTTTCGTGGAGGCGCGGCATGGTGGATGACCAGGCGCGCGCCGAGCTGCGCTTCACGAAGCCGGCCATCGCCGGGATCGTGACCACGGTCGGCGGCCGGCAGGTCTCCTTCGCGGAGGAGGCGGCGGGCTATGGCCTGTCGCCCGCCGAGGCGGCACGGCTGCAGACGGCCGTCGGCCTCGATCGCCGCCAGGTCGTCGAAGCCGGCCAGACCACCGTGGACCTCTGCCTGGCATCGGCGCGCCACCTGCTGGACGGGCTCGGCATGGATCCCCGGCACGTCGCCGGGCTGATCTTCGTGACCCAGACGCCGGACCATGCCGCGCCGGCCTCGGCCATGGCGCTGCAGGCAGGGCTCGGGCTGCCGGTCACGTCCATGGCCTTCGACATCCGGATGGGATGCAGCGGCTTCGTCTATGGGCTGTCCGTCGCCTATAGCCTGGTGGAAGCCGGCTTGCCGCGCGTGCTGCTCTGCGTCGGCGACGTCGCCAGCCGTTTCGTCGACCCGCGCGACCACGCCATCGCGCCGATCATGGGCGATGCCGGCGCCGCCATATTGGTGGAGCGCCGCGCCAGCGACAGCGTCTTCCAGCTCTATTCCGACGGCAGCGGCGCGCGCGCGCTGATGATCCCCAACAGCGGCATGCGCGATGTGCCGGAGGATGCGGGCAAGCCGGCGCTGATGCATATGGACGGCCCGGCGGTGTTCAACTTCACGCTGCAGCGCGTGCCGGCCATGGTCACCGACATGCTGGCCTGTTCCGGGCACGGCATCGACGACATCGACCTCTTCGTGCTGCACCAGCCGAACAAATACATCCTGCGGAACCTGCAGAAGCGGCTGAAGATCCCGGAGGAAAGGATCCCGATGGCGACCCAGTCGGTCTATGGCAACCAGAATGCCGCATCGATCCCCGGCACGATCTCCGGCTTCCTCTCCGCGCGCTACGGGGGGGGCAAGGTGCGGTCGCTCTTCGCCGGCTTCGGCATCGGGCTGAGCTGGGGCGCCTGTGTCGTCGAGACGGACGGCATCTTCGCGCCGCCGCCGATCATCGGTCTGAAAGGCCAGTAGATGGACAGCGCGGCTTTCCTGAAGCGCGTGGCGGAGGCCCTGGATCACGGCGGGGCGCTGACCCGCGACCAGGCCTTCGAGACGATCGAGACCTGGGATTCCCTCGGCATGCTGTCGATCATGGCCCTGCTGGAGGAACTCGGCGTCGATGTCGACCCCGAGGCGGTGGGCGCGCTGCGGAGCATGGAGGAGCTGATCGCCATGGCCGGGCCCGCGGTGCATGACTGACGCCGCGCCCGGCAAGCATGTGCTGATCGTCGGCGCATCCAGCGGCATCGGCCATGCGCTGGCCCAGCGCCTGTCCGCATCCTGGCGGGTCACCGCGCTGGCGCGGCGTATCGAGCTGCTGCAGCCGCTGGAAGCGTCCGGCGTCAGCGCGCTGCGCTGCGATGTGAGCGACCCGGCCCAGATCGCGGCCGCCGTCGATGCGGCGGTGGCCGCCGGCGGCAGGATCGCCTGCCTCGTCTACTGCGCCGGCCTGCAATCGATCAAGCCGATGCGCATGCTGCGCGATGCCGAGATCCGCGAGGTGCTCGACGTCAACCTGACCGGCGCGATGCATTTCGGGCGCCTGCTGGCATCGCAGCGCGTTGCCGAACCCGACGCCGTCTTCTGCGCGGTGAGTTCGATCGCCGCGCATCGGCCGGAGCCGGCGATCATTCCCTACGCCGTGGCCAAGGCCGGGCTGGAAGCGCTGGTCAAGGGCATGGCCCGCGAACTGGCGCCGCGCCGCGCCGTGGGCGTGGCGCCGGGCTGGCTCGACACCGGGATGACGCGCGGCTTCGGCAAGATCTACACCGAGGCCTTCAAGGAGAAGCTGGCGCAGGCATCGCCGCGCGGCATCGTCACGGTGGAGGCGGTGGTCGACCTGGTGGAATTCCTGGTCTCGCCCCGCGCCGGCTTCATCACCGGGCAGATCGTGACGATCGATGGCGGGGCCTCGCTCTGATGCGCATCCATCACATCGGCTATGTGGTGAAGGATATCGGGCGCTACAGCCAGTCCATGCCCGGCCTGTCGCTGGTGAAGCAGGTCGAGGATCCGGTGCAGCGCGCGACCCTCGCGCTCTATGCGGCCGGCACCGGCTGCCAGATCGAGCTCATCCAGCCGCAGGACGCGCAGGCCTATACCTGGGGGCATCTGCAGCGTGCCGGCGAAGGGATGCATCATGTCTGCTACGAAGGGCTCGACGCCCCGGCCGTCGACCGGATGATCGCGGCGCATCGCATGCTGAAGGTCCTGGGGCCGGTGCATGCGGTGCTGTTCGACCGGCCCGTCGTCTTCGCGGTCACCCGCAGCCGCGCCATCCTGGAGTTCCTGCTGTGACCCGTCTGATCCTGATCGGTGGTGGCGGCTTCGCCAAGGAAGTCGCGGAGATCGCCGCGTTGAATGGCCATGCGGTGGTCGGTTATGTCGCCGATGCGCCCAACCTGCTCGACGCGCCCTATCTGGGCATGGTGGATGGCTTGGCCGGCATGCGGGACCGCTTCGACGCCGTGGCGATCGCCTTCGGCATTGTCGACCGCCGGACCGCCGCGGCGCGCGCCGGCACGGTGCAATGGCTCGAACAGCAGAATATCCCGTCCGTGCCGCTGGTCTCGCCGCACGCCACGCGCTCCCAGGGGGTGCGCATCGAGGACGGGGCGATCGTGGCCCATGGCGCGATCCTGAGCGTCGACTGCGTGCTCGGCGGCTTCAGCATTGTCAATTCGGGCGCCGTCATCGGGCATGACGCCATCGTCGGCCGCAACGCGACCATCGCACCGGCAGCCTTTCTCGGCGGCGGCGTGTCGATCGGCGACGACACGCTGATCGGTCCCGGCGTGATGGTGTTGCAGGGCCGCAAAGTGGGCAGCCAGGTCATCGCGGGTGTGGGGGCGACCGTTCTGCGCGACGTCCCCGACGGCGCGACCGTGCTGCCGAAAGCGTCGAAGGTGATCGGGGCGAAGAAGGCTGGCGGTTAGAGGCGCATGACCCGCGCGGCCGCCGCCGGGGGCACGCCGTCGGCATGACCCTGTGACGCTGAACCCGTCTTCTGGGCGGAGGCCGCCGGCATATCCCGCGTGTCGCGCGCCCGGGGCAGGGGCGGCAGCCCGGGCAGGCCGAGTTCGCTCGGCAGCGGCTGGTCGGCGATGGCGGCGGCGCGATAGGCAGCGATCTCCCGCTTCGTCGGCAGGGAGTTCTCCACCTCGCCGGCGGCATCGAGGAATTCGATCACCACCATGCCGAGCCCGCTATCCAGCCGCAGCCGCGGGTTCGGCAGCACCCCCGTGACGCCGGCCGGCGCGCCAGAATCGGCCGCCGGGGCAGGGGGCCGCGGCAGCGGTCGGGACAGCTCGGTGGCGGCGATGCCGCGCAGGGAGAGGTCATTCAACATGGCCGATCGATGCACGATAGGCACGATCCGTTAGCGAAGGCTTAACCCTGGATTAACCGGCCTGCCGAGGCCGATCAGGCGGCGCGCCAGCCGGTGCGGCGGCGCAGCCAGTCCCGGTAGCCGGCGCAGGCTTCCGCGCTGACGGTGAGCTGCGCCTGGATGCGCGCGCCCTCGGCCGGGCCGATCAGGCGGATGGCTTCCTCCATCCCCTCGCGCCCGCTTTCTTCCTGCCAATGCTGGGCGGCCTGGCGAAAGGCGGCGACGGCGTCGGAGGGCGTCAGCGCGGGCAGCACCAGCAACGCACGCAGCCGGCAGGCGGTGAGCGCGGCGCGCAGGGCCGGCAGCGGCGCCGCCGGCAGATCGGCGCGGAGTTCTGGCAGTATCGGCACCTCCGGCAGGAGCGGGTCGCGGCCACCGGCGCCAGGCTCGGCCGCGAACAGGATCTCGGCGTCCAAGGCCCGGGCGCGGGCGGCGAGGCCAGGGCCGCTGGCGATGAAGGCATCGGCGGCGCCGGTGGCGAAAGCGGCCTCGGGTAGCGGCGCCAGCACCGGCGTCACCGTCCGGCCAAGCAGGTCGAGCGCCAGCAGCGCCGCCGCTTCCGGCGCCTCCGGCCCGATCATGGCGACGCGCAGCGCGGCGCCGGGCGCGAGCTGCCGCCGCACCAGCAGCGCCGCCGCCTGGATGCCGCCGCAGACGGCGAGCCAGGTGCCGCAATCATATTTCGCGCGCGCATCGCCGATCAGCCGTGCCTGTGCCGCGCCCGGCGCGAAGGCCAGCAGGTTGCGGCCATCCGGCTCCGCCTCGGTCGCGAAGCGGTTGGCGGCGGTGACCCCATCCGGCCCGCCGAGCGCCTGTACGCGCATGGCGGTCGCCTGCGGCAGGCCGCGCCCGAGTCCGGCGCCAAGCCGCTGCAGCCAGCGGAAGCCCGCCGCATCCTCCGGTCCCGGCGCCATCATCAGCGCGGCATCGGGCACCATGGCCCGCGCCGGCAGCGCGAGGCCAAGCCCGGCACCGGCCAACAGCCCGCGGCGGGAGACGCCCAAGGCGGCCTGCATGCCCGATCCTCCTCCCTGGAGCCGGATCGCGTGATTCGGGCCTTCGGCGCATTGCCTCGGGCCACCACGCTCCGCGGACACCATGCTGCCCCCGTAATGGGGGCGGGACTGTGGCAGCCCGCGTGAGCGGGAGGGCTTGCGCGGGGGCGATGGCCGGGCGGAACATCGGCCGATGCGCCGCGCCCTGCTGTTCCTGCTGTTCGCATCCCCCGCCGCTCTGGCCCAGGCGCCGGCGGCGCCTCCGTCGACGGCCGATAGCCGGCGGCAGGAGCTGGACCGGCTGTTCGAAGCGCTGCGCGATGCCCCGGACGAGGCCAGCGGCGCCCTGGTGGAGGCCCGCATCCGCGCCCTCTGGCAGGAGAATGTGACCGCCGCGGTCGGCCTGCTGGTCCGCCGCGGCCTGCGCAACATGCAGGCCAATGCGCCGGAAGAGGCGCTGGAGGATTTCGACGCCGCCATCACGCTGGAGCCGGGCACCGCCGAGCTCTGGACCCTGCGCGCCCAGGCCTATGCCGCCGGCGGCGACCGGGAAGCGGCGGCGCGCGACCTGCGGGAAGCGCTGCGGCTGGAGCCGCGTCACTTCCCCGCGCTGATCACCCTGTCCCAGTTGCAGGAGGAACGGGGCGATGCGGCGGCGGCGCTGCGCAGCTTCCAGGCGGTGCTGGCGCTGCACCCGAAGCTGCGCGGCGGCGAACAGCGTCTGCGCGAACTGCGCCGCAAAGCCGAGGGGGATGTGACGTAAATCTGGCCTCAGGCGCCGGCGCCGGCATGCGCCGGCTTGGCTTGCGCGCTGTCGGGTTGGGCATTGGCGGCGGCTGCTGGTCGCGCGCGGGGCCGCATTCGCGGCCCCGGGGCATCGCTGCGCTCGCCCCGCTGAGACTATTGGCGGCCTGCGGCCGGGGCTTTGCGAGGGCGGGGCGGCGGCCCGCGGCCGCAGCGGGAAGGCTGCGGCCGCGGGTTGCTGCGGTCGGCGTCAGACGACGCGGTCGAGCCAGCCCTGGTTGTCCGGGGCGCGGCCGAACTGGATGTCGGTCAGGGCGGCCTTCAGGCGGGTGGTGACGGGGCCGGCGCCACCGTCGCCGATGGTGAAGCCGTGCCGGCGGCCCTTCACGGTGCCGATCGGCGTCACCACCGCGGCGGTGCCGCAGGCAAAGGCCTCGCGCAGGCGCCCGCTCTGCGCATCCGCCTGCCATTGGTCGATGGCATAGGGCTCCTCGCGCACCGTCAGGCCCAGGGCCCGGCCGAGCGTGATCAGCGAATCGCGGGTGACGCCCGGCAGGATCGTGCCGGTCAGCGGCGGCGTCTGCAGCGAGCCGTCATCGAAGACGAAGAACACGTTCATGCCGCCGAGCTCCTCGACCCAGCGCCGCTCCACGGCATCGAGGAAGACCACCTGCTCGCAGCCCTCGCGGGCGCCTTCCGCCTGCGCGGCGAGGCTCGCGGCATAGTTGCCGCCGCATTTCGCGGCGCCGGTGCCGCCCGGGGCGGCCCGCGTATAGCTCTCGGACACCCAGAGCGTCACCGCCGCGGCGCCGCCCTTGAAATAGGCGCCGACCGGCGAGGCGATCACGGCGTAGAGGTAGTCGCCCGAGGGCTTGGTGCCGAGGGCGACATCGGTCGCCAGCATGAAGGGCCGCAGGTAGAGCGAGGCGCCTTCGCCGGACGGGATCCAGTCCTTGTCGGTGCGGACCAGGGCGCGCACGGAGGCAAGGAACAGATCCTCCGGCAGCGTCGCCATGCCGAGCCGCTCGGCGGAGTTGCGGAACCGGCGCGCATTGGCGTCCGGCCGGAACAGCGCGGCGCCGCCATCCGGCAGGCGATAGGCCTTCATGCCCTCGAAGATTTCCTGGGCGTAGTGCAGCACGGCCGTCGCCGGATCGAACTGGAAGCTCGTCCGCGCGCCCACCTTCGCGTCATGCCAGCCGCGCCCCGCCGAATGCCGGATGGTGACCATGTGGTCAGTGAAGTAGCGGCCGAAGCCGGGGTCCCGCAGCCGGGCCTCGCGCTCGCCGGCGGCGACCGGGGCCGGGTGGCTCTCGTGAGAGAAGATCTGCGCGCTGTCGTTACTCACCTTGCCGTCGGCTCCTTCCCTTGCGGCGGATCCACTCCGTCCGCTGTCGCGCCATGGTGTAGCGCAAACCGGGCGCCATGGCGCCGCATTCGCGCCGCCGGGCTGTCATGCAGCCCCCAAGTGCCCCTATCCCTACCCAACTCCGCAGCCGCAGGCTGCCACCTATCCCTGCGGGGCGAGCGCAGCGATGCCCCGGGGCCGCGAATGCGGCCGCCGGCGCTTGAGGCCCCATATACATACCAACACAACACCCGGATGGTTCGCGGAAGGGGCCGGATGCGACAAGACGCCATGCCCGACATGATGATCCCCCTGGATACCGATGAGGCCCGCTGGCAGGCGGTGCTGGCGCGCGATCCGGCGCCGGTCCTGGCCCCCTTCCTCTACGCGGTGACAACGCAGGGCGTCTTCTGCCGCTCCGGCTGCCCCTCGCGGCCGCCGTTGCGGAAGAACACCCGCTTCTTTGCCGACGTCCCGGCCGCCGAGGCCGC
>DASYDR010000256.1:0-2845 GCA_036499545.1 Roseomonas sp. | reverse complement strand
CGCGACCGCGACGCCGTGGTTGCCGCCGGAGGCGGCGATGACTCCGGCGGGCGGGGCCGGGGTTTCCAGCAGGCTGTTGAAAGCGCCGCGCGCCTTGAAACTGCCGGAGAGCTGCAGCTGTTCCAGCTTCAGGACCAGGGGGGCGCCAGCCGCGAGGCCCAGGGCTTCGGGCGGCAGCGCCAGGACCGGGGTGCGGCGGATATGGCCGGCGATACGCGCGGCGGCGGCGGCGATCGCGGTGCGGTCGATGAAGGAATTCTGGGTCATGACGACAGGCTGGCAGGGGTACAGTGACCGCACAACGGCGTGACGCTTCCCCACCCACCGCCTTTCTGCCATGTTCCGCACCCGCGAACAGGCGGGCGACCCAGCGGAGGCATGGATGCCATTCCACGGTGGTTGCGCGGCGCGGCGCGGCGAGGGCGTCCTGCTCCTCGGCCCGCCAGGGTCCGGCAAATCGGACCTGCTGCTCAGGCTGCTCGGCCACGGCTGGACGCTGGTGGCGGATGATCAGGTGGAGGTGGTTGCGCATGGCGGGTCCGGCCTTGTCGCTTGCGCCCCGCCCGCGCTCTCCGGGCTGCTGGAGGTGCGCGGGGTGGGTATCCAGGAAGGCGTACCCGTGACCACCCAGGTGCCCTTGCGCTTGGTGGCGCGGCTGGTGACGCGCGCCGACGTGCCGCGCCTGCCGGGCGCCGCTGCCTGGACCCATGCCGGGCGGACGCTGCCGGCCCTGGCGCTCGACCCCTTCGCCGCCTCGGCGCCGGCCAAGCTTGAGCTGGCCCTGGATGTCGTGCTTGGCAAGGCCCGATTATCCTCAGGCTTCCGATGAGCATCTGACCCATGGATATGGCCCCCCCGCCCAATCCAGCCCCCCCATCGAAACGCGAAGTCGTCCTGGTCACCGGCCTGTCCGGGGCCGGGAAGGCGTCCGTCCTCAAGGTCCTCGAAGATCTGGGCTTCGAGACGGTGGACAACCCGCCGCTCGCGGTGCTGGAAGCGCTGGTCGGCGACGGGACCCAGCCGCTCGGCGCCGGGGTCGACGCCCGCACGCGCGACTTCGACCCTGCTGCGGCGCTGCGCCTGCTGGACCGGCTGCGGCTGCGCCCGGACATCGCCGTGACGCTGGTCTTCGTGACGGCGGAGCCGGACGTGATCCTGCGCCGCTATACCGAAACGCGCCGGCGCCACCCGCTGGCGCCGGGTGGCCCCCTGGGCAGCCGCGTCGCCGACGGCATCGCCCGGGAGGCGGGGCTGATGGCGCCGCTGCTCGACGCCGCGGACATGGTGGTGGACACCACCGACCTGCCCTTGCCCGACATGCGCCGGCTGATCGAGCAGCGCTTCCGGCTGGAAGGCGGCGGGCTGTCGGTCAGCGTGATGTCCTTCGCCTATCCGAAGGGGCTCCCGCGGGAAGCCGACCTGGTCTTCGACCTGCGTTTCCTGCGCAATCCGCATTACGATCCGGCGCTGCGGCCGCTGACCGGGCGCGATCCGGGGGTGGCCGCCTTCATCGAAGCGGATCCCGATTTCGCGCCCTTCTTCGCACGCATGACAGGGCTGCTGGATCCGCTGCTGCCCCGTTACACCGCGGAAGGCAAGAAATACCTGACGATCGCGCTTGGCTGCACCGGCGGGAAGCATCGCTCGGTCCTGGCAGCGGAGCGCCTGACACACCATCTTCACGCAGACGGCTGGCGGGTGGCGCTCACCCACCGGGAGATCGGCGGCGGCATCTTGCCGGCCGCGACCCCGGTCCCCGCCGCCGAGCCCCGCAACGGTGGCGCCAACACAGGCGCCGCCGACGGGCAGACGGGTCGGGAGGCCCTGACGAAAACATCATGATCGGTCTTGTGCTGGTCACCCACGGCCGCTTGGCCGAGGAGCTGCGGCTCGCCATGGAACACGTGGTCGGCCGGCAGCCTGCGGTCGCCACGGTCTGCATCGGGCCGGAAGACGACATGGAGCATAGCCGCCGGGATATCGGCGGCTGCATCGACCAGGTCGAGCAGGGCGACGGCGTCGTCGTCCTGACGGATATGCACGGCGGGACGCCGTCCAACCTGGCGATGCAGATGATGAAGGAGCGCCAGGGCGTGCAGGTGATCGCCGGCGTGAACCTGCCGCTGCTGGTCAAGCTCGCGAAGCTGCGCGGCAGCGAAAAGCTGGCCGACGCGGTGGAACATGCCAAGATGGCGGGCCGCAAATACATTGCCTGCGGCAGCGACATGCTGAACGGCATCGTCAACGGCATGCCGAGGAACGGGGGAAGCGGCGCATGAACGAATGGCCGGATGACGCGGAAACGCGCCCGGAGCCGATGCTGTCGGTGACGCTTCCGGATGCAGGTACCGCCGGTTGCGGCAGCGACCTGGTGCTTCGTCGCAATATCGTGATCTGCAATGCCCGCGGCCTGCACGCCCGCGCCGCCGCGAAATTCGTGAAGGTCGCCAACGCCTACGACGCGGAGATCCGCGTCGTCAAAGGCGAGACCGACGTGTCCGGCCGCTCCATCATGGGTCTGATGATGCTCGCGGCGGGCATCGGCTGCGAGATCGAGATGCGGGCCGAAGGGCCGGCGGCCGGTTCGGTGCTGGCCGCACTGGTCGATCTCATCGACCGGAAATTCGATGAAGAGTGAGAAGCCGCGGCGACGGCGCAAAGCCGCGGACGGCGAGCAGCGCGAACCGATAGCGAAGGAATCGGGCCGCAAGGAAATAGTCCTTGGCGGGCTCGGCGTCTCGGCCGGGATCGCAATCGGCGTCGCCCATGTCGTCGAGCTCGGCGCCGTTCAGATCCCGGAATACGACATCACGGCGGCCGAGGTCGAGGCGGAGCTCGCGCGGTT
>DASYDR010000255.1:0-4595 GCA_036499545.1 Roseomonas sp. | reverse complement strand
GCCGATGCTGGTTGCATCGGCGAGGAAGCCGGCGCGGCAGGGGCGGAAAAGGACTGCCGGATCGCCGCTGCTCCATGCCGAGGCGGGCTCTCAGGCAACCTTCCAGCGGGCAAGAGCTTCGCGATCGACTTCGATGCCGATGCCGGGCGCATCCGATACTTTGACGATGCCGTTCACCTGCACGATCGGCTCCTTCGCCAGCTCGTCGCGCAAGGGGTTCGGCGTCTGCTCGAATTCCAGCATCGGCGGGATCGGGCGGAAGGCCGGCGGCATGTCCGGCAGCGCCGCCAGCCACTGCACCGTCGCGGCCAGGCCGATCGCGCTGCCCCAGGCATGCGGCACGCATTCGACGCCATGCGCGGACGCCATGGCCGCGATCTTGCGGCATTCGCTGATGCCGCCGGCGGCGCAGAGATCCGGCTGCACGATGTCCATCGCCTTCTTCGCGATGATGTCGCGAAAGCCCCAGCGGGTGAAGTCGTTCTCCCCGCCCGCCACCGCCATGTCGAGCGCGCGCGTGACCTCGGCATAGCCATCATGGTCTTCGGGGCTGATCGGCTCCTCGAACCACATCAGGTCGAGTTCCTCCAGCATGCGGCCGAGCCGGATCGCCTGCGGCACGGTGAAGCAGTGATTGGCGTCGACGGCGAGCTGCACCTCCGGCCCGATCGCGTCGCGCACCGCCTTCACCCGCCTGAAATCGAGCTTCGGATCGCCGAGGCCGATCTTCATCTTGATGGCGCGGAAGCCTTGCGCCTTGTAGGCCAGCGCTTCCTCCACCGCCTCTTCGACCAGCCGGTCCATGTCGATGAAATAGAGGCCGGTCGCATAGGCCTGCAGGCTGGTGCGGTGGGCGCCGCCGATCAGCTTGTGGATCGGCTTGCCGGTCGCGCGCCCCATCACGTCCCACAGCGCGATGTCGATGCCGGACAGCGCGGTGATCGAGAAGCCGGTCGCGCCGTAATCCTTGATACGGTTATAGAGGTCTTCCCACACCACTTCGACATCGAAGGGATCCCGGCCGATGACGCGGCTGCGGTACTGGGTCTCGATCACCGTCTTGTTCACCGCCGCCGGCCCGTAGCATTCGCCCCAGCCGGTGATGCCGGCATCCGTGCTGATCTCGACGATGCAGGATGCGCGCGTGCTGTACTGCCAGCCGCGCGCCGACACGAAGGGCCGATCCACCTTCGATTGCAGGATGTGGCAGGTGACGTCGGTGACCTTCATGCCTCGGTGTCCTTCCGCTCGCCGCGCTTCGGACGGCGCAGCAATTCCAGCCAATAGCTTTCGACGCCCTGCAGATGCCGGCTCATGATCTCGGCCGCGCGCGGCGCATCCTGGTCGCGGATCGCATCCAGCATCTCGGCATGCTGCGCCTGGGACCCGGCGGCGCGGCTGCCGTCCGCGAAGTAGCGCCGGCGCCGTTCGCGCGACAGCAGGTAGAAGGAATTCACCACGCGCAGGAAAATGCGGTTCCCGGTGGCTTCCGCGACCGCCAGGTGGAAGGCGGCATCATGCGCGGCATAGGCCTCGCCCTGGTCGATCGCGCCGCTGCCTTCGGCCAGCGCCGCCGCGAGCCGCGTCAGGTCCGCCGGTGTCCGCCGCTGGCAGGCCAGCGCGGTGCCCTGCAGCTCCATCATGCGGCGCAGTTCGACGAGTTCGTCCACTTCGGCGCGGGTCAGCGGCACGCCGAGATCGGCCTGCAGCACCAGCGCGTCCAGGCTGCCGACACGCTCCGCCGCGCGCAGATAGATGCCGGAATTCGGCCGCCGTTCCACCAGCCGCAGCGCTTCCAGTACCGCGATCGCCTCGCGCACCGCATTGCGGCCGGCGCCAAGCCGCTCGGCGAGCTCACGCTCCGCCGGCAGCCTGGCGCCGGGCTGCAGTCTGGCTTCAGCCGCCAGCCGCAGAATCGCGCCGATCAATGCGGCGCGTTCATCCGCGGCCACCACGGGGGCGGCTTCGGCGACGGGCATGTTTCCTCCCAGGACCCACTGACTGGCCCCACCAGATTGGTAGGACCAGTTTGGCGCTTACGCAAGGGGGAGCGACTCAGCCGAGCCGTTGCATGGCTTGCCGCTTGGCGGTGATGAGCGCCGCCAGCATGCGGTCGCGCCAAGCCTTGCGCGCATCCAGCGCGTCCGCCGGTGTGCGTTCGCGGCGTTGCGCCTCCACCTTCGCCACCAGCGCCTCGCCCCAGGGGCGAGCATCGGCCTGCTCGCGGGCCAGGTCGTAATACATGGGGCCGAGCTTGGCGCAGTAATCGGCGATGCCGCCCTGGGCATTCAGGTCGATGGTCTCGAAGGGCCCCATGAAGGCCCAGCGCAGGCCGAGCCCATCGGCAACCGCGGCGTCCACGGCGCCGGCGTCGCAGATGCCGTCCTCGACCAGGCGGAAGGCTTCGGCCAGCACCGCGCTCTGCAGCCGGTTGACGATGAAGCCCGCGACCTCCCGGTTCAGGCGGATCGGCGATTGGCCGAGGCGGCGCATCAGCACCTCGGTGCGGTCCACCGCGTCCGGGCTGGTCCAGGGCGCGGGCACCAGCTCGACCAGCGGGATCAGGTGCGGCGGGTTGATCGGGTGCGCGACCAGGCAGCGCTCCCGCCCGGGGATGTCGGCGGTGAAGGAGGAGGCGGGCAGGCCGGAGGTGGAACTCGCCAGCACCGCATCCGGCTTCGCGAGCGGCGCCAGCTCCCGGTAGAGGGCCTGCTTGATCGGCAGGCGCTCGGGCGCGCTTTCCTGGATGTAGTCCGCATCGGCCACGGCCTCGGCCAGGTTGGCGGTGCTGCGCAGGCGCTGCATCACCTGCTCGGCGGTCTGGCCGTTCAGCAGGTCTTGCGCCGCCAGCGCCGGCGCGGTGGCGCGGACGAAGTCCAGCGCGGCGGTGATGGAAGCGGGCGACGGGTCGTGCAGCACCACGTCGTGGCCGGCGCGCGCGAAGACGAGCGCCCAGGAGCCGCCGACCAGGCCACAGCCGACAATCGCGATTTTATTCATGATGCAGATCCCGTTGCGGTGATATCCAAACGCTTCCTCGTCGCCACAGGCGGCCAGAATCCGTCAAAAGCTACAGTGATCTTCCAAAATCTTCCATCTACCTTCCCTGGGGACAGTGCACGTGGCTGAGGGCGACATGCCGGGGCGCGGCCGGGTGGAGATGCTGCCGGCCCGGCGCTGGGCGCTGATCCTGGACCGGCTGCGGCAGACCGGGGCGGCGTCGATCCAGGAACTGGCCGAGGCCATCGGCGCCTCCGGCTCCACCGTCCGGCGCGACCTGGAGCATCTGGTGAAAGGTGGCGCCCTGGTCCGCACCCATGGCGGCGCCCTGCTGCAACGGACCGAGCACGCGACCTTCGAACCGGAGATCACCCTGGCCGCGGAGCTTGCCCGGCCGGAGAAGATGGCCATCGCCGCGGCGGTCGCGGCGGAGATCCAGCCGGGGCAGAGCGTGATCTTCGATGCCAGCACGACGGTGCTGGAAGTGGCGCGGCTGGTCATCCAGCGCCAGCTGCCGCTCACCGCCGTGACCAACAGCCTGGCCATCGCGCAGCTGCTGGCCGCGGCGCCCGCGGTGCAGCTGGTGGTGCCCGGCGGCACCGTGCGCGCCGGATCGCTGACCCTGGTGGGGCGGCCGGGCGAGGATTTCCTGCGCACCATCCATGCCGACCTCGCGCTCATCGGCACCCATGCGGTCACCGGCGCGATCCTGACCGAGACCTCGCTGGAGGTGGCGGCGATGAAGCGCGCCATGATCGCCGCGGCGCGCCGGACCCTGGTCCTGGCGGACAGTTCCAAATTCGGCCCGCCGAGCTTCTGCACGATCTGCGACCTGTCCGAGGTGGATGCGATCGTCACCGATGCTGGGCTCGCGGCGGCCCATCAGGAAGCGCTGCGGGGCCTGAACGTCACGCTGCGGATCGTACCCGTTCAGGGCTGAATGGGCCTGGATGGGCCGAATTGCGCGATATTGCCATCTGTTGGAATAGAATGATAAGTCGTGTCATCGCGGCAATGCGATTGCGCGACCGATTCCACGGAGCCTTGTCATGTCCCTTCCCCCCGCCACTGGCCCCGATGCGGTGCCGCAGCGTCCCGCCGGCCTGCCGCCGATCCGCATCACCAAGGTGAAGACGGTCGTGGTGCGCAACGTGCCGACCGGCGGCGGCCTGGTGCGTCCCTGGGATCCGGAGAAGCTGCCGCTCGATACCCGCGACTACGTCATGGTGCAGTTCCACACCAATATCGGCCTGATCGGCACCACCATGGACGGCGACTACACCCTGCCGGAGGATTACGGCGCGGAGGTCGACCGCCAGGCGCAGTATTTCGTCGGCAAGGACCCCTTCGAGATCGAGGTGCACAATCGCGATTTCTTCCTGAAGGAGAAGGCGGCCGAATACACCTTCGGCCTCGGCAAGATCCCGGTCCGCATCTTCTTCCTTGAAATCGGGCTCTGGGACATCATCGGCAAGGCGCTGCAGACGCCGCTTTATCGCCTCTGGGGCGCGGCCCGCGACAAGGTGCAGGCCTATGCCGCCACCGTGCATTTCGGCAAGTCGCCGGAAGAGCGGGCGGAGGATGCGCTGGCTTTC
>DASYDR010000254.1:0-7635 GCA_036499545.1 Roseomonas sp. | reverse complement strand
CGCCCTGGCCGTTGAAATCCAGGTCGTAGACGTTCTCGACGCCCTGGATATACATCGCCAGCCGTTCCAGCCCGTAGGTCAGCTCGCAGGCGGGGACCTCGCAGGGGATGCCGCCGACCTGCTGGAAATAGGTGAACTGGGTCACCTCCATCCCATCGCACCAGACTTCCCAGCCGAGGCCCCAGGCGCCGAGCGTCGGGCTTTCCCAGTCATCCTCCACGAAGCGGATGTCGTGCAGGGCGGGATCGATGCCGAGCGCACGGTAGCTCTCGATCAGCAGCGCCTGCGGATCGGGCGGCGTCGGCTTCAGGATCGCCTGGTACTGGTAGTAGTGCTGCAGCCGGTTCGGATTCTTGCCGTAGCGGCCATCCGACGGCCGGCGGGAAGGCTGCACATAGGCGGCCTTCCACGGCGCCGGGCCGAGGGCGCGCAAGGTCGTCGCCGGGTGGAAGGTGCCGGCGCCGACCTCCATGTCGTAGGGCTGGAGGATCAGGCAACCCTGCGCCGCCCAGAAGGCGTGAAGCCGCAGAATCATTTCCTGGAAGCTCGGCGGCTTCCCCGTCTTGGTCATGTCGTGGAACTTGCGCTGGCCGTGATGCGCCGCACCATAGTGGCGGCCCTGTAGCCCGGCAAGGAAGCCGCTCAGAGGCTGTTTGAGAATGGGGTGGCGGCGGCCTGACGAGGGTTTTTTCGTCCCTGCCGTGCCGGGCGACGCAGCCGATGCTGGTTGCATCGGCGAGGAGGCTGGTGCGGCAGGGGCGGAAAAGACCCGTCAGGGCGTCCCACAGCCATTCTCAAACAGCCTCTCAGAGCGGCTCGGCGAGGGCGGTGATCTCGGCGCGCAGTTCGGCAATGCCGGCGCCGGTCTCGCTGCTGGTGGTCAGCACCAGCGGATGCGCCGCCACATGCTTGCGGGCCAGCGCCTGCGCCTCCTCCTGCCGCTTGGCCAGCCACCAGGGCTTGGCGTCATCGGCCTTGGTCAGCACGATCTGGAACCCGACCGCCGCTTCATCCAGCAGCTTCATCGCGGCGTGATCGGCCTGCTTGGTCTCGATCCGCGCATCGAGCAGCAGGAAGACGCGGCGGAGCGTCTGCCGGCCGCGCAGGAACTCGAACATCAGCCCTTGCCAATCGGCCTTCACGCTCTTCGACGCCTGGGCGTAGCCGTAGCCCGGCATGTCGACGATGGTCAGCCGCTTGCCGAGATCGAAGAAATTGAGCTGCTTGGTCCGCCCGGGCGTGTTGGACACCCGGGCGAGCGCGTTCTGCCCGGTCAAGGCATTGATCAGCGACGACTTGCCGACATTCGACCGGCCGCAGAGCGCGATCTCCGGCAGGTTGGCCGGCGGCAACTGGTCGATGCGCTGCGAGGCGTAGAAGAACTCGCAAGGCCGGGCGAAGAGCAGCCGCCCGGCCTCGATCAGCGCCGCCCGCGTGGCGTCATCCTGGGCCTCGATGAGGCCGCCCGCGGGCAGGAAGGCGCCGCTCACCCCTTCTTCGCCAGGGCGCCGGCCCGCTTCTCCGCCCGGGCTTTCGCCCGGTCGTGGCGCATGATGTAGGATTGCTGCGCGATCGAGAGCAGGTTGTTCCAGGTCCAGTAGAGCACGAGGCCGGCCGGGAAGCTCGCCAGCATGAAGGTGAAGATCACCGGCATCCAGGCGAAGATCTTGGCCTGGATCGGGTCCGGCGGCTGCGGGTTCAGCCGCTGCTGCGCCCACATCGTGCAGCCCATCAGCAGCGCCAGGGCCGGCATGTGCAGGTAGTGGCTGTACTGCGCCGGGTCGAAGGGCAGCAGGCCGAACAGGTTGAAGACGTTGGTCGGATCGGGCGAGGACAGGTCGCGGATCCAGCCGAAGAAGGGCGCCTGCCGCATCTCGATGGTGACGAAGATCACCTTGTAGAGCGAGAAGAAGACCGGGATCTGGATCAGGATGGGCAGGCAGCCGGATGCCGGGTTGATCTTCTGCGTCCGGTACAGCGCCATCATCTCGGACTGGACCTTCTGCGGGTCGTCCTTATGGCGCTCCTTCAGCTCCTGCATCTTCGGCGCCAGCAGCTTCATCTTGGCCATCGAATGATAGGCCTTGCTCTGCAGCGGGAAGAACAGGCCCTTGATGAACAGGGTGAAGAGCAGGATGGCGATGCCGAAATTGCCGACGATGCTGTTCAGCCAGTGGATGGCATAGAAGAACGGCTTCGTCAGGAAGTAGAACCAGCCGAAATCAACCGCCTTGTCGAAGTCGGTGATGCCGAGGCGGGATGCGTAGTCATCCAGGATGCTCACCACCTTGGCGCCGGCGAACAACCGGGTCGCGAGCTGGGCGGTGGCGCCGGCGGCCACGATCTGCGGCGCGTTGGGCGCCATGTCGGCCTGCCAGCGATCCTGCCCGCCCTCTGCGACATGGCGGAAGGCGGCGCGCATCACGGTGTCGGCTTCGGCGGGGATCAGCGCGGCGAGCCAGTACTTGTCGGTGAAGCCGAGCCAGCTGCCGCCACGGGCATCCTGCTCCATGCCCGGACCGCGGCGCTTCTCGCCTTCAGACTTCACATTGGCATAGGTCATTTCCTGCAGCCGGCCATCGAGCACGCCGATGAAGCCTTCATGCAGCACGTAATAGCCGGCCAGGTGCGGCAGCCCCTGGCGCCGGATGCGGGCCCAGGGCAGCACGGAGACGCTGTCGGTGCCGCTGTTGCGCACCCGCTGCTGGACATTGACCATGTAGTTGGCATCGAGCGTCAGGCCGATCTCGAAGACCTGGCCCTGGCCATTGTCCCAGGTCAGGGTGACCGGGGTATCGGGCGTCAGCCGCGGCGCGCTCGCCTGCCATTCGGAATTGTTGTCGGGCACCCGGGTGCGGCCATCGGCCGCGGTCCAGCCCCATTGCGCGAAATAGCCTTCGGTCGTCTCGCGGGGGCTGAACAGCTGCACCTGCGGCGAATTGGGCTCGATCGTCTCGCGGTAATCGCGCAGCACCAGCTGGTCGAGCTGGGCGCCACGCAGGTTCAGGCTGCCCTCGACCCGCGGGCCGCTGACCGGCAGGCGCGGCGCCGGGCCGCGGGCGGCTTCGGCGGGCGCATCCCCCGGTGCGGCGGTCACCGCCTGCTGCCCTGCGGGCACGGGCACGGCCGGGGTGGCGTTCGACGCGGGGGCCGCCGCCTGCTCCGTCGTCTGCTGGATCGGCTGCGGCGGCGGGCGGTTGCTGCGGTTATACGCATCGAAGACCAGCAGGATGCCGATCGAGATCGCGATCGCCGCGAGGAGGCGCTTCTGGTCCATGACGAACGTGTCAGCCTTTGGGCGTCGGGGTGGGCGGGACCGGGTCATAGCCGCCCGGATGCCAGGGATTGCAGCGAAGAATGCGCCGCGCCGTCATCAGGCTGCCGCGCAGCGCGCCATGGGCCGACAGGGCCTCCAGCGCATAGTCGCTGCAATGGGGATGGAAGCGGCAATGGCTGCCGATCACGCCGCGCAGCGTGTAGCGATAGGTGTGGACACAGCCCTTCAATGCAAAGGTCGCGGCGCCGTCGAGGGTCATATTTCGGCCTCAGGGGCCTTTTGATTGGCCTCAAGCGCCGGCGCGGCCTCCGGCCGCTTGGCTTGCGCGCTGTCAGGGCGCGCGGGCGGTGGCTGGTGGTCGCGCCCGGGGCCGCATTCGCGGCCCCGGGGCATCGCTGCGCTCGCCCCGCCGGGATGGGGGGCGGCCTGCGGCCGCGTGGGGGCGGTGGGCGCCTGGTCGGCTTGCAGGACGCCAGCTTGGCGCAGCGCGCCGCGCAGGTCGCCCAGCAGGGTGCGGAAATCGCGCGATGGCGTGGCGTCGCGGCCGATCAGCACCAGCTCCCAGCCGGGCGCCATGGCGCCTTCGGCGAGCAGGGCCGGAATGGCCAGCCGCGCGGCTTCGCGCAGGCGCCGCTTGGCGCGGTTGCGCACCACGGCGTTGCCGACCTTCTTGGTGACCGTGAAGCCGATGCGCGGCGCCGGCGCGTCCGCGGCCATGGCCTGCAGCACGAGGCCGGGCCGGGCCGCGCGCTTGCCCTTGGCAGCCACCCGCAAAAAATCGCGCCGGCGCTTCAGCCGCACCGGCATCATCTCGGTCGGGAGTGCATCGGGCCGTTCCGCCATGGTCAGGGCGTCTCCGGCCGCGCGCCGCTTACGCGGAGAGGCGCTTGCGGCCCTTGGAGCGGCGATTGGCCAGGATCCGGCGGCCGCCGACGGTTTCCATGCGGGTACGGAAGCCATGGCGGCGCTTCCGGACGAGCTTCGACGGCTGATAGGTACGCTTCACGACAAACTCTCCTGAAATCCTCCGCCTGTCCGGCGGGCGGACAGCACGGCGGCCGGTCCCACCTCGGGTGGTCCGGCGAAGGCCGGGACGTATAGGGAGCCAGGGGGGCGCCCGTCAACCGCGACGACGCCTGCCTGCCCTGGCCGACGTCACGATCCTGGCCTATGCCGGGGCCGCAAGCGAGCAGGTGCAGCATGACGGACGCGGTGGATGTGGCGGTGATCGGCGCGGGGGCCGCCGGCCTGCAGATCGCGGCCATCGCGGCCGGGCTCGGCCTTCGGGTCGCGCTGGCCGAGCGGGGCCGGATGGGCGGCACGCATCTCAACACCGGCTGCATCCCCGCCAAGGCCTTGTCGGCGGCCGCGAAAGCGGCGGCCGGGATCCGCGACGCGCGGCGTTTCGGCATCCACCTGCCGCCGCCGGAGATCGATTGGACCCAGATCCGCGCCCATGTCCAGGGCGCCATCGCCCGCGCCGCCCCGAATGCCGCCGCGGCCCGGCTGCACGGCATGGGGGTGGAGGTGGTCGCCGCCGCCGCCCATTTCGTGGCCCCCGACGAAATCGAGGCCGGCACCCGCCGGATCCGCTTCCGCCGCTGCGTCATCGCCGCCGGCAGCGCCCCGGTCGTCCCCAATATCCCGGGCCTGACCGATATTCCCTGGCTGACCAACGAGACATTGTTCGACCTGGTCGACCCGCCCGGGCATCTGGCGATCCTGGGTGGCGGCCAGGTGGGGCTCGAAATGGCGCAGGCCCATGCCCGGCTCGGCTGCCTGGTCACCCTGATCGAGCCCGCCCGCATCGCCGCGCGGGAAGATGCCGAACTGGCCGACGGCCTGCGGGACGCGCTGGCCGCCGACGGCGTCACCCTGCGGGAAGGGGTGGGGCTGGCCCGGGTGGCCCGGGATGGGGAAGGGGTGGCGCTCGAACTCACCGATGGCAGCCGCTTCGGGGCGACCCACCTGCTGCTGGCGGTCGGCCGGGCGCCGCGACTCGCCTCGCTCGACCTGGTGGCGGGCAAGGTCCAGGCGACCGAACGCGGCGTCGCGACCGATGCCGGGCTGCGCAGCCTCTCCAACCCCCGGGTCTATGCCGCGGGTGACATCGCCGATCCGGAAGGGATCGGCCCCTGGACCGCGACCCATGTCGCCACCGAGCACGCCGCCATCCTGGCCAGGCGCATGCTGTTCCGCCTGCCGGCCCGGCTCGACCCCGCCGCGCTGCCGCGGCTGATCGGCACGGAGCCGGAACTCGCCCAGGTCGGCCTGACCGAGGAGGAGGCGCGGGCGGCCGGACACACGGAATTGTCGATCCTGCGCTGGCCGCTGTCGGAGACCGGCCGGGCGATCGCGGATGGGCGGCCGGACGGGATGGTGAAGCTGGTCGCCACGCCGAAAGGCCGGCTGCTGGGCGCTTCCCTGCTCGGTGCCCATGCCGGGGAGATGGCGGGCATCTACGGCCTGATGATCGGGCGAAAACTGCCGCTTTCGGCCCTGTCCGGCCTGGTCCTGCCCTATCCGGTCCTGGCCGAGGCCGGCAAGCGGGCCGCCGCCGAGTTCTACACCCCGAAGCTGCTGTCGCCCTTCGCCAAAGGCCTGGTGGGCTGGCTTCGGCACCTGCCCTGATGCTTCCTCGCGCCAGGCACTTGCTCTAGGGATCAGTGTGGCAGCCCATTTCCGGGCTGCTGCGGCGCACCATCTCCTGGGGGTTTCCTCTCGGGGAGACGCACAAAGCTCGGAAGAAGCGAGGCTGGGGGTTCCGGCGGGAGCAATCCCGCTCCAGGCGAAGGACAGGGTGATATGGACAAATTTCTCGCGGGGCGCGGCGCGCTGGTCACCGGCTCGACCAGCGGCATCGGGCATGGCATCGCGCTGCTGCTGGCCGAAGCCGGCGCCAAGGTCATGCTGAACGGCTTCGGCAAGCCGGAGGAGATCGCGGCGGCGCGTGCCCAGGCCGGCGCCCTGATGGGTGTCGCGGAAGCCCCCTATTCCGGGGCCGACCTCTCGAAGCCCGAGCAGGTGCGCCAGATGATCGCCGATGCGGAAGCGGCGCTCGGCACCCTCGACATCCTGGTCAACAATGCCGGCATCCAGTTCGTCGCCGGTATCGAGGAATTTCCGGAAGCGAAGTGGGACGCGATCATCGCGATCAACATGAGCAGCAACTTCCACGCCATGAAGGCGGCGCTGCCGGGCATGAAGGCGCGCAACTGGGGGCGCATCATCAACATCGCCTCCGCCCACGGCCTGCGCGGCAGCCCGGAGAAGGTCGCCTATGTCGCCGCCAAGCACGGCGTCGTCGGCATGACCAAGGTGGTGGCGCAGGAAGTCGCGAAGACGCCGATCACCGTCAACGCCATCTGCCCGGGCTTCGTGCGCACGCCGCTGGCCGAAGCCCAGATCGGCCCGCTGGCCAAGGCGCATGGCGTCAGCGAGGAAGCCGCGCTGACCGACTACCTGCTGGAGAAGCAGCCTTCCAAGCGCTGGATCGAGGTCGATGAGGTGGCGCGGATGGCACTTTACCTCTGCGGCCCGGGCTCGGGCGGGGTGACCGGCACGGCGCTGTCGATCGATGGCGGCTGGACCTCGGCGTGAACGAAGCCGGAGGCCCGCCGCCCGCGCCGCCCAGGAAGCGCGTCAGCCTCGCCCTGCAGGGCGGCGGCACGCATGGCGCCTTCACCTGGGGTGTGCTGGAGCGGCTGCTGGAAGAGGAGAGGCTGGAGATCGACGGCCTCTCCGGCACCTCGGCCGGCGCGATCAACGCGACCTTGGTGGTGCAGGGCCTGATCGAGGATGGCGCCGCCGGCGCCATCCGCACCCTCGGCACCTTCTGGCGCAACGTCGCGACCAAGCTGCTGTTCAACCCGGTGCGCTCGACGCCGTTCGAGAAGGCGATCTGGGGCCACGACCTGACCTATTCGCTGGCCTACCAGGCCTTCGACACCATGGCCCGGGTGCTGTCGCCCTATCAGCTCAATCCCTTTCCCTTCGAATGGAACCCGCTGCGCCACGCGCTGGAGGAATGCATCGATTTCGACGCGCTGCGCGGCGCCACCAAGGCGCCGCGCCTGTTCGTCTCCGCGACCAGCGTGCGCAGCGGCAAGCCGCGCATCTTCACCCGCAAGGAGATCACGCCGGATGCGTTGCTCGCCTCCGCCTGCCTGCCGCAGGTGTTCAAGGCGGTGGAGATCGATGGCGAACCCTATTGGGATGGCGGCTATCTCGGCAATCCGGCGCTTTGGCCGCTCTATGAGCAGGGCGGGCCGCCGGATCTGCTGCTGGTGATGCTGAACCCGTTGGTGCGGGAGGAGATTCCGACCAGCACCTCGGACATCGTGAACCGGCTGAACGAG
>DASYDR010000253.1:0-14691 GCA_036499545.1 Roseomonas sp. | reverse complement strand
CTCCGGCTCATCGAGGCCGAGCACGCGGCCGGCATCGGGGATGCTCAGATCCTCGAGCGCGGTCAGCAGCAGCAATTGCCGCTGCAGCGGCGTGAGCTGGGGCTGGTCACCCGGCGGCGGCGGCGCCCGCCGGACGATGGCGGCATAGAGCGCGAGGCGGGCGGGCAGCTCCGTGGGCAGCCCGGCCCCGATGGCCTCGGCCACCAGCGCGTCGCCACGGGTCTGCTCACCGGTGATGGCACGGGCGAAGCGCCGCGCCTGGGGCAGGGCGCGCAGCAACTCGGCCTGGGTGAAGGCGTTCATCTTGGCACCTCTGAAAGCACCGTTATGGTCGGGGTCATGAAATCCATGTTCCGGGACGGGCGCTTCGGCTGCAACCATTGTCCGGTGTCGGGCCGCGCATGACGTCGCTGCGCCTCGCGGATCCGGCCGGCGATTTCCGCCAGGCCCTGGTGCCGCTGCTGCCCTCGCTGCGCGCCTTCGCCCGCTTCCTGGCGCATGACCCCAGCCGGGCCGACGATCTGGTGCAGGAAACGGTGCTTCGCGCGCTGGCGGCGGAGCAGCAATGGCAGCCTGGTACCGAGCTGCGCGCCTGGTGCTTCCGCATCCTGCGCAATGCGCATCTGGAACACGGGCGCCGCCGGGCGAGTGAGACCCGCGCGCTCGGCCGCCTGGACCGCGACGCGACGGCCCGGGCCAGCCAGCAGGACGCCGCCGACCTCGGTGACCTGGACCGCGCCATGCGGGGCCTGCCGGAGGGCCAGCGGGAAGCGCTGATCCTGGTCAGCGCGCATGGGTTCTCGATCGAGGAGGCGGCCGAGGTCTGCGGCGTGGCGCCAGGCACCATCAAGGCCCGGATATCGCGGGCGCGCGTCACGCTGGCGCGGCGCTATCATGGGGGGTGATCGGGGCGGATCGGCGCGAGGCGCGGTGGCCAGGGCATCTGTCATCGCAACCCCCAATGACGAACCCCGTCCAAAGGTTGCATCGCCAGCGGCGATTTCGGTCAACGATGTTGTGATATCGGTCCGGCAACCGATCCCGGCGCTCGCGCATTGACCGGTCATGATGAAGCACAGCGAGACCTTCCCCGTGGCGCCGACCGCCGATGCCGGCCCGGACGTCGCCTTCAGCTTCCATGACGCGCTGGTCGCGGCCCTGCCGCGGCTCCGGGTGCAGGCGATGTCCCTGACCCGCAACCGCGCCGATGCCGACGACCTGGTCCAGGCCGCGGTGACGAATGCGCTCGCCGCGCAGCACAGCTTCACACCGGGCACCAATTTCCAGGCCTGGATGTTCCGCATCCTCCGCAACCGCTTCCTGTCCGACCGCCGTCGCGACCGCGACACGGTGGAGATGGATGACGCGCCGGCTGCCGCCATTGCCCGCCCCGCCGGGCAGGAAGACAGCTTCGCGGTGGGCGAGTTGCGCCGGAACATGGCGCGGCTGCCGGCCGATCAGCGCTCCGCGCTGGTGATGGTCGCGGTGCAGGGCATGTCCTACGAGGCGGTGGCGGATGCGATGGGCTGCGCCATCGGCACCGCCAAGTGCCGCGTCTTCCGCGCCCGCCGCCAGCTCGAGATATGGATGCTGGGTGAGGAGGAGAGCCGCCGCGCGACGCCGCGCCGGATCGCTGCTGGCGCGAAGCCCGCGGCTAAGGCTAAGCTTGATAGCCCTCGCACCCAGGACGCGATGGAGCCACCTCGGCACTGGATGTGATGGACGACGCTCCCGACAGCAAGCAACCCCCGGAGAAGCCGATGCCGCGGATCGCCGCGCGCCAGGGCAAGAGGGCGGTGCCCGACGCAGCCTTCGACCTCTGGCTTCGGCGCGGCCTGCACGCGATGTATGATGACGTCGCGCGCGAGCCAGTGCCGGAGGAATTGTTGAAGCTGATCGAACGGGACCGCGAGAAGTGACTGCCGGCGGACCGGCTCCGGCCGGCCGCCCTTCCGCCGCGACCCGGTTTTTCCGAGGCGTCCGCGGCAGGCTCCTCCTCCTTGTTGCCATCGCCACCGTGCCGGTGCTCGGCATCGCCGGTGGTCACGCCTGGGTGAACTACGACCGCGCGCTCGATGCCGGCCGGCAGGAGGCCATCATGCTGCGCGAAGCCGCCGCCGCGCGGCAGGGCGCCGGGCTCGACGCCATGCAGGAACTGATCACGGGCCTGGCCCGTCGCGTGGAGCTGCTCGACGCGGCCCCGGAGGTTTGCGACCGCGCGCTGCGCAGCGTGCTGGAGCTGTTCCCGGACCGCTACTCCAACATCTGGCTGATGGATACGGAAGGCCGGCTGCTGTGCAGCGCGATCCCGGGAGAGCGCGGCAGGAGCTTTCGTGAGCTGAGCTATTTCCAGGGTGCGATCGCGGAGCGTAGCTACGTGCTCGGCGAATTCATGGTCGGCACCTTCAGCGGCCGCGGCGTCCTGCCAGCGGCGGCACCGGTCATCGCGCCGGGTGGGCAGGTCCGCGGCGTGATGGCGACGGCGGCGGTGCTGGAATACTTCGTTCGCGCCAACCGCAACACCGCCATGCAGCAGCCACACAATGTCTGGCTGCTCGACCGGCGCGGCACCGCCATCCCTTTGACCGGCGGCAGCGATTCCGAACTGCCCGATCCCGCGCTGACCGCCAGCCTGGCGAGCGGCGAGGGCCAGACGGTCGAAGGCATCGCGCGCGACGGTACGGCGCATGTCTGGTCCGTCGCCGTGCTGGAAGCCGAGTTGCGGCTGATGATCGGCATCTCTTCCGAAACCGTGCGCGCGCTGGCGGCCGCGTCGCTGCGCGACCGTGTGCTGGAATTGTCACTGTTCCTGTTGGCCTGTCTCGCCGCGATCGTCTTCGGGGCGGAGATCGCGGTGGCCCGGCCGTTGCGGGTTCTCGCGGCACGGGTGCGCGCCTGGACGCCGGGCCAGCCCTTCACCCCGGACACCCGCATCAACGACCCGCGCGAGGTGTTGGAATTGGGCGCGGCACTCGCCGCCGCCTCCACCGTCATCGCCGACCGGGAGATGGCCCTGCGGGCGGCGCTCGGCCAGCGCGACCTGCTGATGGCGGAGATCCATCACCGGGTGAAGAACAATCTGCAGATCGTCGCCTCCCTGCTGAGCATGCAGGCCGGGCGGCTCAGCGAACCGCGCGCGGTCGCGGAATTCGGCATGGCGCGCGACCGGGTGCAGGCGCTGGCGACGCTGCACCGCCACCTCTATCTGCACCAGAGCTTCGAACGCATCGCGCTGCGTCCTTTCCTGGAAGAACTCTGCCGCCAGCTTTCCGACGCCATGGGCACGCAGGGCAAGGAGATCTTCCATATCGAGATCGACGCCGACGACATCGAGATCGGCTCCGACCAGGCGATCTCGCTGGCGTTGCTGGTCACCGAAGCGGTCAGCAACGCCATGCGGCATGCCTTTCCGGACGGGGAAGGCGGCATGATCAGCGTCACGCTGCAGCGCGAGGGCGAGAATGCGGAATTGCGCGTCGCCGATAACGGCGCCGGCATGGCACCGAGCGAGGAGCCGCCGCAGGGTCTGGGCCTGCGCCTCATCCACGGCTTCACGCAGCATCTCGGCGGCGAAGTCGAAATCCGCCAGGAGAGCGGCACCGAGATCCGGGTGCGGTTCCCGCTGGAACCCCGCCCGGCCGATATGGTGCCGCCCAGCCGGGCCATGACCGGCTGAAACCAGGGCAAGTGCCGCGTGTTTCCCTTTCGTCAATATCGAAGGAGACACCGATGCGTTCGATTGGCCGGACCGCCCTGGCATCGCTTGCCGTGCTCGCACTCGCCTTGCCGCTGATCGCCTGCGACGACGGCCCTGCGGAGCGGGCCGGGCAACGGGTGGATCGCACGCTGGAGCGGGCCCGCGACACCGTGGATCCGCCGCGTGGCCCGGTCGAACGTGCCGGCCGCGCCGTCGATCGCGCCGTCGACTGATCTCGCCGCGCGCGCGCAGGATTGGTAGGGCGCCGCGCGCCGGTATGACAGCACCGCGCCTGGCAGGAACAGGGCCCTGTTCCCGTCAGGCGGCGGTCTTCTGCGGCCGGGATGCGCCGGCCCACGCCAGCAGGGCCTCCGCGCCGCGCAGCACCGGCGTCGCGCCGGCGCCGCCAGCGCAGCCCGCCGCATCCTCCCCGATCGTCAGGGCCGCGGTATGCGCCGCCCGGCGGCGGGCCTCCGCCAGCGCCCGCCGCAATCGCGTGGGGGAGGAGGCTTCGGCGGCGCAGACCAGGGCCATGTCCGCCATGGCTGCCTCCGGATGTCCTTCGTGCCGCAGCAGCGCGCCAGCCACCTCGGCCAATGCCTGGTCGAGCGGGCCGGCGACCGGCAGCAGCGCGACGCTGGCGCCCTGGAGCGCGCTGGGATTCTGATCGGCATCGCCAAGCCGTCGCGCCAGCCGGCCGACGATGCCGGCAATCTCCGCGGCATCGGCCGCGGTAAGGTGTCCGGCACGCCGGTCCTGCCGCGCGGTCTCGATCGCCGGCAGCGCCAGCTCGCGGAGCGTGGCGCCGAGATCGGTCGCCGCCGCATGGGCGATGGCCACGGCTTCCACGCCCGTCTCATCGCGCGCCAGGCAACGCTGGTAGAAGCGCAGCGGTTCCGGTAGCGGTGCCCGGTCACCGAGCAGCACCTCCAGGAAATTCAGCGCCGGGACATGCCGGCCCAGGATCACCAGGCAAGCGGTGATCGGTGGCGCGAGGATCAGTCCGACCGGCCCCCACAGCACCGTCCAGACCGCGGAGGAGACCAGCAGCGCCAGCGGCGTGATGCCGGTGGTGCTGCCGTAGAGCCAGGGCTCCAGGATATAGGTGGCCATGACGTCGACGGAGGCGAAGAGCGCCAGCACCAGCAGTGGCACCGCCCAGCCATCGGTGGTGGCGAAGGTGACCAGCAGCGGCAGCAGCAGCGCCAGCCAGACGCCGAGAAAGGGGACGAAGCGCATCACGAAGAACAGCAGGCCCCAGAGCGGCGCGTTCGGCACGCCGATCGCCACCAGGCCGAGGCCCATCGCCAGGCCGAAGCCGCCATTGATCAGCAACTGCACCAGCAGGTAGCGCCCGACCCGTTCGGTGGCATCGGCCATGGCCCGCGTGGTGCGATGGATATCCCCGGTGCCGGCCAGCCGCAGCACACGGTCGCGCACGTCCTCCCGCTGCACCAGCAGGAAGGTCAGCAGCAGCATGGCGACGGCGAGCGAGGCGATCGGTGCCAGCACCACGCCCGCCACCTGGAACATCGTGGCAAGCGGGGAAGTCGGCGGCGCGGCCGCCACCACGGCCGGCGCCGGCGTCGCGTCACGCCGGCCGAGCTCTTCCGACAGCCGCTGCAGGGTGCCGAAAGCGCGCTCCAGCACGCCGGAGCCATCGCTCAGTGCCTGGAGCTTGGCGCGCAGCGTCTGTTCCCAGGCCGGCAGGTCGCCGGCAAGCGTCAGCGCCTGGGAGACGAAGAGCAGCAGCACCGCGCAGATGATGCCGAGGCTCAGCAACAGCAGCAGC
Organism: Roseomonas sp.; assembly: GCA_036499545.1. Taxonomy (GTDB): domain Bacteria; phylum Pseudomonadota; class Alphaproteobacteria; order Acetobacterales; family Acetobacteraceae; genus Plastoroseomonas. The sequence continues at coordinate 9,202 of DASYDR010000253.1, read as the reverse complement.
AGCACGGCCGGGATGCGCGGCACGCCGATGCGCTGCATCCGATTGGCCAGCGGCATCAGCGCGACCGAGAGCAGCAAGGCCAGCGCCATCGGGATGAAGACCTCGCGCCCCGCCGAAAGCGCCACCAGCACCATGCCGAAGATCAGGATGCCGGCCGTGCCGGGGCCGTTGCCGTCGGGCCGCTGCAGAACGAGCTTGGGAAGCGACGGGCTGGCCACGCGGGATGCTCCGTGCTGGGCCCGCAGGGAAGCTGGGCCCGCAGGGAACGCGGCGAAGCCCGGCAGGTTGCGATGGTGGAGCGAGTCGCGACCCACGCCGGGCTGTTGCGGATGCGGCGCAACCCGTGCTGTGCTGCCACGTTCTCCGGGGCGTGCACGTCACGACGATGGAGATTGAAGGATGGGGATCATGAGCAAGCGCCGCGCCGACACCGCCGAAGAGACCGTGCAGGCCATCGCCGCTGAAGCCGGTGGCGTCGCTTCCGCCGAGATCGCCGCGCTGCGCGCGAAGGTCGAGCAGCTGATGACGGAACGCATCACGCCGGCCCTGGCCAGCGCCGCCGACCGTGCCGAACATGCGGCGGAAAGCACCATTGCCGGCATCCGGGACCAGGCCAATCGCCTCTCCGGACAGGTGCAGGAAAAGCCGATCGCGGCCCTCGGACTGGCGGCGCTCGCGGGGTTCGTCGCGGCGCTGCTGATCCGCCGCTGATCGATGCGGGCACTTCGCCTCCTCGGGGTCGCGGCCCAGGCCGAAGGCCTGCGGCTGCGGCGCGAGGCCCGTGGTCTGGCGCGCCGCATCGCCTGGCAGCTGGGCGCCGGCCTCTTCGCCACGGCCGGGGTGGTGATGCTGCACATCACCGCCTGGCACGTGCTGCTGCCATATCTGGGGCCGGCCTGGGCGGCCGGCGTCATCACGTTGTTCGACCTGGCGATGGCCGGGTTGTTCCTGTTGTTCGCGCGCCCGTCCCATGATCCGGTGGCGGCCGAGGCGCTTTATCTGCGCCAGGCCATGCTGCGGTCCGCCGCGGCGTCCGATCCCCTGGGGGAGGCGATGCGGGCGGCCGTGAGGACGCCTGCCGCCGCCGTGGGCGCCGCCCTGGCGGAGGCGCTGGCGAGCCGCTTGCGGCGCTGATCGCGCAGGCGCGCGGCCCGGCGCGGCAGCTGCTCCATGCCGCGACGCAGGACGCACCAACCAGGGCTGCTTGTCAGCAGGACAAAACGGTGGCGACCGTGGGACAAGGGAATCTTCCGAGCGATGGAAGCCCCTGTGGATCCGCCGATTCCCTGCCAGGCCTGCCCCCTGCGGCCGCTGCCTGGTTTCAAGCCGCTGCCGCCGCAGGAACTCGCGAGCGTTGCCGGGCGGAAGATCGGCCAGCTCCGGCTGCCGGCCGGTGCCGCCATCCTGACCGAAGGCGAGACCTCGGACCGTCTTTTTACCCTGCTCGGCGGCTGGGCCTTCCGCTTCATGACGCTGGCCGATGGGCGACGGCAGATCCTGAACGTCCTGCTGCCGGGCGATCTGATCGGCCTGCAGGGCGAACTCATGGCGGCGACCGCGCATGGGGTCGAAGCGCTGACCGGGGTTTCGCTCTGCGTCTTCGCCCGGGATTCGCTCTGGGCTTTCTATCGCGACCACCCGTCGCTGGCGCTCGATATCACCTGGCTGTCGGCGCATGAGGAGCGGATCGTCGACGAAGCGGTGCTGAGCATCGGGCGCCGCACGGCACGTGAGAGGATCGCGGCGCTGCTGGTCCATATCCACAAGCGCGCCAGCGGCGCTGGCCTGGCGCGGGACGGCGGCGTGCCGTTTCCGCTGACCCAGTTGCACATCGCCGATGCGCTCGGCCTGTCGCCGGTGCACACCAACCGGGTGATCCAGCGCCTGCGGCGGGACGGGCTGGTGACGCTCGAGGCCGGGCGGCTGGCGATCGGCGATCTCTCCATGCTGCAGCATGTCGCACAATACTGGGAGCAGCCGGCGCCGCAGCGGCCGCTGCTGTAACCCCCGGAAGAACAGGGCGTTCCCCTCCTGGAAGCCGGGCCATGCCCGGCAAGATTGAGGAGCCCCCAATGGCCACCCGTTCCCCGTTCCTTACCGCCACCCTGATCGCCGGCATGCTCGCCGCGCCGGCCATCGCGTTCGGCCAGCAGGCGGCGCCGGACGGCACGCCGGGCAATCCCCCCGGCACCGCCGCCGGGCGGGCCGTCGATCGCGCCAGCGGCCAGACGACCGCGCCGGACGGCACCCCCGGCAATCCGCCTGGCACCGCCGTCGGCCGAGCCGTCGACCGCACGCTCGGCACTAACATGAGCGGCGCCAATCCGCAGGCCGATGCCGGCCGCGCGCCGACCAGCGAACCGGGCGCGACCGCGACCAACCCGATCCCGCACGCCCCCGGCACCGCGGCCGTCGACGCGGCAGCGACGGACCGGGCGAGCCGCATCATCGGTGCCAAGATCTACAACGAGCGCAATGAGGCCATCGGCGATGTCGACGACCTGATCGTGCATGCCAGCGGCCAGGCACCGACCGCCGTGCTGTCGGTCGGCGGCTTCCTTGGCATCGGCGCCCGCCTGGTGGCGGTGCCGCTGTCCGAGCTGCGGTTCAATACCGACGGCGAACGCTGGGTGCTGAACGGCGCGACGCGGGAGACGCTGCAGGCGCGGCCGGCCTTCACCTACCGCCGGACCTGATCCGTCGCGCGTGCAGCCGTCACGCGCGAAAGGCTGAAGAGAATGGCGGGCGTGGTGCATGATGTGCCGCCCGCCATTTTCACGAGGTGCCGATGGATATCGCGCCGCTGCCCGCCTCGCCCCGTGATCCGGTCCTGACGGTGGCACGGCGCGTCTGGATCGCCGCCGGCTCCGACCGGATCTCCCTGACCGCGGCAGGTTGTGCCTTCTATGCCATGCTGGCGCTGTTTCCCGCCCTCTCGCTCGTCGTCTCCATCTATGGCGCTGTCTTCTTCGACGCCCGCACCCTGGAGCCGCAGCTCGACGTGCTGCGCCGGCTGCTGCCGCCCGAGACCTATGAGCTGATCGCCGACCGGCTGCATTCGCTGGTCTCGGCGAACACGCCCGGCCTGGGCTGGGGGGCGGCGATCAGCGTCCTCGTCGCCTTCTGGAGCGCCGGCGCCGGCATCCGGTCGCTGCTGAGCGCTCTCAACATGGCCTATGGCGAGACCGAGCGGCGCGGCTTCCTGCATTTCCAGGCGCTGTCGCTCGGCATCACGCTCGCCGCCATGCTGGTGACCGCGGCCGCCATCGCCCTGCTGGTGCTGGCGCCGACCATCCTGCATCTGCTCGGCGCGCCGCGGCTGCATGCGCTGGCCTTGCAGGGCGCCTCCCTCGGCACGCTGCTGGTGGTGGTCTTCACCGGCATCCTGGTGGTCTACCGCTTCGGTCCCGCCGGCCACCGCATCTGGCGCCGGCGACTGCCAGGCGCCGCCATCGCCACCCTGATCTGGGCGATCGCCTCGGCCGCCTTCTCGCTCTATGTCAGCCACCTGGCGAATTACGACAGCATGTATGGGCCGCTCGGCACCGCGATCGGCCTGTTGATGTGGTTCTACGTGAGCATCTACGTCGTGCTGCTCGGCGCGGAGGTGAATGTCGCCCTCGATCGCCGCCGCGACCTGCTCCTGGCCGAGGATGCCTGACTCATGCCGTCCCTCCGGATCCGTCACCGGACGCTGTACCGCTATGCGCGCCCGGTTGGCTTCGCCCAGCACCGGCTGCTGGTCCGGCCGCGCGACAGCCACGACCTGCGCCTGAACGACGCGACGCTGATGGTGACGCCGGCGCCCGCCGCCACCCGCTGGGCCCATGACGTCTTCGGCAATTCGATCTGCCTGCTGGACTGGACGCCGGAGACCCGGGCCGAGGAGCTCGAGATCGTCTCCGAACTGGACCTGACCCATTTCCCGGCCGGCGCGGGCTTGCCGGGCGCCACGCTCGATCCCTCGGCGGAGATCTATCCTTTCTCCTATGCGGCGGAGGAGGCGCCCGATGTCGGGCGGTTCCGCGACCGGCATCTGCCGGACCCGCAGCGCGTGGTGGATGCATGGGCGCGGCGCTTCCTGCGGCACGGCGGAGAGACCAGGACGCTTGCCATGCTGGCCGCGATGACGGAGGCGGTGCAGGCCGAGTTCACCTATGTGGCGCGCGAGGCCGAAGGCACCAACGATCCCGTCACCACCCTGGCGGCGGGCGAGGGTACCTGCCGCGATTTCGCACTGCTGATGATGGAAGCGGCGCGCAGCCTCGGGCTCGCGGCGCGTTTCGTCACCGGCTATCTCTATGATGGTGGCAATGCCGCCACCCAGGGCGGCGGCGCGACGCATGCTTGGTGCGCCATCTACCTGCCCGGCGCCGGCTGGGTCGAATACGACCCGACCAACGGGCTGGTCGCCGGCGACAACCTGGTCCGCGTCGGCGTCACCCGCACGCCGGAACAGGCGGTGCCGATCTCCGGCGGTTTCATCGGCGAGCCCGGCGACGCGCTCGGCCTTGATGTCGACGTCACGGCGGAGCCGATCGCCGCCGCCGCGACGGAACCGGCGGAAGCCCAGGCGGCGGTCCCGAAGAAAGCGGCCCTGCGCGATTGAAGCGGCAGGTTTCATCGTGGGCGCGGCATCCCGGCCCAGGCTAACCTCGCCGCATGGACAGCGTCGCCCGCCACATCCTCGATCTCGACCGCCGCGGCTTGCTGCGCGGCGCGACCGCGCTCGCGGCGCTGGCCGCGATCGCGCCGCCGGCCCGCGGCCAGGACCGGCCGCGCGAAGATCCCTTTACCCTCGGCGTTGCCTCCGGCGAGCCGCGGCCCGACGGCATCGTGCTGTGGACGCGGCTGACCGGCCTTGCCGCGCCGGCCGAGGTCGCCTGGGAGATCGCCGCCGATCCCGGCTTCGCCCGCGTCCTGCGCCGCGGCACCGCGACCGCGCATGCGGGGGAAGGGCACAGCCTGCATGTCGAGCTCGGCGGCCTGCCGCCGGCCGCGACCTTCTTCTACCGTTTCCGCGCCGGCGGCTTCGAAAGCCCGGTCGGCCGCACCCGCACCGCGCCACCGCCCGGCGCCGGTGCCGTGCTGCGCTTCGTCAATGCCGGCTGCCAGCATTTCGAGCATGGCTATTTCACCGCCTGGCGCCACATCGCGCAGGAGCCGCTCGACTTCGTTTTCCATTATGGCGACTATATCTACGAATACCGTGGCCTGCGTCCGGAGGATGGCGGCTGGGCGGCGCGGGCCCGCGTGCGCCGGCATGAAGGCGGCGAGACCTGGCGCCTCGACGATTATCGTGCCCGCCACGCGCAGTACCGCGCCGATCCCGATCTCCAGGCCGCGCATGCGGCGCACCCCTTCATCACCAGCTATGACGATCACGAGGTGAACAATGACTGGGCCGGCGGCGCCCCGCCGGATGCGGCCCGCCGCCCGGAGGACGTGCCGCCCGAGGTCTTCGCGCTGCGCCGCGCCGCCGCCCTGCAGGCCTGGTGGGAAGCGATGCCGCTGCCGCGCGGCGTCCTGCCGCATGACGGCGACATCACCGCCTATCGCCGCTTCCGCTTCGGCCGGCACCTGGCGCTGCACGCCCTCGACACCCGCCGCTTCCGCGATCCGCAGCCCTGCGGCGGTCGCGGCAGCTGCGCGGCGATCGACCGCCCCGATGCGCAGATGCTGGGGCCGGTGCAGGAGCATTGGCTGCGCGATGGCCTGACCGGCGCGCGCGACGCCACCTGGCAGGTGCTGGCGCAGCAGGTGCCGATGATGCATCGCGTGCTGGGCGATGGCCGCCTCGGCCTCGACAAATGGGATGGCTACCCGGCCGCCCGCGCGCGGCTGCTGGACGCCATCGCCGAGCGGCGCATCGCCGGCGCCGTGGTGCTGGCGGGCGACCTGCACCGCGCCTATGCCGCCACCCTGCACGCCGTGCCGGGCGACCCCGCCAGCGCCGCCATCGCCACCGAATTCACCGGCACCTCGATCACCAGTGAAGGCGACGGCACCGATGTACAGGGCACGCCCACGGTGATGCGCAACAACCCAGCCATCGCCTTCTATGGCGATCGCCGCGGCTATACCGTGCACGAAGCCGGCCCCACGCGCTTCAGTGCCGTCTTCCGCGCGCTGCCCTATGTCTCCCGCCCCGGCGCGCCGGTCGAAGACCAGGCGCGCTTCCTGGTCGAGCCCGGCCGTCCCGGCGTGCGGCGGGCGTGACCAATGGGGTGCCAGGCGGCATGATGCAGCGACAAGCGGGGGAGGGTGCGATGGCGCGGATCGGATTCGTGGGCCTTGGCAACATGGGCGCGCCGATGGCGCGCAACCTGCTCAAGGCCGGCCACGCGGTCGCCGCCTTCGACCTGGTGCCCGCCGCGCTCGATGCCGTGGCCGCCGCCGGTGCCACCCGTGCCGCCTCCGCCGCCGAAGCCGCCCGCGGCGCCGAGGCCGTCATCACCATGCTGCCCGCCGGCCAGCACGTCCGGGACGCCTGGCTCGGCGCCGCCGGCATGGCCGCGGCCAGCGACGCCGGCGCGATCCTGATCGACTGCTCCACCATCGATGTCGACAGCGCCCGGGCCGTCGCCGCCGGTGCCGGCCGCCCCTTCCTCGACGCCCCCGTCTCCGGCGGCGTCATGGGCGCCGAGAACGCCACCCTGACCTTCATGGTTGGCGGCCCCGCCGAGGCCTTCGCCCGCGCCCAGCCGATCCTTGCCACCATGGGCCGGACCATCGTGCATTGCGGCGGCGCCGGCGCCGGTCAGGCGGCCAAGCTCTGCAACAACATGATCCTGGCCGCCACCATGTGCGTCACGGCCGAGGCCTTCGTGCTGGCGGAGAAACTCGGTCTGTCCCATCAGGCGCTGTTCGACGTCGCCAGCAAATCCTCCGGCCAGTCCTGGTCGCTGACCACCTATTGCCCGGTGCCCGGTCCCGTCCCCACCAGCCCCGCGAACCGCGACTACAAGCCGGGCTTCGCGGCTTCGCTGATGGTGAAGGACGTTTCCCTGGCGCAGCAGGCCGCCGCCAGCGCCGGCGCGCACTCCCCGATCGGCGCCAAGGCGCTTGAACTCTACCAGCGCTTCGTCGCCGAAGGCGGCGCCGACAGCGACTTCTCCGGGATCATCCGGATGCTGCGGGGGTAGCCGACCTCTGTCCCGGTCAGGGCGAGCGTCTATCCCTTCAGCGCCCGGATCCCCGCGAGGAAGGCTTCCGGCGCTTCCCTCGGCACGCAGTGGCCGATGCCGGGCAGGGTTTCGCGGGCGAAGCGGTTGGTGAAGTGCTTCTGGCAGTCCTCGCTGCCGCTGGGCGGGCCGACATTGTCGGATTCGCCGTGCAGGACGACCGTCGGCACGGTGATGGCAGGCTGCCGGGCGAGCGCCGCTTCCAACGCGTCATAGGCGGCATCGCCAGGGGCGCCGGGGTGCTGGTGCCGATGGCGGTAGGAGTGGATGACGACCGCCGCGTAGTCCGGGTTTTGCCAGAGGGCGGCAGTGGCATCGAATTCCGCGTCGGTGAAGTCGTAGTCGGGCGACCAGAGCTGCCACAGCAGCAGGTTCACCGCGGCCGGGTTTTCCGCCATGGCGGTCGCGCCGCGCCCGGTCTGGAAATACCACTGGTACCAGTGGCGCAGCTCCTGCGCCGGGTCCGCCGGGTGGCCGCTGCGCGCGATGTCCTGGATGTTGTAGCCGCCGCAGGTGAGCAGGCCGGTGACGCGTTCCGGGGCGAGGGCGGCGGCGATGCAGGCGGCGCGGCCGCCCCAGTCATAGCCGGCGACGACGGCTTTCGGGATGGAAAGGGCGTCCATCAGGTCGAGCAGGTCCTGGCCGAGCGCTGCCTGCTGGCCGGAGCGGAGCGTGTCCTCGCGCAGGAAATGGGTGGGGCCATGGCCGCGCAGATGCGGCACCAGCACGTGCCAGCCTTCGACGGCCAATACGGGCGCGACCTTGTCATAGTCGCGGGCGCCGTAGGGGAAGCCGTGCAACAGGATGGCGACGGGCCCGTGCTCGGGCCCATGGGCTTCGCAGGCGATGTCGAGCGTCGGCGTGCGGATCATCCTCATCGCCATCTCCTGTGCATCCAGAGCCATTGTCCCGGGTGGTCGCGGATCCAGGCCTCGATCACGCGGTTCATCGCCGCGGTCGCGCCGCCCACATCCACCCGTCCATCCGCATCGCGCGGCAATTCCAGGGCATCCGTCAAGTCCAGACGGAAGCGGCCATCCGGCAGGCGGATGGCGCGCGCACCATGCACCGGGCAGTCGAACCGGCGTGCGAGCTGGGCGATCAGGGGGTTGGCGGCGGCTTCCCGTCCCAGGAACGTGATGCGCGGACCGCGGCCGAAGCGCTGGTCGACCAGCATCCCGACATGCAGGCCGCGCTCCAGCGCATCGGCCATGCGCAGCGGGGCGGCGAGGCCGGCCGGGATCAGCTCCCCCATCGAGCCGGCGCGCAGCCGCAGGATCTCGCGGGCGATGGCGCGACTGTTGGGGGTACGGAACAGCGCCGCCGCGGGCAGCCCGTGCCTGGCCGCGGCGATCATCGGCAACTCCCAATTGGCGAGGTGGGAGGCGAAGATCAGGGCAGGCTTGCCGTCGTCGAGGAGGGCCTTGAAGCGCGCCACGATCTCGGGCGCCACCAGGATGCGGCCATCGTCGCGCGGGTGGTCGGGGTCGAAATCCCAGATCGCGTCCATATGGACGTATTCGCAGGCGGTGCGGCCGAGATTGTCCCAGGCTTCGTCGAGGCGCGCCTTGTGCCAGGCGGTGTCCCGCTCCGGGAAGCTGGCGGCCAGGTTTTCCAGGCCGATGCGGTTGGCCTTGATGAGCTTGCCGAGCTTGCGGGCAAGGAAGCCGCCGATGGCGGGGCCGTTCCGCGGCCCGCAGGCGCGCATCAGGGCGAAGAGGGCCCGGATCAGCGCGCCGAGGATGCGATCCATCATGCCCTGCAGACCGGATGCGAAGGGTTGGCGTGGCGGCTTCGCATCCGGCGCGAAATCAAAGCGTGACGACGATCTTCCCGAAGACGCGGCGGCTTTCCAACCGCTCCAGCCCTTCGGTGAAGCGTTCCAGCGGCACCACGGTGTCGATGACCGGCAGGATGCCGCGCGCCATCCGGGCGTAGCCGTCGGCGATATTGCGCATGGCGGCGCCGAAGCTGCCGAAGATGTGCAGCTGGCGCTGGAACAGCATCATCAGGTTGGT
>DASYDR010000252.1:0-36867 GCA_036499545.1 Roseomonas sp. | reverse complement strand
GGCGGCGGCGTCTGCGCCTCGGCCGCGCCGGCCAGCAGCAACGCGGCGAGCACGCCGATGACCGGGGCGCGCGGGCGGATCACCTCGGTGCGGCTCGGCAGCCGTCCGGGCTGGGCCAACTGCCGGCGCTGTGCGATCGGGCGGCCGCGCAGCGCGCGGATATTCACGCCCGCGAAGGCGGCACCGACGCTCCGCACCACCTCGGCGAGTGAGCGCAGCGGCTTGTCGCGCCGATGCTGGTCCCAATCCACCCAGGCATCCGCGCGGCCCATGACCGCGCGCACGATCAGCGTCTCATCGGCAAGATCGGCCGGCTCGAAGCGCAGATGCCCCTCCTGGCCATCGGTGTCGAGCAGCATGGCCGGGATCGACACCCGTTCGGAACCGACATCCAGTTCGACCCGCAGCGGCGTCATCGGGCCGAGGCCCGGTGCCTCATCCAGCAGGATGGCCGCGCCGCCGAGCGACAGGTCGCGCGTCACGCCCGGCAGCCGGCTGCCATCGGGCAGCACCAGCGCGCCGTCCAGCGTGGCGGCCAGGCGGGCGCGGTTGCGCCGCTGCCGCCGTTCGCGCCCCGCCGCGATGCCGGCCAGCACCGGCACCAGGCAGAGCAGGGCCCAGGCGCCGTTCAAGGCATAGCCCTGGAATTCCTGGCTATCGGACGGGTTCACCAGCATGCCGCGCACGCCGAAGCCGACACCGACCAGCAGCAGCGCCGCCAGCACCGCACTCGGCCAGACGGCGCTCCAGTCATAGTAGCCCTCCTCCAGCACGCCGCCCTTGTCGGTCACGTTGAACTTGCCCTTCCTGGGGTTCCAAAGGGTGGCGAGGGTGACGGGCACCAGCCAGAGCGCCAGCACCACCTCGTAGATCTCGCTCCAGAAGGAATGGCGGACGCTGCCGGAGATCCGGCTGGCGGTGGCGATCGCGTGGATCATGTGGGGCATCGCATAGGCAAGGATCGCCAACGGCGATGCCGCGATCACCGAATGGCCGAGCAGCAGGAAGGCGAGCGGCGAGGTCAGGAACACGACCCGTGGCACCGCGAAGCCGTAATAGAAGGTCGCCGAGAAATAGCAGAGCCGCTGCGGCAGGCTGAGGCCGGAGCAGAACAGCGGATTCTCGATGCGGGCGATCTGCAGCATGCCGCGCGCCCAGCGCATGCGCTGGCCGATATGCATCATCAGCCGCTCGGTCGCGAGGCCGGCGGCCAGCGGCATGCGCAGATAGGCGGTGCTCCAGCCGCGCCGCTGCATGCGCAGCGACAGGTGGCAATCCTCGGTCACCGTCTCTGTCGGCACGCCACCGGCTTCCAGCAGAGCGGTGCGGCGGATGATGGCGCAGGAGCCGCAGAAGAAGGTCGCGTTCCACAGATCGTTGCCGGGCTGCACCGCGCCGTAGAACATCAGCCCTTCATTCGGCACGTCGCTGCCGGCGGAGAGGTTCCGCTCGAAGGGGTCGGGCGAATAGAAATGGTGCGGCGTCTGCACCATCGCGAGCTTCGGGTCGCGCACCAGCCAGCCCATGCCGACCTGCAGGAAAGCGCGGGTCGGGATGTGGTCGCAGTCGAAGATGGCGATGAATTCGCCATCGGTCAGGCGGGTCGCGTGGTTGATGTTGCCGGCCTTGGCGCCCTTGTTGTCGGGGCGGATGATGTAGCCGGCGCCGCAGGCCTGGGCGAAGGCGCGGAATTCCGGCCGGCGGCCGTCATCCAGGATGTAGACGTGCAGCTTGTCGCGCGGCCAGTCGAGCGAGAGCGCGGCGAGCACCGTCGGCTTCACCACGTCCAGGCTTTCATTGTAGCTCGGGATGTAGATGTCGACCTTGGGCCAGTCGGCCGGGTCCTTCGGCAGCGGCACCGGACGCCGGGGCAGCGGCCAGAGCGTCTGAAAGTAACCGAGCAGCAGCGCGATGCCGGCATAGATCTCGGCCAGGACCAGACCGGTCATGAAAAAGGCCTGCCAGAAGCTGTCGTATTCAATGGTGTCGAGCAGCCGCCAGGTCAGGTAGCGGGTGGTGACCGCGACCGAGAGCACCGCCAGCAGCACCGACATGCGGCGGCCCCGGACCCGGTTCAGCACCAGGAAGCCGAGGACGGTGCCGGTCCCGATCCAGACCTGCTCGATCGGCGCGACGGGCGTGGTGGCGAAGGTGAACAGCAACGCCGCGCCGATCACCCCGGCCAGGAGGATCAGCAGACGGCTGTGCAGCGGCGGGCGCAGCGTCGTCACCATGACCGCTGACCCCAGCGTGCCGGATCGAGCAGCGGCGGCCGGCCGGAGGATGCCGGCGGCGCGGCGGGAACCGGTGGCGGCAACAGCGCGAGCGTGGCCCGCGCGATCGCCCCGAGATCGCCGGCGGCGCGGCTGGCGGGTGCGAAATCCAGCAGCAGGCGCTGATAGGCCAGCGCCTCGGCCATGGCTTCGTCGCGCGCGACGGCGCCGAGCAGCTTCGGCCCGAGATGCCGCGCCACCGCTTCCGCGGCGTTCATGCTGAGGCGGGATGCCGGATCGACCTGGTTGATCACGATCCTGAGCCGGGAGGAGAACAGGGAAGCAAGGGTCCCCTGCCCGAGGAAGCCGCCAGTCTCGACCTGCGGCAGCAATGCCGTGCTGGCGGCATCGGCCAGCAGCACGGCGATGAAGGTATCGACCAGCGGGATGACCGCGGCCAGGGCCTGGGACGGGCCGGGTGGGGTGTCGATGACGATGACCAGGCCGGGATCGGCCATCAGCTGCCGCAGGGGCGCGGCCAGCCGCTCCGGCTCCCGGTCGAGCGCGGCCGCCAGGGTCAGGCTGCCCGCCATGTCGAGTGTGCCATGGGGCAGCAGCGCGACGCCGGCGGCGGTCTCGCGCGGCGGCGGTACCGCGCCGGCGCCGGCCATCAGCCCGGCCATGAAGCCGCCGGTCTCCTCCAGCGGGACGCCGTAATGCAGGCGGAGCGCGTTCTGCGGGTCGAGATCGATGGCCAGGACGCGCCGGCCGGCGCGGTGCAGGGCATGCGCCAGATTGGCCGACAGCGTCGTCTTCCCGACGCCGCCCTTCGGGGAGGCAAGGCAGATGACCGGCATGCCGTCAGCCCCTCGCCGGACGTGCCGCCAGGGCGGCTGCGATCAGCGGGTAGCCCCCCGCCGGGGTGGCCGTCCGCGTGGCCGGCGGTGCCGGCGGTTCCGGAATCATCACCAGGTTGTGCAGAACGGTCGCGCCGGTCACGGCCGGGGCAGGCTCGGCGGCGCCCGCGGTCTCCGGCAGGGCCAACGGCGTCGACGCCGCCGCATCCTCGGCCGGGACCTCCTCGGGGATGCTCGGCGCGGTCCATACCGGGCTGTTCCGGAAGGAAATATAGGCCGGCAACGCGACGCCCATCCGATCGGCGAGACGGTGGACGTCCAAATCGGAACTTCCCTGCATCAGATTGACGCGGCCCCCCATCTGCACGTGCGAATCAGTACGTAAAGCTACCACCAAACCCGTGGCTGCATCCTCAACGGACAATTTCGTGTTGCATGAAGGGATATGCGGCGCCTCACGCCAAGAGCTGAAGATCGGCCGCGGCCGCCCGGCTCAGCATGATCAGCGCGGAAGCGTAATAATCATCATCCGGCCCCGGGACGGGCAGGGCCGGCGCGGTGCGCGGCCCGGTGGTCACCGCCGCCAGCAGGCGCATGATCGCGACCACGCCGTTGGAGGCGGCGTAGTCGCTGATCGCGCCGGTATCGAGATCCACCCAGGCGGGCAGGCGCGGATGGGTATCGTCCCGCCAGAAGCGCAGGCAGGCAGTCACCGCCGGCGCGGCCGCCTGGCCGCCCCAGGCGAGGAGCAGCGGCGTCCGCACGGCGTCGAAGGAAAAGCGCGTCGGCCAGCCGGCGGCGATCCGGGGCTGGCCGGCGGGTTTCGGCAGTTCCAGCCAATCCGGCGGCAGCCCCCAGCGGCCGAAGCGCGCCTCGCGCAGCAGGGCCAGCCCATCGGCCTGCAGCCGCCGCCAGCGCGGGTCCGGTGCGATGGCGTCCAGCCGCTGCAGGGCGGGGAAGACGTAGTAGGACGGGTTGATGACGGTGCGGCCGGCATCGTCGAAGCCGTTCACGCCCGGCAGCAGCAGGGACCGGCCGCGGACCTCCCGGATGCAGAGGCGCAGGAGGTCGCGCCCGATGCTGGCGGCCTGCTGGCGCCAGGCCGGCATGCGCCAGCGCTCGGCGGCGAGGATCAGCCCCCAGGCGATGTAGAGATCGCCGTCGGTCGCATTGTTCATGTCGGCCACCGGCGGTGTGTCCCCCGGCCGATAGCGCCAGGCATGCAAGGCGTCGCGCGGCCGCTTCAGGGTCTGGCGGGTCCAGGTCCAGATGCGCTCGAAACTGTCGCGGTCGCCGCTGCTGGCGGCGAAGATCATGCCGAAGCCCTGGCCTTCGGAATGGGAGACATTTTGGTTGCCGGTGTCGATCACCCGGCCGTCCGGAGTCAGGAAGCGGGCGCGGAAGATCTCCCAGGCCGGCAGCAACGGGCTGGCCGGGGTCTGCGCCGCGGCCGGCGACAGGCTGGCGGCCAGGGCGGCAGCGCCGAGCAGATGCCGCCGCGCGACCGGAATGCCTTCCGGTGCCGCCACCGGGGTGTGGGGTATCGGGCTGTCACACATGGGTCCGTACCCTTCCCTGCCGCGGCCAGTCTGGCGGAGTGTGGATTAATAGAACGCAAGCCATGGGCGGGCCATGACCATGCGGGTTAAGCTCGACCGATGCAGGGACTGACGCTTCGGCAGGTACGGGCCTTCCTGGTCACGGTCGAACTAGGCAGCGTGTCCGCCGCGGCCAGGAACCTGGGCCTCACCCAGCCCGCGGTCGGCCAACAACTGCGTGAGCTGGAGGGGCAGCTCCGCGTCCGGCTGTTCGAGAAGGTCGGCACCCGGCTGCAGCCGACCCCGGCCGGCCTCGCGCTGGTGCAGCCGGCGCGGGAATTGCTGGCCGCGGTCGGCCGCCTGGACGACGCCGCCGGCCGCTTCCGCGCCGGCGACAGCGGGCGCATCCGCCTCGGCACCGGCGCCACCGCCTGCATCCATTTCCTGCCGGCGCCCCTGAAGCAGACCAAGCGCGCCCTGCCGGGCGTCGAGATCACGGTCACCACCGGCAATACGCCCGATATCCTCGACGCGCTGGAGAAGGGGGCGCTGGATGCCGCGCTGGTCACCATGCCGCCCGGCGCGCTGCCGGCCAGCTTCGAGGCGGAGCTGTTGTTCGAGGACGCACTCTGCGCGCTGCTGCCGCGCCGCCTGGACGCCGAGCTGCCGGCCATGCTGGGCCCTGGCGACCTCGCGCCGCTGCCCCTGATTCTCTACGAGAAGAACGCGGCCACGCGGTCGCTGATCGATGCCTGGTTCCACGCCGCGGCGATCCTGACGACACCGGCCATGGAACTCGGCAGTATCGAGGCGATCAAGGAATTGGTGGATGCCGATCTCGGCTGTTCGATCATCCCCGCCCTGGCCGCGCCGATCGGGCATGACGGGCTGGTGACGCGCCCATTGCGCCCCGCCATGTCACGCCCGCTGAGCCTGGTGCTGCGCGGCAATACGGTGCCCGATGCCGGGCTGCGGCTGCTGATCGCGGAGCTTCGCGTCGCCGGCCGCCTGGTGGCGGCCGGCCGCGTCTGAAAGGCGGGTCGCCCGGATCAGGCGAAGGCGGGGGTCAGCGGATCGAGCGGGATGGACAGCGCCTTGCGGTCGGGGATGTTGACCCCGCCGCGCACCGTGCCGCGTTCGATGTTCACCCAGCGCTCCGCGATCGCCGGATGCAGTTCGCGCCCATCCGGCAGCGACAGCCAGATGCGCATCAGGTGGCGCTTGCGCGCGACCTCCGGCCAATCCGCGAAGGCGGTGCGGGCATGGAAGACGACGTGGTTCTGCACGAACTGGAAGTCACCCGGCTCGAAGGGAATGCGGGCGCCGAATTCGGCCGAGTTGCAGAGATCGAGGAACATGCGCATCGCCTCCCACTGCAGCTCGGTCATCGGCGGCGCTTCCGTGAAGCGGCGCGCCGACTGCAGATAGGCTTCGAGCGGCGCATAGCCGGTGAAGCCGCCGTCGCGCCACATGAACAGCGGAATGCGCATCCAGGGCTGCTTGCCGGCCGGCACTTCGCCGCGCCGGTCGCAGGTCAGCGGCTCATAGAGAGCGCGGCAGAGATCCGGGCGCCGTGCCAGCATCTCATCGTGTACGGCAATCGCGCTGACCAGCGCGCTTTCGCCGCCCTGCATCGCGGTGTTGACGCAGAGCAGCCCGACCACGTCACAGGAATC
Organism: Roseomonas sp.; assembly: GCA_036499545.1. Taxonomy (GTDB): domain Bacteria; phylum Pseudomonadota; class Alphaproteobacteria; order Acetobacterales; family Acetobacteraceae; genus Plastoroseomonas. The sequence continues at coordinate 30,583 of DASYDR010000252.1, read as the reverse complement.
CGAATGGAAGGCGAGCTCGGCATTGGTCTGTGTCAGCCGTTTGTTCACATCGTCGACCGAGGTGCCGATATCGATGACATGGCCCAGCATGTGGCCATTGCGGTTCTGCGGCACCGGATCGCCCAGATGCAGCGATAGGCCGAAATAGATGCGCATCTGCGTCTCGCGGTCATAGCGATGGACCGGCAGGCCGCGCATGTAGCCGAAGCCGAAGCGATCCAGGATGTCGGTGCGCAGGCTCGCGGCCTTGGCCGAGAGGGTCGGCAGCGGAAAATCCTCTCGCCGCAGGTCGAGGATATCGGCGACGCGGGCGCGGCTGTGCTCGGCCGCGGCCTCCAGCTCGGCGATCTCCGCCTCGGTCAGGCGATGGATCCAGCTCTGGTCGCGTTCCAGATCGGCGGCGCGCCAGGCCAGGCGCCCGCCGATCGGGCCGGGGGCGAAGTCGATGCGGTCGGTTGCCATCGGGCAGCTCCTTCAGGTGTCACTCGCCCGGTCGGTGTAGCTGCCGGTCGCCTTGGCCGGATCGCTGGAAAAACCTTGGCCAGGGCGAAGCCGTTGTTGCTGTCAGCTTCCTGTCACACGATGCGAATGCGCCATCAGAACTCGACCTTCAATTGCACACGGTCGCCGCGGAAGCGCGTCAGCCCGTATTCGACCGGGTTGCCGGATCGCGCGTCCACATTCACCGTCTTGGCGCGCAGCACCGGCTGCAGCCGGCTGACCTGCAGCAGCCGCGCATCGTCGCCGCGCGGCTGGATGGCGGAGATGACGCTGCTCTCCCGCCGCAGCTGCAGCGCATAGGCCGCTTCCAGGAAGGCGTGCAGCGATCCGCCGGCATAGCCCTGCTCGATCCCCCGCAGCCGCGACAGCGGCAGGAAATGCGAGATCAGGCAGAAGGGACGGTCATCGACCGAACGCAGGGTTTCGACCCACAGCACATCCTCGCCCGCCGGCAGGCGCAGCGCGCGGGCGACGCCGCCGCTGGCGCGCAGCGTCTGCCGGCCGAGGATGCGCGTATCCGTGCTGTGGCCGAGCTCGGCCAGGGTCGCGGTGAAGCGGGTGCGGTTCTGCAGCGGATAGTCGATGGCGGCGTCGAGCACATAGGCGCCGACGCCGCGCCTGCGTACGATCAGCCCGTTGCTGACCAGTTCCTCCATCGCGCGGCGGAGCGTCAGGCGGTTGACGCCGAAACGCGCGGTGAGACTGCCTTCGGAGGGTAGCAGGTCACCGGGCTTGTAGCCCTCGCGGATCTCGGCGCTGAGCTGTTCCGCCAATTGCCGATAGATCGGCGCGTCGCGGTGGAAGGCACCGAGGCTCATCGTGGTGCTTTCCCGTCAAGCCAGGCGCCGGCACGCGGCATCGCCGCCAGGCCCTCGGCGGAACTTGCCAGCGCGGCGGCGCGCAGCGCCCGTTGCGCCGGCTGCAGCGCGGCGATCCCGAAGGGCGGTGCCGGCAGCAGGATGGCGGCGCCCCAGGTGGCGACGGCCAGCGCCACGCCGCCGCCACCGAGGATCGACAGCCAGGGCCGCCGCATGCGCGCGCCCGGCATCAGCGCGGCAGCAGCGCCGAGACCTGCTCGACGGCGCGGGCCAGGGCCTGCTCCGGCGTGGCGCGCAGGGCCACCGTCGATTCCATGGCGGCATAGATGGCATCGATCGCCTTCAGGCTGTTGGGACCGGGGAAGCCGAGCCAGCCGGTGGCGCGCGGCAGTTGCGACAGGCTGGTGCGGGTATTCGGATTGCCCGCGTAGTAGTCGCCGAGCAGCGAGGGCGTGTCGATCGCGACGCGGCTGCAAGGCAGGTAGCCGATATGCCGCACCATGATGGTCTGGCCCACCGGGCCGGTGGCGAAGCGGATGTATTTCCACGCCGCCGCCTGCTTCGCTGCGTCGCGCGCGAACAGGGTGGCGGTGGCACCGCCGGAGACGATGCGCGCATCCGCCCTCGGCACCGGGAAGGGCGCGGTGCCGAGGGTGAAGCGTTCCCCGATCTGCTGCGTCAGGATGTTGAGATTGGCGGAGGAGGTGATGTGCATGCCGATATTGCCGGCGATGAAATCCTGCATCGCCTGTTCCATGGTCGCATCCACCATGCCGCCCTGCGTCACCATCGCGCGCAGCAGCTGGAAGGTCTTCAGGCCCTCGGGCGTATCGAAGCCGACGCGCCGGCCGTCCTCGCTCAGCATCCGCCCGCCCTGGGAGAACAGCAGCGCCTGCCACAGGTAGTTGCCGGTGGTCTGCCACTTCATGTCGATGCCCTTGAGCGCGCCGCCGAGCGCCTTGATGCGCTGCGCGAGGTCGAGCGTGGCGGGCCAGTCGGCGGGGAAGGCCGCCGGATCGCCGCCGGCACGGCGTACCAGCTCCGTGTTGAAGAAGGTGATCGGCGTCGAGAGCGCGAAGGGGATGCCGTATTGCACGCCGCCGAGCCGGCTGGTCTCGACCATCGCCGGGATATAGCCGTCATTGGCCCAGCCACCATCGGCGGCGATGAAGGGATCGAGCGGCACCGCGAGCTGCCGGTCAGCGAAGAGATGCAGCAGGTTGGTGCCGTTATAGACGACATCCGGGATGGAGTTGGTCATCGCGCCGCGCAGCACGGCGCCCGCCGCTTCCTCATAGGCGCGGACCGGCGCCACCAGCCGGATCCGGATATCCGGCTCGCGCTGCAGGAATTCCTGCACGATGCGCTCATGCGCATCCTTGTAGAGACCGGGCTGGGAATAGAGCACGGAGATCTCGGTGGTCGCGCGCGCCGGGCCTGTGCCCGCCGCGACGCCCGCGGCGGCACCGAGGCCGGACAGCAGCAGTTCACGCCTGTTCATGATCACGCTCCGGGGTGGGAGAATCGGGGGATTTACCGGCGGTGAGCCCGTCGATCAGGCGCCGCTGCAGCAGCAGGAAGACCGCGACCAGCGGCATGGCGATGACCAGGCTGCCGGCCATCAGCGCGCCGTAGTCGGTGCCGGCTTCCTGGGTCTGGAACAGCATGACGCCGAAGGGCGGTGTCGCGTGCTCCGCGCTGGTGATGACGATCGAGGGCCAGAACAGGTCGTTCCAATGCGCGACGATCGAGATGATGGCGAAGGCGCCGATGGTGGGGCCGGCCAGCGGCAGCAGCACGCGGACCAGCAGGTCGAGCTCGCCGAGGCCATCGAGCCGCGCGGCCTCGATCAGCTCGTCCGGCACGCCGCGGAAGAACTGGCGCATCAGGAAGATGCCGAGGGAGGAGATCGCCCAGGGCACCACCAGCGCGGCGATGCTGTCGGTCAGGCCCGACCAGGCCGCCATGACGAAGAGCGGTGTCGCCAGCACCGGCGCCGGGATCACCAGCCCCAGCAGCACCGTGCCCCAGAGCGAATGGCGGCCCGGGACGCGCAGCTTCGCCAGCGCGTAGCCGCAAGGGATCATGACCAGCAGCTGGCAGAGCAGGATCAGGCCGCAGACCAGGGCACCGTTGCCGATATAGGTCAGCAGCGGCGTCGCCGCGAAGGCTTCGCCATAGTTGCGCAGCAGGCCCCCCCAGGAGGGTGGCGTCAGCAGGCTGGCGGTCAGGATCGCATCCTGCGACCGGGCGGAGACCAGCGCCGCCCAGAGCAGCGGCAGCATCGCCAGCAACGCCCCGAGCAGCAGGGCCGCGTGCCGCAGCAGCCCGGGCCAGCGGCGCCTCATCGCGCCGGCCTCGCGCGACCGAGCCGGAGCTGCAGGGCACCGAGCGTCAGCGCCAGGGCCAGGAAGATCACGGTCGCCGCGGCGGCGTAGTTGGTGCGGAAGAAGCTGAAGCCTTCCTGGTAGATGACAAAGAGCAGCATGCGTGTCGCATTGTTCGGCCCGCCCTGGGTCAGCAGGGCGACGGTGTCGAACACCATCAGCGCATGGGTGGTGACGACCACCGCGACGAAAAGCGCGATCGGGCCGATCCGTGGCCAGGTCACCAGCCAGAAGCGGTCCCAGGCGGCGCCCTGGCCATCCAGCACCGCGGCTTCGTGCAGGTCGGGCGGCACGGTCTTCAGGGCGGCCAGGAAGAAGACCATGGCGAAGCCGGTCTCATGCCAGATGCCGATCACGGCCAGCGTCGGCAGGGCCAGCGCTTCGTCGCGCAACCAGTTGGTGGCGGGCAGGCCGAGCGCCGACAGCACCTGGCTCACCAGTCCGATCGACGGATGCAGCAGCATCTGCCAGGCGACCGACATGGCGGCCAGGGTCGCGATATAGGGCAGGAAGAAGATCGTCTGGTACACGGCGCGGCCACGGCGGCAGGCCGCGATCAGCAGGGCCAGCGCCAGGCCGGTGCCGACGGCGCCGGGCACGACCATGAGCACGTAGCGGGCGGTGGCCGCCAGGGCCTGCAGGAATTCCGGATCGGCGAAGAGGCTCCGGAAATTCGCCAGGCCGACGAAGCCCGGCGCCGGACCGCCCATCTGCCAGTCGGTGAAGGCCGCGCCGATCACCAGCAGCAGCGGCCCGACCTGCAGCAGCAGCATCAGCGCGGCGGCCGGTGCCACCAGCAGCAGCGGCCTGAGGCGGGCGGCATCAGGCATCCGCGTCGATCACCGTGGCGAGGGCGGCGGGATGGCGGCGGCCGTCGCTGTCGAAGACCAGCACCTGCGATGCGCGCGGCCGGATGCGCACCGTGCTGCCGCGGGCCGGCCGGTCGTGGACGGGCAGGCGCAGCACCACCGGCAGGCCTTGCTGGTCGAGATGCAGGAAGGCATCGGCGCCATGATCCTCGATGCGCAGCACCGTTGCCGGCAGGCCATGCGCCGCCAGTTCCAGGCCTTCCGGGCGCACCGCGACCGTGACGCTGCGGCCGGCGAGGGAGGGGGCGCCGAGGCCGATCGGCAGGGCGCCGATATGCAGCGCGCCGGTGCGGTCGGCCTCCGCCTCGAAGCGGTTGATGCGCGGGGTGCCGATGAATTCCGCCACCTCCAGGCTGCGGGGATTGCGGTAGATGTCCTGCGGCGTGCCCAACTGGGCGATGCGGCCGCGCAGCATCACCGCGACACGGTCGGAGATCGCCATCGCCTCCGCCTGGTCGTGCGTCACGAACAGGCAGGTGATGCCGAAGCGGCGTTGGATCTGCGCGATCTCGTCGCGGGTCTGCAGCCGCAGCCGCGCATCCAGGCTCGACAGCGGCTCGTCCATCAGCAGCAGCGGCGGCTGCCGGACCAGCGCCCGGCCGAGCGCCACGCGCTGGCGCTGGCCGCCGGAGAGTGCCGCCGGCCGGCGCTCCAGCAGGGTCTCGATCTCCAGCGTCGCCGCCACCGCCGCGACCTGCCGGTCGATCTCGGCGGCGACGCGGCGGGCGCCGGCGCCTGGATGCAGGCGGCCGAGCAGCCGCTGCAGCCGCGTCAGGCGCCGGGCGCGCAGCGGCAGGGCGATGTTCTCCCGCGCCGTCATCTGCGGGTAGAGCGCGAAGCTCTGGAACACCATGGCAAGGTCGCGGTCGCGCGCGGCGACGCCGGCAAGATCGCGACCGCCGAGGCTGAGCCTGCCGGCATCGGGCTGTTCCAGCCCGGCGATGATGCGCAGCAGCGTCGATTTGCCGCAGCCCGAAGGGCCCAGCAGGCTGACGAACTCCCCGGCCGCCACCGCCAGATCCACATCCCGCAGCACCGGCGTGGCGCCGAAGCGCTTCGAAAGACCGGCGATCTCGAGCGGCACCATGGCCTTCCAATCCACATATCTACACAGGTGAAGTAGGCCGGAACCGGCGACCGGGGCGTGACGCCGCGATGACCCTTCCGCGTCGGCCTGCCGCACCCCGATCATGCGGTGCGGGTGGTGACCGGCCCGAGGGGCGCCGCGTGACAGGGCGGCGAAGAAGGGCGGTGCTTTACCGGCGCGGCTTGCGCTTCGTAGTGTCGCCATGGCGCGATGGCGCGCCACATCGTCTCACTGGCGCGGACCCAGCATGGATTGGCTCAGCCGCCTTCTCGCCATGGTGCCGGTCAGCGGCCGGCTCGATCTGCGCTGCCTGTATGGAAGCCCCTGGCGCATCGCGGAGAATCCCGCGGCGCCGGGGGAGATCCGCTATCACATCCTGCTCGCCGGTGCGGCAGTGCTGGAAGATCCGGCCGGCGGCCCGCCGCGGCGGCTGGCGGCCGGCGATATCCTGGTGATCGCCGATGGCGGGCCGCATCTGTTGCATGATGGCGGCGGCGCCTCGGCGCCGCCGGCCAGCCAGCGCGCCGGCCTGAACCTGACGATCAGCGAGAATGCCGGCGATGGCGACCGCCTGGACATGCTGTGCGGCCATTTCATGCTGCCGCCGCAGCATGACCGCCTGCTGCGCGGCTACCTGCCGCCCCGGCTGGTGGTGCATGCCGGCGGCGATGCAGCCGGGACCGCAGCGCAGCTCGCGGGGCTGGTGGCGCTGCTGCGGGCCGAATCCGCCGCCGACGGCCTGGGCGGCCGCGCGATGCTGAATGCGCTGTCGACCGCGCTCTTCGCGCTGGTGCTGCGGCTGGCCAGCGAAGCCGCGGTGGCGCCGACCGGGCTGCTGGCGCTGGCCAGCCATCCGCGGCTCGCGCCGGCCCTGGCAGCCCTGTTCCAGTCACCGGCACATCCCTGGACCCTGCCGGCGCTGGCGCGGCTCTGCCACATGTCGCGCGCGACCCTGGCGCGGCATTTCCAGGACCGGCTGGGACGCTCCGCCAGCGCCCTGCTGACCGATATCCGCATGACGCTGGCGGCCGGCGAGCTGCGCAAGCCGGCCGTCTCGACCGGCGCGGTGGCGGAAGCGGTCGGCTATGAATCCGAAGCCGCCTTCCAGCGCGCCTTCAAGCAGCATATGGGCGTGACGCCGGCGCAGTGGCGCCGCGCCGGTGATGCCCTTCGTCACCCGCCGGGGGCGTGAGCCACCGGCTGGTTCGATACATGTGTCTCGATGAAGCGCATGAAGGCCTGGGCCTTGGCGCTGGCCTGCCGCCCGGTCGGAAACACGGCCCAGAGATCGACCGGCGGCAGGGACCAATCCGCCATCACCGGCCGTATCGCACCGGATGCCAGCTCCGGCGCGAACATCCAGTCGGAGGCGATGGCGAGGCCGAGGCCGGCCAGGACGCCTTCGCGCACACCCTCCGCCGCGGTGACGCGGACCCGGCTGCGGAGCGTGACCGCGATTTCGGCCGTGCCCTGGCGGAAGATCCAGGCGGCACCGCCTCCCCGCTGGTCGTGGATCACGGCCTGATGCGCCGGCAACTCCGCGGGCGTTCGCGGCACGCCTGCCGCCGCGAAATAGGCGGGCGTGCCGAGGACCAGGCGCCGGCCGCGGCCGATCCGCCGGGCGGTCAGCGCCGCGTCGGTGAACCGGCCCATGCGGAGTCCGACATCGATCCCCGCCTCGATGAGATCGATATCCCGGTCGTCGAGCACCACCTCGATGTCCAGGGCGGGATGCGCCGCGAGGAAGGCGGGCAGCCGCGGCATGAGGTGCAGGCGCGAGAAGGTCACCGGCGCGCAGATCCTGAGGCGCCCCGACAGCGTGGCACCGGCGCCGCGCGCCGCCAGCTCGGCCGTCTCCGCCGCTTCGATGCATCGCTCGGCATGGGTGCGGAAGATCCGGCCCGCCTCGGTCGGCGTCAATCCGTGCGTCGACCGCAGCAGCAGCCGGACGCCGAGCCGTTGCTCCAGCAGCGCGACCGTCTTGGAGACGGCGGGCTGGCCGATGCGCAATTGCCGCGCGGCCCCGGAGAAGGAGCCGGCATCGACGACGCGCACGAAGACTTCCATCGCGGCGAGACGGTTCATCGTCATTCCCCCGGGGAATAAGGCCTATCACGCCCGCACGGCTTCCATCGACGGCAGGAGCATGGGCCAAGCGGGCGCGTGACCCATGAGCAGCACGGCCGGGATTGCGAGCCGCTGCGCGGCGTCCTCGCGCGCGTCGGCGACCGCTGGACCATCGTCATCCTGATGGCGTTGGCCGGCCGGCGCCTGCGCTTCAAGGATCTGCACCGGGCCGTCGGCGGCATATCCCAGCGCATGCTGACCGTGACCCTGCGCAATCTCGAACGGGACGGCCTGGTGGAGCGGATCGCCTATCCGACGGTGCCGCCGCGCGTCGATTATGAGCTCTCCGATCGTGGCCATTCGCTGAAGGACGCGCTGGCGCCGGTCGCCGCCTGGGCGGCGGCCCATCGGGACGGCATCGCGGAATCGCGGCGGCGCTTCGACGGGAAGGCGCTGGCCGCCGCGGCGCCCACACTTATCCGATGGTAAGTAAGGGCGGGAAAAGTGCCGTCTTGCGGCGGCCCGCCCGGCGGTGATCCCTGCGCGCCCAACGCAGGGAAACAGATCATGTCTCAAGCTGAGCGGTTCGACGTGCTGATCCTCGGCAGCGGCCAGGGCGGCAAGCTGCTGGCCTGGCATCTGGCGCGGGCGGGGCGGCGGGTTGCCGTCGTGGAGCGGCGCTGGGTCGGCGGCGCCTGCCCCGCGGTCGCCTGCCTGCCAAGCAAGAATGAGATCTGGGCGGCGCGGGTCGCGCATCTGGCGCGCCACGCCGACCGCTACGGCACCGTGACCGGCCCGATCGCCATCGACATGGCCAAGGTGCGCGCGCGCAAGCGCGGCATGGTCGAGCGCGAGATCGCTTTCCATCTGCAGGCCTATGCAGGCAGCGGCGCCACGCTGATCATGGGCAGTGGCCGCTTCGTCGCGCCGAAGACGATCGAAGTGGCGCTGAACGATGGCGGCACCCGGCTGCTGAGCGGGGCGCAGGTCTTCGTCAATGTCGGATCGCATGCCGCGCTGCCGCCGGTCCCGGGCCTCCAGGCCGCGCAGCCGCTGACGCATATCGAGGCGCTGGAGCTCGATCGGGTGCCGGCCCATCTGATCGTGCTGGGCGGCGGCTATGTCGGCATCGAGATGGCCCAGGCCTATCGCCGCTTCGGCAGCGAGGTGACGATCATCGAGTCCGGGCCGCGGCTGATGGGCCGCGAGGATGCGGAGGTGGCGGAGGAGATGCAGCGCATCCTGGCCGAGGAGGGCGTCCGGATCCTGGCGGCGGCCATGCCGGTCGCGGCGCAGGGGCGGTCCGGCGAACAGGTCGGCGTCACCATCCGCACGGCATCCGGGGAGCAGATGATCACCGGCAGCGACCTTCTCGTCGCCGCCGGCCGGGTCCCGAACACCGGCGGCATCGGCCTCGACGTGGCCGGCATCGCGCTGGATGGTCGCGGCTATGTCCAGGTGAATGAGCGGCTGGAGACGACGGCGGCCGATGTCTGGGCGATCGGCGAATGTGCCGGCAGCCCGCAATTCACCCATGTCTCGGTCGATGATTTTCGCATCGTCCGGGACAATCTGGCCGGCGGCAGCCGCACGACGCGCGACCGGCTGGTGCCCTATTGCATGTTCACCGATCCGCCGCTGGCCCGTGTCGGGCTGAGCGAGGCGGAAGCGGAGCGCCAGGGCATCGCCGTCCGCGTCGCGACGCTGCCGATGGGCCAGGTTTTGCGGACGGAGGCGACGGACGAGACCCAGGGCTTCATGAAGGTGCTCGTCGGCGCCACCGATGACCGCATCCTCGGCTTCACGATGATCGGCTCGGAAGCCGGGGAAGTCATGGCCGCGGTGCAGACGGCGATGCTGGCGGAGCTTCCCTATCCGAAGCTCCGCGACGCGGTCATCACCCATCTGACGATCGCGGAGGGGCTGGGGCCGCTCCTGGGGAAGCTGCCGCCGCGCGGTCAGCCGGCAGATAGCGGGTCGCCCAGGTCGTGATCATCGCCGCGGCATAATCGGCATCGGCGCGGCGGGTCAGCAGGTGGTCCGCCTCGTCGAGCGCGATGAAGCTCTTCGGGTGCTTCGCGGCGGTGAAGATGCGCGCCGCGTTGTCGATGCCGACGGTCGCGTCGCGCGGCGAATGCAGGATCAGCAGCGGGCGGTGCAACGCCGCGATGGCGGCCGCGAGGTCGTGGCGGCGCAGATCCTCGATGAAGCTCTGCCGTACCACGAAGGGGCGGCCGGCGAGCAGCACCTCGGCTTCGCCCCGGGCCGCGATCGTATCGAGGCTGGCGGGGTCGAACTGGTGCAGCAGATGCGCGACATCGAACGGCGCGCCGATGGTCGCGACCGCGCGGATGCCGGGCATCCGGCCCGCCGCCATCAGCGCCGCGGCGCCGCCCAGGCTGTGCCCGACCAGCAGTGACGGGGCTTTCCCGGCCGCCGCCATGGCATCCCCGGCCGCGACGAGGTCATCCACATCGGCGGCGAAGCTGGTTGCCGCGAAGCTGCCGCCGCTGGTCCCGAGCCCGGCAAAATCGAAGCGCAGCACGCCGATGCCGTGCGATGCCAGCGCCCGCGCCAGCCGCGTGGTCGCCAGGCTGTCCTTGCCGCAGGTGAAGCAGTGCGCCAGCATCGCCCAGCCGCGCGGCGGGATCTCCGGCTCTTCCAGGCGACCCGACAGGCGATAGCCCCGCGGTCCCGTGAAATCGAAAGCATGTCCGATCATGGCTCGTCTCCTGCCGTGCCGCCGGCGGGCATGTGGCGCCCGCCGGCGGCTGCCGCTCATGCCACCGCGGGGAAATCGACCGTCGTGTCGTTGATGCGGTTGAAGACATTGGTGAAGGTGGTCAGCGCGATGGCGAGGCTGATGTCGACGATCTGGGCATCCGTATAGCCGGCGGCCCGGATATCGGCGAAGGCTTCGTCGCTGATCGTGCCATGGGTGCGGACCAGGATGCCGACGAAACGCACCAGGGCGTCGCGCTTCGCGTCGCTGGTCGCCGCGCCGTCGCGGATCTGCCGCAGCGCATCCGGCGTCAGGCCCGTCATCTTGCCGAGCAGGCTGTGCGCGGCGACGCAGTAGTCGCAGCCGGCGGCCACGCTGACCAGCAGCTTGATGGTCTCCTGGTCCTGCCGGCTGAGGCTGCCGGCAGCGAGCGCGCCTTCGGCCTGCAGGATGGCGTGTAGCGCAGCCGGCCCATGCGCGCCGATGGCGGCGTAGGTGTTCGGCACCTTGCCGGCCGCCTTCCGGATCTGGGCATAGACCTCGGCGGTGGCGCCGGTCGCGGTCTCGGGGGCGGGGGTGATGATGCGGTCCATGGGAGACTCCTCGCGTCGAACGCCGCGTTCGACTGCTGGGCGCCATCCTATGGACCGGGTGTGAGTTCCTGAATGCCGTATGATCTCTAATGAATGCCCGATCGTCTCGATCAGAAGGCCCGCGACAGACCCAGGAAGAAGCCGCGCCGGGTGCCGTATTGCGGCGCGCCGACGCCGATGCCGGTGCCGTCGCGCAACTCGTAGACCTGGTCGAAGACGTTCAGGATGTCGAGGCGGGCGGTCCAGGTGCCGCCGTCGGGCAGCCGGAAATCCTGCTGTACGCCAAGGTTCACGCTGGTGTGGGGCTTCAGCCGCTCGGTATTGGCGAAGCCGGCGCGCAGCCCGCTGCCGAACAGCACGGAGGCGGAGACGCGCCCATCCTGCCAGGCGCGCCACACCGCGCCGGCCGAAGCGGTGATGAGCTGGTCATGGTCGGTGCGCACGAGATTGTCGCGGATATAGGCGAACTCGTCGCTGTCGAAGTTGAACTGGCCGGAGCGGATGTCCTGCGCGACCGAGCGGCTGAGCGCCAGGTTGCCGTAGAGCAGCAGGTCGTCGCTGCGCCAGGTGGCGGAGAACTCGCTGCCGTAGATGCGGCCACGGCGGTAGTTGAAGGGCGTGAAGACGAGCGCATTGCCGAACTGGCCGAGGTCCAGGAGGTCGGTGACATGCTTGTAGTAGACGTTGACGCCGAGCGTGAGGTGCTCGCCGAATTCCTGGGTGATGCCGGCGTCGAAGCGGTGCGCGCGTTCGGGGCGCGGCGTGTCGTTGACCAGCCCGTTCGGCGCGTTGGTGGTGCCGACGAAGCGCTGCAGCGACGGCGTCGCCACCAGCTCCTGCTCGGGCGGGGTGAAGCTGTGCGCGTAGCCGATATGCAGCCTGGTGCCGGGGGCGGGCGTATAGACCAGGTTGACGCGCGGCGAGAGGTCGCCGGCCTGGGTGTACTGGTCGATATAGTCGGCGCGCAGGCCGAAATTCAGCGTCACCTGCTGGCTGACCCGCCATTCGTCCTGGACGTAGGCGCCATAGGTCCAGCCGGTGCGGGCGCCGCGATCGTCGATCAGGAAGGGCGCGTCGATGGCGGCGCCGCTGTCGTCGACCGGCAGGGTCATTGCCTGGTTCGCGAAGCTCGACCGCTCGCCGCTGACGACGAAGCCGGCACGGATGGTGTGGGCGTCGCTGACGCGCCAGGAGACGTCGCCCTGGGTGCCGATGGTGACGCTGCGGCGCATGACGTCGGCCGCCGTGCCGTTGAAGCGCAGCTCGCCCACCGTGTCCGGCACGTAGTGGATGGTGCTGGAGCGGACGAAGGCGGCGATCTGGGCATCGCCCCAGCCGAAGCTGTGCTGCAGGGCGGCGGTGCCGAACCAACTCCGTTCCCATTGATGCGCGCGCAGATCCTGGGAGGGGAAGGCGTCGCTGCCGAAGGCGGTGAAGCCGGTCGGCTGGCCGGGCTGGGTCGGGATCTCGAAGCGGTTCAGCGCCGCGCCGCCGACGAAGGACAGCCGCGTATCCTGCGTGAGCTGGCGGGAGAGGGACAGGATGCCGCGGAACTGCTGCGTGGTGTCGTTCTGCGCCTCCCGCGTGCGGGCCGGGTTCTCGACGCCGAGCTCGTTCCGCAGATAGCTGCCGGCGGCGAAGACATCCCAGCCGCCGACATTCCCCGCCCAGGACCCGTAGGGCTGCCAGGTGCCGTGCGAGCCGCCGGTGAAGCCGATGCTGCCGCCGGGATCGAGCGCGCCGGAGCGGGTCTGCATGTCGATCACCGCATTGGTGCGCAGCCCGTATTGCGCCGGCAGCGCGCCGTCGATGAGTGAGACGGAACGCAGCGCCAGCCCGTCGAAGACCTGGCCGAAGCCGGAGAGGCCTTCGGGCAGGGTGATGCCGTTCAGCCGGAATTGCAGGTTGCGGTGTTCGCCGCGGACATGGATGTCGCCATAACTGTCCTGCACGACGCCCGGCGCCTGCAGCAGGATCTGGTTGAGCTGGGTCGCCGGACCGCCGGGCAGCGCCTGGATGGCGGCACCTTCGAGCCGGTATTCGCTGGCGCCGAGGCTGGGAGCGATGGATTGCCGCGCGGCTTCGGCGCGGCTCGCCTCGACCGCGATTTCCGGCAGGGTGATCTCGGGGCCGGGTGCGCGCAGCACCTGCTGCGCCGCGGCGGGCGCCGCCGCCGAAAGGCCGAGGATGACGAGGCTGGCACGACGCATGACGGGTCTCCGGTGCCGCCGGGCGCCGTGACGCTTCGGGGCGAACTGATACAATATAACATAACCTATGCCGTGCGCGTCAGCGCTTGCCAAGGGGCCTTGTCGATTGCCGGGCGTGAACGCAGACAGGCCGCGGCATGGGCCGCGGCCTGCGCAGAAGGCTGGGGGAAGGGCCGGATCAGCCGTTGTCGCGGGGCGTCAGAAGATCGTCCAGGCCGATGCGGCGGAACAGCTCGGCGCGGACACGGTCGGCGACGGCATTGACGATCTCGGCGCCGTCCTCGGACGGGTCGATGTGGATGCGGAAGGGCCGCTTGCCGAAGGGCATGCCCACCACCTTCACGATCGCCGTCGCCACCTCGCCGGCATCCGCATCGGCCGGCTCCAGCGCCGCCAGCCCCTGCAGCGCCTGCTCGGCCACGCCGGCATAGGGGCCATCATTATAGGCCGCGGCGCGGTCCTTGTCGGCCGGCGCGCCGGAATGGGCGAAGTGGTTGGTGCCCTTGGTGAAGGCGCCGGGAACGATGATCGCGGTCTCGATGCCCCAGCGGGTCAGCTCGCCGGCATAGGAGACGGCGAGGCTGTCCATCGCCGCCTTGGCCGCGAAATAGGGCGACAGGAAGGGCGGCGTGCCGCCGCGGCTGCTGCTGGACGATACCCAGACGACCAGGCCGCGGCCCTGCTTGCGGAGTTGCGGCAGCGCCGCGCGGTTCACGCGCTGGGTGCTCAGCACGTTGATGTCGAAGAGCTCGGCGAACTGCTCCGGCGTGAAGGCTTCGGCCGGGCCGAAGGACATATGCCCGGCATTGTGCATGACGACGTCGAGCCGCCCGGCTTCCGCGATGATGGCGGCGATGCCGGCTTCGACCGAGGCATCGCTCGCGACGTCGAGCTCGACGGTGCGCAGATCGACCTTGTGTTCGGCGGCATAGGCGGTGGCCTTGGCGACCTGCGGGGCGTTGCGGCCGGCGGTTTCCCGCATGCCGGCATAGACGATGTGGCCGGCATCCGCGAGGGCGCGGGCGGTGAGCGCACCGAAGCCGCTGGAGGCGCCGGTGACGACGATGACCTGGTTCATGACACGATCTCCGAACGAAGGGTTTGCGAAGGAGGAGGGCAGGCTCAGATCACGCCGCCATTGGCGCGCAGCACCTGGCCGTTGACCCAGCCGCCATCCGGGCCGACCAGCATCGCGACCACCGCGGCGATGTCCTCCGGCGTGCCCAGGCGCTCCATCGGGTTCATCTTCGCCATGCGCTCGATCAGCTCCGGCGATTTGCCGTTCAGGAACAGCTCGGTCGCGACCGGGCCCGGGGCCACGGCATTGACGGTGATCGAACGGCCGCGCAGTTCCTTCGCCAGGATCGCGGTCATGGCCTCGATCGCCGCCTTGGTCGCCGCATAGATGCCGTAGCTCTCGAGCTTCAGGCCGACCACGCTGGTGGAGAAGTTCACGATGCGGCCGCCGTTGCGCAGCCGCCGCGCGGCCTGGCGAAGCGTGTTGAAGCTGCCCTTCAGGTTGACCGCGATATGGCTGTCGAACAGGGCGTCGTCGCTGTCGGCGATCGGCGCCAGCTTCATGATGCCGGCATTGTTCACCAGCACGTCGACGCCACCGAAGGCGGCCTCGGCCGCGTCGAACATGCGCGCCACCGCCTCGGGCTCCGCGACATCGGCCTGGGCGGCGAGGGCATGGCCACCGGCCGCCTCGATCTTCCGGACCAGCGCCTCGGCGGGCGCCTGGCTGCCGGCATAGTTGACGACGACGGTGAAGCCGTCACGGGCCAGGCGCTCGGCGATCGCCGCGCCGATGCCGCGGGACGCGCCGGTGACGATGGCGACCTTGTTGGCCGGGATGGTGGTGCTGGTCATGGCCTGATCTCCTTGCCTGAGCGCCGATCCGCGGCGCCGGTGGAGAAGGTATGGCCCTTTCCGAGGGCCGGATAATCACCCATTGTCCTGCAATATAGTTCCTATAAGGCGAACAATGACATGGACAGGCTGGACGCCATGCGGGTCTTCACCCGGGTCGTGGAACGGCGCAGCTTCACCCTGGCGGCCCAGGACACCGGCCTGCCGCGTTCCACCGTCACCGAAGCGGTGCAGCAGCTCGAGGCCCGGCTCGCCGTGCGGCTGCTGCAGCGGACGACCCGGCATGTCAGCCCGACCCTGGATGGCGAGGCCTATTACCGCCGCTGCCTGGTGCTGCTCGCGGATATCGAGGAGGCGGAGGGCGCCTTCGCCGGCGCCCGGCCGAAGGGCCTCCTGCGGGTCGAGGTGCAGGGCACGCTGGCGCGCCACTTCCTGCTGCCCGGCCTGCCCGCGTTCTTCGCCGCCTATCCGGAGATCGAACTGTTCATGAGCGAGAGTGATCGCTGGATCGACGTGGTGCGCGAAGGCGTCGACTGCGTGCTGCGCTACGGCAACCTGCCGGACAGCGACATGACGGTGCGCCGCGTGGCGATGCTGGAGCGGCTGACCTGTGCCGCCCCCAGCTACCTCGATCGCTTCGGCGTGCCGGCCGATCCCGCGGCGCTCGACGGGCATCGCATGGTCGGCATCCGGCTGGTGAGCACCGGCGTGCTGTGGCCGCTGGAATTCCAGGTCGGCGGCGGCCTGCGCACCCTGACCCTGCCGACGACCATGACGGTGACCGGCCCCGAGAGCTATCTGCCCGCGGCCCGGCTCGGCCTCGGCATCGTGCAGGTGCCGCGCTTCCATGCGGAGGAGGATCTGGCGCGCGGCACGCTGGTGCAGGTGCTGCCGGACTTCCCGCCGCTGACGGCGCCGGTCTCGCTGCTCTATCCGCGCAACCGGCAGCTCACGCCGCGGGTGCGCATCTTCCTCGACTGGGCGGCGCGGGAATTCGCGACCCGGATGCGCGTCCCGGCGTCCGACTGAGGCGTGGCGGGTGGCGCCCGGCGTCGAATGGCGCCACCATGCGCGCAATCGAGGAAACGCCAACAGTGACCGTTGCAGCGGCGGCGCCGCCGCGCCTTTTCCATCAGCCGGATTTCCAGCGACTCTGGGGCGTCGGCCTGATCGTGTTCCTGGTGCGCTGGCTGGAGATGCTGGCGGTCAGCCTTTTCGTCTACGACCGCACCGGCTCCGCCTTCCTGGTCGCGATGATGGGCATGCTGCGGGTGCTGCCGATGGGGCTGCTCGGCGCCTTCCTCGGCGCGCTGGCCGAACGTGTGGAACAGCGCACGACGCTGGTCGTGATCGTCGGCATCAGCCTTTGCACCTCTCTCGCCCTGGCGCTGCTGGCCCATGCCGGCCTGTTGCAGATCTGGCACCTCGCGGTGGCGAGCCTGCTCAACGGCATCGCCTGGGCCGCCGACAATCCGGTGCGGCGCATGATGATCGGCCAGGTGGTCGGCGCCGCGCGGCTGAGCCAGGCGATGTCGGCCGATGTCGGCAGCAACAATGCCAGCCGCATGCTGGGCCCGACGCTGTCCGGCATCATCTTCGCCAGCGTCGGTATCGGCGGCACCTTCGTCATCTCGGTCCTGCTCTACCTCGTGGCACTCTATGCCGCGGTGACGCTGCGCTACCGCAGCGGCGTGCAGCCGGCGAACGGGCAGGGGGTGCTGGCGCGCATCGCCCAGGGCATCGCGGTGGTGCGCGGTGATCCGCGGCTATGGGGCACGCTGGTCGTCACCGCGATCTTCAACATCTTCGGCTGGCCCTTCACCAGCCTGGTGCCGGTGGTGGCGCAGGAACATCTGCAACTGGCACCGAAGGCGATCGGCATCCTCGCTTCCATGGACGGCGTCGGGTCCTTCGTCGGCGCGCTGCTGATGGGGGTCTGGGCGCGGCCGGCGATCTATCGCCGCTGCTATGTCGGCGGCGTCGCGCTGTACCTGCTCATGCTGACCCTGTTCGCCCTGGCGCCGCATTCCCTGCTGTCCGGCGCGGCGCTGTTCCTGACCGGCTTCGGGCAATCGGGCTTCTCGGTCATGCAGGCGACGCTGATCTACCTGGCGGCGCCGCCGGAGATGCGCAGCCGGGTGCTCGGGCTGCTGTCGGTCTGCATCGGGCTGGGGCCGATCGGCTTCGTGCATGTCGGGCTGCTGGCGGATGCGATCGGCGCGCATTGGG
The DNA here is from genome assembly GCA_036499545.1 of Roseomonas sp. Taxonomy (GTDB): domain Bacteria; phylum Pseudomonadota; class Alphaproteobacteria; order Acetobacterales; family Acetobacteraceae; genus Plastoroseomonas. The sequence goes on along the minus strand of DASYDR010000252.1, from coordinate 13,228 downwards.
CCTGCGTCGTCAGCGGCGTCGAAGGTCTGCTGGCCCTGCTGCTGACCAGGCGCTGGTGGCGGCAGATCTGATCGCGGGGCGAGCCCGAAGGGGTTAGGCTGCGGGGTGATCGCCGGACGGGAAGGCCATGGCACGGACCGAGAAAGACAAGATGCTGGCCGGCGAGCTCTACGACGCGGGCGCGCCGGAGCTGCAGGCGGAGCTGGCGGCGACGCATCGCTGGCTCGCCCGCTACAACGCCGCGCTGGCGATGGCGCCAGCCGATCGGCACCGGCTGCTGCTGGAACGGCTGGCGGCGGCCGGCGACGGCGCGGTAATCCGCCCGCCCTTCCATTGCGACTACGGCTTCAACATCAGCCTCGGCGCCGGCGTTTTCCTGAACTTCAACTGCGTGGTCCTGGATGTCGTGGCGGTCGCGATCGGCGACCGGACGCAGATCGGCCCGGCGGTGCAGATCCTGACCGCGGATCACCCGCGCGACGCCGCCACGCGTGCCAGCGGCCTGGAATTCGGCCGGCCGATCCGCATCGGATGCGATGTCTGGATCGGCGGCGGCGCCATCATCCTGCCGGGCGTCACGATCGGCGACGGCGCGGTGATCGGCGCCGGCAGCGTGGTCACCCGCGATGTGCCCGCCGGCGCCACCGCCTTCGGCAACCCGGCGCGCATACGATAGGAAGCGGTCGCGGCGCCTGGAGCAGGATGCGTCCGCAAGCGCTCACGCATCCTGCTCCGGAGCTTTGTCTGATCGCGTGATTCGCGGTTTTCGGTGAGTCCACCTCAACCGATCACGCTCTATCGCGCCAGCAGGCCGAGCCGCCCCAGCACCTCGCGGTTCTGCGCCATGGTCTGCGCCACGCTCGCCGCGTATTCCTCCGGCCCGAGATACTCGACCTGCATGTCCGCCGCCGCCAGCACCGCGAGATGCCCGGGATCCTGCAGCGAATCCCGGAAGGCTTCGTGCAGCACCGCCCGCGCATTGGCCGGCAGGCCCTTCGGCGCCGCGAAGCCATAGGCACCGGTCTGCACGATATCGACGCCGAGCTCGACCAGCGTCGGCACATCGGGCAGCGAGGGCAGCCGCTGCCGCCCCCAGTGGCAGAGTGCGCGCATCTGCCCCTGGCGGACGAATTCGTTCCAGCCGCTGCCGACCATGGCGGTGACGGTGTCGCTCAGCACCGCGGTCAGCGTCTCGTTGCCGCCCCGGAAGGGCACATTGGTCAGCTCGACGCCGAAGCGTTCGGCGATGCGTTCCATGGTGATGTGCGGCACGCCGCCGACGCTGGTGGTGCCGTAGCTGACCCGGCCGGGATTGGCCTTGGCATGCTCCATCAGGTCGCCGAGCGTCCGGAACGGGCTGTCGGCCTTCACCGCGATGCCGAAGACATAGCCGGTCATCTGCATCACCCAGGTGAAGTCGGTCAGCGGATCGAAGGGCGGGTTGCGCACGGTCAGCGGGTAGCTGAACACGTTGGACGGCATCTGGCTGAGCAGATGGCCATCCGCCTGGCGGTCATTGACCAGCGCCAGCGCGCCCAGGATGGCGCCGGAGCCGGAGCGGTTCTCGGTCACCACCGTCTGGCCAAGCCGGCGCGATGCCGCCTCGCACAGCGCGCGCATCTGCAGATCGGTGCCGCCGCCGGGCGCGAAGGGCACCACCATGCGGATCGTACGGTTGGGGAAGCGCGGCTGCGCCTGGACCGCCGGCGCCGCGAGCAGCCCGGCGCCGGTGGCGAGCACCGCCCGGCGGCGCAGTCCCTGTGATGTCGTCATCGGGGCCTTCCTGGGATCCGCACTCAGCCGAACTGCTTCAGGGTGCGCTTGGCGATCGCCATGCGGTGCACCTCGCTCGGCCCTTCATAGACGCGCATGACCCGCACCTGCTGCGCCAGAAGCTGCAGCGGCAGCTCCTTGGTCATGCCCATGGCGCCGAAGGTCTGCATGGCGTGATCCACCACCTCGGTCGCCATCTCGGTCGCGAAGACCTTGATCATGGACGCCTCGTTGCGGACATCGCCGCCGGCGTCGAGCGTCGCCGCGCCTGCCTGCACCATCAGCCGGCAGGCATGGATCTTCGTCGCGGCATCGGCGATCCACCACTGGATCGCCTGGCGCTCGGCCAGCGGCACGCCGAAGGTGCTGCGCTGCTTCGCCTGCACGCACATCATCTCCAGCGCGCGCAGCGACATGCCGATGCAGCGCGCACCCATCTCCAGCCGGCGGACGTTCAGCCGCAGCTGCATCGGCTCATAGCCCTGGCCGACCTGGCCGAGGACGTTGCGGTGGGGGACGCGGCAATCCTCGAACACCAGCTCATAGGTGCGGCGGCCGCCGATCATCTGGATCTGGCGCTCGATCGTGAAGCCCGGCGTGCCCTTGTCGACGATGAAGGCGGTGACGCCGTCGGCGCGCTTGCCCGGGCTGGTCCGCGCCATCAGGATGACGAAATCCGATTTCGGCACCCGGCTGACCCAGATCTTGCGGCCATTGATCACCCAGTCATCGCCATCGCGCACGGCCTTGGTCAGCATCCCGGCCGGATCGCCGCCGGCGCCGGGCTCCGAGATCGCGACGCAGGACGTCATCCGGCCATCCGCATAGGGCGCCAGATAGCGCTCACGCTGATAGTCGTCGGCGACCGCCAGCATCATGTGCAGGTTCGGGCTGTCCGGCGGGAAGGTGAAGGGCGTCACGGTGCGGCCCAGCTCCTCCTGCACCGCGACCAGCGCGACGGTCGGCATATTGGCGCCGCCGAGGCTTTCCGGCACGTCGAGCCCCCAGAGGCCGAGCTCGCGGCATTTCTCGAAGAGCGGGGCTTCCTGCGCCTCGGTCAGGCCGTAGGATTCGCCCTTGGCTTCCCGCGCCAGCACCGCGGCTTCCAGCGGCATCAGCTCGCGGTCGACGAATTTCCGCACCAGATCCTGCAGCATGCGGTGCTCTTCGAGCATCTCGGCCATGGTCTCGTCTCCTTCAGCGCAGCGTCAGCAGGCCGTCGACGGCGACGGCGCCCTTGCCTTCGGCGCGGATGATCAGCGGGTTGATCTCGGCATCCTGCACCGGGCGCCCCGGCAGGGTCGCGAGCAGGGAGAGGGCGCGGACCGCCCGTGCCAGCGCATCGACATCGCCCTTCGGCAGGCCGCGGAAGCCCTGGATCAGCCTGAGCTCCGGCAGTTCCGCGATCATGGCGCGCGCCTCGTCCGGGTCGACCGGGGCGAGCCTGACGCTGTAGCTGCGCTTCAGCTCCGCCATGACGCCGCCGATGCCGAGCATGATGATCGGCCCGACCTCCGGGTCCTCGCGGTAGCCGAGGATCACCTCCTGCAGGCCGCGATGCATCGGCGCCACCAGCACGCCATCGACCCGCGCCGCCGGGAAGCGGTCGCGGGCCGCCGCCAGCAACTCGGCGACCGTCGCCCGGATCGCCTCCTGGCCCTCGACATCCAGCCGCACCATGCCGGCATCGGTCTTGTGCAGGATATCCGGCGACAGCAGCTTGATCGCGACCGGGCCGGCGATGGCACCGACCTGTTCGGGCGTGGTGACGATGCTGCTGCCCGGCGGTTCGATGCCGAGCGTGGCGAAGACCGCGCAGGCCTCGGTCTCGTTCAGCGACTTCGCGTCGACCGCGGCCAGCAACCGGGCCGCGGCGTCGGTCTCGCCCGGGGCGACGATACCGTCCTGCGGCCGCGGCGCGCGCCAGTTCAGATAGGCATGCACCGCATCGGCGCAGGATTCCGGCGTGCGGAAGGCGGCGATGCCGCGTTCGCCCATCAGGCGCAGCGTCTCATCCGCCTGCGGCGCGGCGAAGACGGCCAGCGGCTTCGATGCCGGCACTGCCGGCGTGATATGCGCCAGCGCCGTCTCCGGCGACAGCCGCGCGCCGGAGCCGAGCACCGCGACGACCGCCTCGCAGTGGTCGGACGCGACCAGCGCCTTCAGCACCGTGCTGAAGCGGGCCGGGCCCGACATCCCCATCGGCAGGTCGATCAGCGGCGCGTCCGGCACCTCGATGCCGCCGGCGGCGAGTGCCGTGCGGACCTCGTCCGGCGGCGCAAGCACGGTGTCGCCCAGGGTGCCGAGCCGGTCGACCACCATCGCGGCGCCGCCGCCGGTCGCGGTCAGTGCGGCGGCGACTCGCCGGCGGGGCGGCCGGTGGCCGAGCACCAGGTGCGGCAGCTCCACCATGGCTTCCAGCGTGTCGACCCGCAGGATGCCGTGGTCGCGGAAGAAGGCATTGGCCAGCTCGTCGCCGCCGACCATCGCGCCGGTATGCGACAGCGCGAGCTGCCGCCCGAGTTCCGACCGGCCGAGCTTGTAGGCGATGATGATCTTGCCGAGCGCATGCGCACGGCGGGCGGCGGCGGCGAGGCGGTCGGCGTCCCGGAAGGTCTCCAGGAACAGCAGCACGATCCGGGTCGCCGGATCCTCGACCATGAATTCCGTCAGTTCGCCGACGCCGAGGTCGCATTCATTGCCGACCGAGACCATGCGGGAGAAGCCGAGGCCGCGCGCCACGGCGCGGGAGAACAGCGCGCCCATCATGCTGCCGCTCTGCGACACCAGCCCGAGCCAGCCGGGCGTCAGCGCCTCCGCCTCGATGGCCGCGTTCAGGGTCAGCGGCAGCCTGTCCGGCACGCTCAGCAGGCCAAGGCAATTGGGCCCGATGACCCGCAGCCCGCCGGCGCGCGCGGTCGCGACCACCTGGCGCTGCAGGGCGAGACCAGCCTCGCCCGCTTCGGCGAAGCCGGCGCTGAAGATGGTCGCGACCTTCACGCCGATCTGGCAGCAGCCTTCGATGGCCGCGAGCACGGCGGAGGACGGCACCATGATGAAGGCATGGTCGACCGGGCCGTCGACATCGCGGATATCGGCGAAGGCGGGCACGCCCATCACCTCGCTGCGGCCAGGATTGACCGGCACGATGCGGCCCGCGAAGCCTTCACGCTGCAGCAGCCGCTGGGCGCGGGAGTTGTTCTTGGTCGGATCGGCGGAAGCGCCGATCAGCGCCACGGCGCGTGGCGCGAAGAGCGCCTGGGAGAGGGGCGCGAAGAGCGCCTGCGAGAGATCTGTGCTCATGCTCTGCCCCGTCAGCGGCCGGTGAAGGCGGGCGGGCGGCGTTCCGCCATCGCCTTCACGCCTTCCTGGAAATCCTCGGTCGCGCGCAGCCGGGCCTGTTCGGCCAGCTCATGCGCGGTCGCGCGCTCATAGGTCTCGGCCAGGCCGCGGCGCAGCGTCGCGCGGGTCGCGGCGATGGCGAGCGGCGCGCTGTCCGCGATCTCGCGCGCCAGTGCCGTCGCGGCGGCGCGCACCTCCGCCTGCGGCACCAGCAGGTCGGCCAGGCCCATCGCCGCCGCTTCCTCACCGGTGATGCGGCGCCCGGTGTAGAACAGCAGGGCAGCCTTCTGCCCGCCGATCAGCCGCGGCAGGGCCTCGGTCAACCCGAAGCCGGGATGGTAGCCGAGGCGGGTGAAATTGGCGCTGAACCGCGCCTCCGCGCAGGTCACCCGGAAATCCGCCACCACCGCAAGGCCGAGCCCGGCGCCGATCGCGGCGCCATGTACCGCGGCGATGATCGGCTTGGTGGTGCGCAGCAGCCGCACGCCTTCCGTGTAGATGGTGCGGCCGGTGCCGGCCTGCGCATCGCCGGCGCGGCGGCCGCGGCGGGAGAAATCGGCGCCGGCGCAGAAATGCTTGCCCTCGGCGGCCAGCACCACGGCCCGGATGGCCGGATCGGCATCCAGCGTTTCCAGGGCGTCGGCGATCTCCGCCGTCAGGGCCTGGTCGATGAAGTTGTTGGGCGGGCGGCGGAGTTCCACTGTCGCGACGTGGCCGTCGATCTGCACGCGCACGCCCGGCGGGTTTGCCGCTTCCATCCCATGTCCCTCCGCCCGCCGGCTTCCGGGCGGGATAGGGGCTTCATCGGCGGCCAGGGAGGATCGGGCAAGTTCCTGATTGGTACAGGCGTATTCTTAATTGGAATGTGGAGACCCGGCTGCGGGCGGGGATAACGGTGTCCGCGGGCGGAATGCGTCAGGCCGGGCATCCCGCGATCTGGAATCGTGACATGGTCTCGCGGACCGGGCCGTGTGACGCAGCCGATGCCCGGCTTGGGGGAGATCCGTCATGCATCCAGGCAGGGTCCCGGCCCCGGGGCCGGGCTGAGGTGGAATTCGACTGGCTCGGGGATTTCGTGGTCCTCGTCGAATGCCGCAGCTTCTCCCGTGCTGCTTCGCGCCGGCACGTCACCCAGCCGGCCTTCAGCCGTCGCATTCGCGCTTTGGAGAGCTGGATCGGCGCGCCGCTGATCGACCGCCATCTGCATGGCGTGGTGCTGACCGCCGCCGGCGAAGCCTTCCTGCCCTGCGCCGAGGACTTGCTGCGCCGCCTGCAGGTCGGCCGCGACGAAGCGCTGGGCGCTGCCCGCACCGCCAGCGAGGTGCTGCGCTTCGCCTGCACCCATACCCTGGCCGCCAGCTACTTCCCGAACTACCTCCGGCAGGTGGAGGCGCATGCTCCGGTCGGCGCGGTGTTGCGGCTGTTCGCCGACAGCACCCTGGCCTGCGAGCGGCTGATGTTGCAGGGCCAGATGCAGCTGCTGCTCTGCCACCGCCACCCCGCCAAGCCCAGCCTGCTGGCCGAGCCGGATTTCCGCTCGGTGTCGCTGGACTGCGACGTGATGCTGCCTGTCAGCGCGCCGGCGGCGGCTGGCGGGCCGCGGCACAGGGTGCCGGAGGGCGGGGCGCCACCGGCGCCCTACCTGGCCTATGCGCCGGAGGCCGGGCTCGGCCAGATCGTCGCCCATATGCTCGCGCTGCATGGGCCGCCGCCGCGGCTGGAGCCGGCCTTCACCTCGCACCAGGCCGCGATCCTGGTCGCCATGGCGCGGGCCGGGCGGGGCATCGCCTGGGCGCCGCGCACCCTGGTCGCCGAGGACCTCGCCAGCGGCCGCCTGGTTCGCGCCGGAACCGGGGAATGGGACATTCCGCTCGACATCTGCCTGGTCCGGCCCTGCGCCCGGCAGACGCTCGCGGTGGAATCGCTCTGGACGCTGCTGACCGCCAACCGTGCTGCGGGCGCCGCGACGGGGTGATGCTGCGACGCGAAGGCGCATGAAATTATAAGCACACGGCATTGGGCGGCCTGGGGCGCCCGGCCTAGCGTCCCGACGGCAGGCCGGCCAACACGGCCCCGTGGGGAAGCAAGCGTTCCATGATCGTGTCGCGTCGTGCGGTTCTCGCCTTGCCGGCTGTGCTGGCCTCACCCCGGCTGGCACGGGCCGGGGATTGGCCGGACCATGCGATCCGCTTCGTCGTTCCCTTCACCCCGGGCGGCAGCACCGATCTGCTGGCGCGCATGGTCGCCACGCCGCTTGCCGCCGCGCTCGGCCAGCCCGTGGTCGTGGAGAATCGCCCGAGCGCCGGCGGCACCGTCGCCAGCGCTTTGGTCGCGACCGCCCCGCCGGACGGCTACAGCATCCTGATGGGCCATACCGGCACGCTGTCGGTGAACGCCTCCCTCTATCAGCTGAGCTACGACCCGAACGGCTTCGCCTCCATCTCCCGCATCGCCCTGGTGCCGAACGTGCTGGTGGTGAACCCGCGGAAGATCCAGGCGGGGACGATCCAGGAATTCCTTGCCTATGCGAAGGCCAATCCGAACAGCATCACCTTCGGGTCCGGCGGCAATGGCGGGGTCGCGCATATCGCCATGGCGGCGCTGGCCCATGCCACCGGCATCAACCTCGTCCACGTGCCCTATCGCGGCACCGGCCCGATGCTGGTCGACCTGCTGGCCGGCCAGATCGACATGACCATGACCGGCGTGCCGCCGCTGCTGGAGCATATCCGCGGCGGCAAGCTGCGCGCCCTGGGCGTCTCCAGCCTGCATCGCGTCGATGCGCTGCCGGAGGTCGCGCCGATCGCGGAAATCGGCGTGCCCGGCTTCGAAGCGGTGCAGTGGCAGGGCGTGGTCGCGCCGGGCGGCACCCCGGCGCCGATCGTCGCCCGGCTGAACCGGGAGATCCGCCGCGCCCTGACCTTGCCGGCGGTGCTGCAGCGGCTCGCCGAGGACGGCGCCGAGCCGGCACCCAGCACGCCCGAGGAATTCGCGGCGCAGATCCGCAGCGAGATCGGCCGCTGGGGCGAGCTGGTCCGCGCCACCAACATGCGGCCCGATTGAGATGAGCGGACCGGTCGGTTGGCCGGTCCGAGGCCGCGAATGCGGCCCGCCGCAAGTGCGGCGAAGCCAAGCGGGCCGGATGGTCCGCGCCCGGCGTCTGAGGGGCGGTGAGCGGTCTCTGCTCACCGCTGGCGATACGAAGCGAGAAGAGAGAGCCATGGCCATCGAGATTCGTCCGGTTCATCCGGACTTCGTTGCCGAGATCGGCGGTATCGACCTGAGCAGCCCGCTGGTGCCGGAGGATCGCACCGCGATCGCCAGCGCGATCGATGCATACGCGGTGGTGATCTTCCGCGGCCAGACCCTGGACAACGACACGCAGATCGCCTTCGCCCGCAACTTCGGCGACCCGATCCCGCCGGCCCAGGGTGTGCGCCACCGCGGCAAGAAGCGGCTTGCCCAGGCCGAGATTTCCGACATCTCCAACCTCGACGCCGACAACCAGCTGCTGGAGCGCAACGCCCGGCGGCGGATGGATTCGCTCGGCAACCAGCTCTGGCATACCGACGCTTCCTTCCGCGCCGTGCCCGGCGCGCTGTCGATGCTCTACGCCCATGTCGTCCCGCCCAAGGGCGGCGAGACCGAATTCGCCGATCTGCGCGCCGCCTATGACGCCTTGCCGGAGGAGACCAGGCGGTCGATCGACCCGCTGGTCGCCGAGCATTCGATCTGGACTTCGCGCGCCTGGCTCGGCTTCACCGACTACACCGACGAGGAGCGTGCGCAGGTCCCGCCCGTACCGCAGCGGGTGGTGCGGCTGCACCCCGGTTCCCATCGCAGGACCCTGTATCTGGCGGCCCATGCCTCGCACATCCTGGGCTGGGAAGTGCCGGAGGGGCGGCTGCTGCTGCGCGAGCTGATGGAGCACGCGACGCAGCGGGAGTTCACCCATCGGCATCACTGGCAGGCGGGCGACCTGGTGATCTGGGACAATCGCTGCACCATGCATCGCGGCCGGCCGCACGACCCCGCCGAAGCACGCGACCTGCGCCGGGTGACGACGCGCGACATCGCCTCGACGCTCGACCAGGCGGTGGCCTGAGCGGGCGGCGGATCAATCCGCGGCGGCTTCCCGCTCCAGCCAGGCGAGGAAGCTGCGCAGCTGCTGGTCCGGCGCGCGGCGGACCGGCCAGACGGCGTAATGGGCCAGCGGCCGCGCCACCGGCCGGTCGAACAGCGGCACCAGCGCGCCGGCGGCGATTTCCTGCCGCAGCAGCGGCAATTGCCCCATGGCGATGCCGATCCCTTCCATCGCCGCCTGGTAGACCAGGACCGAGCCGGGCAGCACCATGCCGGTCGCGGCGATATCGGGGCCGTCCACCGCCTCCAGCCAGTCCTGCCAGTCGTTGCGCCGGTATTTGGTGTGCAGCAGCGTGCAGCGGCGCAGATCATCGATCGTCTTCGGGGCGTGGCGCCGGCGCAGCAGCTTCGGGCTGCAGACCGGCTGGATGATGTCGCCGAACAGCCGGCGCTGATCGAGCCCCGGCCAGTCGCCCGCACCGAACTGGATGGCGACGTCCAGCTCCTCCCGCCCGAAATCCACCAGGGCGATGCCGGTGCTGAGCCGGACCTCGATCCCCGGATGGCTGGCATGGAAGTGCTGCAGCCGCGGCAGCAGCCATTTGGCCGCGAAGGTGCTGTAGGAGCGGAGCCGCAGCGGATGGGTATCCGCCGCGTCCAGCAGGCGTCGCGTCGCGGCATCGATGCGGGCGAAGGCCGGTCCGATTTCCCGCCGGTAGTCGTCGCCATCGCTGGTCAGCGTGATGCCATGCGGGTCGCGGTGGAACAGCCGCCGCTTCAGATAGCCCTCCAGCACCGCGACCTGGCGGCTGACCGCGGATTGGGTGACCTGCAGCTCCTCCGCCGCGCGGGTGAAGCTGCCGAGCCGGGCCGCGGCCTCGAAGACATGCAGGGGATTGAGCGGGGGGATGCGGCGGGACATCAGGCCGGGCCCGCGGCGGTGGCGGCCAGCAGGAAGTCGCGCAGCTGCGCGACATGCGGGTCGCGCGCCAGCCCCGGCCGCGTGCGGAGCGTGAAGGCCCAGGAGCCGGGCAGCGCCATCGGCGCGAAGAGCCGCACCAGCCGCCCGGCCGCCAGCTCCGCATCCACCATCGGGGAACGGCCGAGGGCGACGCCCGCGCCGGCGATCGCTGCGCCGATCGCCTGGTTGAAGCCGCTGAACCGCACGATGCGGCCCCGCGCCGGCGGCAGCCCGAGCAGGGCCAGCCAGTGGCGCCAGGCCTTCTCGGGGCTGCTGGTTTCCTCCTCCAGCAGATTGAGGCGCAGCAGCGCCTCCGGGGCGGCGGGGACGAGCGCCGGGCTGCAGACCGGGAACAGCGTTTCCTCGAACAGCAGGCGGTCGGGCGGCAGCACGGCGCCGGGCCGGGCGCGCAGGATGGCGAGGTCGATCTCCTCCGCCACCAAATCCGGCGCCTCGCTCTCGATGGCCCGCATATGCCAGGCGACGGAGGGGTGCAGGCTGGCGAAGGCGGCAAGGCGCGGCGCCAGCCAGAGCGAGGCCAGCGACGGATTGCCGGCGACGATCAGCAGCGGCCGCGGATGGGTCGCCCGGTGCCTGACCGCGTCGCAGGCATCGGCCAGGCGGGCCAGCGCTTCCTCCACCGCCGCCAGCAGCTCGGCCCCGGCTTCGGTGGGCCCGGTGCGGCTATGGCCGGCGCCATTGCGGGCGCGGGTCAGCAGCGCCGTGCCGAGCTGGTCTTCCAGGGTGCGGATCTGGTGGCTGACCGCGCTGGTGCTGACATGCAGCGTCGCGGCGGCCCGGGCGAAGCTGCCTTCGCGCGCCACGGCGGCGAAGGCGCGCAGCGCCGGGAGCGGGGGCAGGGGGGCGGGCATCGCCGTGCAATCTAGCTCAACAGCCAATGAAAAGCATGCGTTTGCCGAAGGATGTGCGGGCGCCCAGCATCCGGGCAGGACGCCGAAGGCTGGGACTCGGCGTGGCGATGGGGTTTGCGGATGTATTTCGATCTTCGCCTCTGGCGGCTGACGGCGGGGCTCCGGCTCGGGATGCTGGGCGGCACGCTGCTCGGCCTGCTGGCGCTGGCCGCGGGCATCGCCCGCTTCGCTTTCCTGGGCGTGGTGCTGGCACGGGTCTTCCATGGCGCCGGGCTTGCCGACCTGGTCTGGCCATTGGCCGGGGCCGTGGCCGCCGTGCTGCTGCGCGGCCTGCTCGACCACGCCCGGATCACCGCCGCGCACCGCACCGCCGCGGCGGTGCAGACCCGGCTGCGCACCGCGCTGTTCGACCGCATCGCGGCGCTCGGCCCCGCCTGGTTCGCCGGCGAGCGCACCGGCGGCGTCATGCTGTCGATGGTCGACGGCGTCGAACAGTTGCAGACCTTCTTCGGGCAATACCTGCCGCAACTCGCCATCGCCGCCTGCGCGCCGGTCGCGATCTTCGCCTTCATCGCCTTCTGGGACGTGCCGGTGGCGCTGGTGCTGCTGGCGGCGGCGCTGCTGACCCTGGTGCTGCCGGCGCTGGTGCATCGCTGGGACCGCCGCGCCGCCATCGCCCGCCAGCGCGCTTTCAAGGCTTTCGGTGCCGAGTTCCTGGACGCGGTGCAGGGCCTGCCGACCCTGCAGGCCTTCGGCCAGAGCCGCAGCTATGGGGAAAAGCTCGCGGCCAAGGCGCGCGCCCTCTACCAGAGCACCTTCTGGGTGCTGGCGCTCGGTGTGCTGACCCGCGGCATCACCGATACCGGCATGGCGCTCGGCTCCGCCATCGCCCTGATCCTCGGCGCGCATCGGGTCGGGGCCGGCGAGATGAGCCTGGAAGCCCTGCTGGTGGTCCTGATGGCCGGCACCGAGATCTTCCGGCCGCTGCGCGACCTGCGCTCCGTGCTGCACCAGGGCATGGTCGGGCAATCGGCGGCGATCGGCATCAACGCGCTGCTGGATGCGGCGCCGGCGGTGGCGCCCGGCGGCGCGGCGCTGCGCCTGGACGGCCCGGCGCCGTCCATCGTCTTCGACGATGTGCGCTTCGCCTATCCCGGCGGCCGCCAGGCCGCGCATGACGGGCTGAGCTTCACCATCGCGGCCGGCGAGCGCGTCGGCATCGTGGGGCCGAGCGGCGCCGGCAAATCCTCCATCCTGCGGCTGCTGCTGCGCCAGCACGACCCGCAGGCGGGCGGGATCCGCATCGGCGGCCAGGATCTCCGCGGCATCGATCCCGCCAGCATCAGTGCCCAGGTCGCGATCGTCGCCCAGGATAGCACCCTGTTCCACGGCAGCGTCGCCGAAAACCTGCGCCTCGGCCGGCCGCAGGCCACCGAGGCGGAGCTGGAAGCCGCCTGCCGCGCCGCCAACGCGCATGACTTCATCCTGGCGCTGCCCGGCGGCTATGGCGCGGTGATCGGGGAACGCGGCGCTCGGCTGTCCGGCGGCCAGCGGCAGCGGCTGGCGATCGCCCGGGCCTTGCTGCGCGACGCGCCGATCCTGATCCTGGACGAGGCGCTGTCGGCGGTGGATGCCGAGAACGAGGCGGTGATCCAGCAGGCGCTGGACCGCCTGATGCAAGGCCGCACCACGCTGATCCTGGCGCATCGCCTGTCGAGCGTGATCGGCGCCGACCGCATCCTGGTCCTGGATCAGGGCCGGGTCGTGGAAGCCGGCACCCATGCCGCGCTGATGCGCCAGGACGGCACCTATCGCCAGCTGATGGGCGGCCAGGCGGCGGAACGCGCCCCGGCGGAGGCCGTCATCCCGGACCGGCTGGCCGCCACACCCGCCGGCGCGCCGGCCGAAGCGGCGGGGCCGGAGGCGCGCGACATCGCCGCCGATGCCGCCGCCGTCGGCGGCCGGGAAATCCTGGCCAGCCTGGTGCGCTACATCCTGCCCTGGCGCGGCAAGCTGGCGCTGACGGTGCTGTTCGGCATCGGCCGCGTCATCGCCTTCATCGGCGTCGGCGTGCTCGGCGCCCTGCTGATCGCCCATGTCCGCAGCGGCGAGCCTGTGCTCGGCCTGGCCATCGCCCTGCTTGCCGCAGCCCCCATCACCGGCGCGCTGCACTGGCTCGAATCCTGGCTTGCCCACG
>DASYDR010000251.1:0-3974 GCA_036499545.1 Roseomonas sp. | reverse complement strand
AGGGTCCAGACTCACAACCAGTAGCTGACGGTTGCGGCGAGGTAGACGGCGCTGAGGAAGTTGTCGGCGAGCTTGTCATAGCGAGCGGCGATGCGGCGGAAGTCCTTGAGGCGACAGAACATGCGCTCGATTGGTGTTGCGGCCGCGGTAGAGCACCGGGCTGAAGCAGTATTTCCAGCGCCTCGTGCGCTTGGGCGGGATGTTCGGTACGGCCCCCTGCTGCTCGATCTGCTGACGGACGGCGTTGGTGTCGTAGGCACGATCGGCCATGACCAGGGTCGACGGCGCAAGCCGCTGTAGCAGGGCCTCGGCGGCGCGGCAGTCGGCGGCCTGGCCGGCGGTTAGCAAGAAGGCGTGCGGGTGGCCTTGGCTATCGCTCAGGGCATGGATCTTGGTGGTGCGGCCGCCACGGCTGATGCCAAGGGCTTGGGCGCGACCGCCCGTTTCCACCCGTCGGGCAGCGGTGCGCCTTCACATGAGTGCTGTCGAGCAAGACCTCCGCCGGAGGGCCGCCGGCCGAAGCCAGCGCCTCGAAGATCTCGCGCCAGACACCCTTCGCCGACCAGCGCACGAACCGGTTGTAGAGCGTCTTGCGCGGTCCATACCCCGCCGGCACGTCTATCCAGCGACCGCCCGACTGCAGCGCCACGACGATACCGCTGATTACCTGACGGTCGTCCACCCGCGGCACCCCACGCGGCTTCTTCGGCAGCAGCGGCCTCAGCCGTTCCCATTGCGCGTCGCTCAGCCAGAAGTGCCCCGCCATCATCCGTGCCCCCCAATGGCAACGGTGAATCACGGCATTCCGCGTCGCGCCAAATGCTTTATGGGTCCGAACCCTAGCGCAGGACGGGGCGGGCTGCGCGAGGGGTAGCGCGAAGCCGCGCATGGGTCCATGCGCGCATCTTATGGGCCTGCCTGGGGGAACCATCCCGCGGCGGGCGGGTTTGCACCGCATGAGGGTGACCGTCCTGCATCACCCGGATGCCGGGGAGGGCGAATGGCCGGAAGCCCGGCTGAAGGCCTTCCTCGCGGCCGCCGGGATCCATGGCCGCTACTGCCCGGCGCTGGGCGATGCGGCGGCGGCGGCGCTGCGCGAGGCCGCCGGCGTCGTGATCGCGGCCGGCGGCGATGCCACCGTCGCCCGGGCCGCGATGCTGCTCGACCGGGCGCAGGCCGCGCTCGCCATCATGCCGACCGGTGGCGCTAACAACATCGCCCGCTCGCTCGGCGCCTGGCGCCCGCCGGAACGGATCGCGGCGGTCGTCGCCTCCCGGCGCAGCGTCGCGCTGCCGATCGGGCAGGTGCAGGCCGGCGACCGCACCCGCTGCTTCGTGGAAGCCGCCGGCATCGGCGCCCTGACCCGCTCCATGCGGGGGATCGAGCGCGGGCTGCCGCGCGATCGCAAGCGCCAGGTCGGCCGCGCCGCGCTGCGTCAGGCGCTGCTCGCCGGCGAAGCCTGCCGCGCCGCCGTGGTGCTGGACGGCGCCGCGCTGACCGAGCCCTTCCTGACCATGGAGCTGATGAATATCGAACAGATCGGCCCCGCCCTGCGCCTGGCCGACCCGCGCCAGGCGGATGGCCGCATGGCGGCGGTCTGGCTGCCGGTCGCGGCGCGGGACGCGATGCTCGACTGGCTGGACCAGCCGGATGGCCAGCCCGCCCCGGTGCGGGAAGCGCGGGTCCGCCACGCCGCCATTCACCTCAACGGGGAACCGCTCCGGCTCGACGCCGCCGCCGAGCCGGCGATCCCCGGCCCCATCGCGCTCTCGCTGCAGGATCAGCCGGTGCGCGTCCTCATCCCGGAGATCGATCATGACCACGCTGCCGATACCTGACCTTCCGCGGGCCCTGCTGCTGGAGCTGGAGGAGACGGCGGTCGAACTCGCCCGCCTGGCCGGGACCGAAATCGTGAACGCGCTCGGCCGCGCGCTGACCATCCGCTACAAGACATTGGGCGAGGGCGAGGCCTCCGCGCTGTATCGCGACCCGGTCTCCGAGGTCGACCAGCGGGCGGAGACGCTGATCCGCGAACGCATCGCCGAACGCTTCGGCCCGCATCACGGCATCCTGGGGGAGGAGCTGGAGGACAGCCCGGCCGGGCAGGACGGCATCCTCTGGGCAGTGGACCCGATCGACGGCACCACCAATTTCGTCAATGGCTTCCCGCTCTTCGCCGCCTCGATCGGCGTGCTCAGCCGCGGCCTGCCGGTGGCGGGCGCGGTCTGGTGCTCCACCACGCATGCGCTGCGGCCGGGCGTCTATCACGCCCATGCCGGCGGCGCCCTGAACTTCGAGGGGGAGGCGCTGCTGGCACGGCCGAACCCGGCCGTCCGCCGCCGCCTGGCCGGCATGCCCTATGCGCCGATGAGCGCGAGCCAGGCCTGGGATTCGCGCAAGACTGGCTCGGCCGCCATCGAATGCGCCTTCGTCGCCGCCGGGCTGTTGCAGGTCGCGGGCTTCGTGCGGCCGAACATCTGGGATGTCGCGGCCGGGCTGGTGCTGGTCTCCGCCGCGGGCGGCGCCATCCACGTGCGGCAGGGCGACGGCTGGGCGCCGTTCGGCGGCTTCGGCGAAACGCCGGCCCGGTCCTGGCGGGAGAGCCTGGTCATCGGCGACGAGGAGGCTTCCGATGCCTATTTCCGGGTCTTCCCCGACGCGAAGGCGTAATCGGCGCCACGGATCCGCCACGGACGCCGCGGCGCCGACATGATCCGGCCCAGGCCGCGCCTTACCGCCCCGCCATGCTCCCTTTCGTCGAGGGAGAACGACACCATGCGCCACCCGATCATCCTGCCCGTCATCGCCGCCGCCCTGTTGGCCGCGGCAGCCCTGCCCGCCGCGGCCCAGCCGCTGCGCGGCCCGGAAGGCGCTTCCTTGGCGACGCCGGTCCAGTACCAGGGCCCCTATGCCGGCCGTCGCGGGCCGGAGGAGATGACCGAGGCCGAGCGCCGCCAGCGCTGGGCGGACTGGCGCGACTATCGCGCTCAGCGCGACGATGCCCGCATCCAGGAAGCCGCGCGCCAGGAAGCGATGCGCATCGAGCAGGAACGCGACGCCCGCCGCGCCTGGCGCCGCCAGCAGCGGATGCAGGACATGGGCTATGGCCAGACCGGCTATGGCGGCCAGGGCGGCTATGGCGACGCCCGCGATATCAGCGGCAAGTGAAGGCCGGCGCGGATTGACGGCGGCATGGCGGCGGCCTCTGGTGCCGGCCGCCTTGTCCGCGGAGTCCGCTTTTGCGCATCGCCTTCATCGCCGCCGCGGTGCTGTTCCGCCTCGCCTCGCTCGCCCTTTCCATCCGGCATGAGCGGCGGCTGCGCGCCGGGGGCGCGGCCGAATACGGCGCCGCCAACACCGCGCTGCTGGCGCTGGCGCATACCGCCTTCTACATCGCCGCCATCGCCGAATACGCAATCGGTCCGGCGCGCGGCATCGACGCGCTCGCGCTCGCCGGCCTTGCCCTGTACGGCGTCGGCGCCGCCATGCTCGTCGTCGTCATTCGCGGCCTCGGCCGGCTCTGGACGGTGAAGCTGCTGATCGCGCGCGACCATGCGCTGGTGACCACGCCGCTGTTCCGCTGGGTGCGGCATCCGAACTACCTCCTCAACATCCTGCCGGAACTGGTCGGCTTCGCGCTGGCGCTGCATGCGACCTGGACGCTGGCGATCGGCCTGCCGCTCTACGCCGTGCCGCTGGCCATCCGCATCCGGCAGGAGGAAGCGGCGATGCGCGCCGTGTTTCCGGGCTACTGAAGCCCGCGCCTTCGAGCGTGATCGGTTGAGGTGGACTCACCGAAAACCGTGAATCACGCGATCAAGCAAAGCCCTGGAGCAGGATGCGTGAGCGCTTGCGAACGCATCCTGCCCTAGGCCGCGCGCGACGGCCCCATCGTGGCGATGATGGCGCCGCCGCCGAGGGAGGCGATCGCCGCCGCGGCCAGCCCGGCCGCGTAGCCCGATGTGAAACCCGCC
>DASYDR010000250.1:0-13144 GCA_036499545.1 Roseomonas sp. | reverse complement strand
CCGATCAGCGTGACCCGCGTGCCCTGGACCACATCGGGGAAGTCGGTGACGTCGAGCGTGATGAGATCCATCGAGACGCGGCCCACCAAGGGTACGGGCCTGCCGCCGATAGCGGCGGATGCGCGGCCCGAAAGGACCCTTAGGTAGCCATCCGCATAGCCGGCCGCAACGGTTGCGATCCGGGAAGGACGGCGGCCATGCCAGCTGGCGCCATAGCCGACCGTGTCGCCCGCTGCGATGTCCCGCACCTGCAGCACCGGCACCTCGAGCCGCATCACCGGGCGCATCGGGTTCGGCGCGCCGGGCTGGGGATTGATGCCGTAGAGCGCGCAGCCAGGTCGCGCGAGGTCCGAGGTGAAGCCAGGCCCCAGGAAAATCCCGCTGGAATTGGCGAAGCTGCTCGGCACGCCGGGAAACAGCGCCGCCGCGGCGGCGAAGCGCGCCGCCTGCAGCGCGTTCAGCGGATGCGCCGGGTCATCGGCGCAGGCCAGGTGCGTCATCACATAGAGCAGCTCGAGCCCGTTCCGCAGATCGTCATCGGCGGCCAGCCTGGCCAGTTCCTGCGCATCCAGGCCAAGCCGCGCCATGCCGGTATCGACATGCAGGATCGCCGGCCGTTCCCGGTGCCGGATCACATCGCCATAGGAATTCAGTACCGGGGTCAGCGCCGCGTCCTCATCGGCGCCGGAAGGGAAGCCGTTCAGCACCGCGATCATCGGGCCGGGGCCGATCGCCTTGCGCAGCGCCATGCCTTCGCTCAGATGCGCCACGAAGAAATCGCCGCAGCCGGCGGCCTGCAGCGCATGCGCGATCGGACCGGCGCCGAGGCCGTAGCCATCCGCCTTCATCACGGCGGCGACCGCGCCCGGCGCATGCCGGTCGCAAAGCAATCGCCAATTCGCGACGACGGCGCCGAGATCGACCGTCACGATGCCCTGGGTGCTAATCCCCATGCCCCATCCCATCATGATGCGTGTCGAGGTCGGCGAAGCGGGTGAATTCGCCTTCGAAGAACAGCGGGATGGTGCCAGTCGGTCCATGGCGCTGCTTCACGATCGCCAGCTCCGCCTTGTTGTGCACGCGCTCCATGTCCTGCTGCCACTTGCTGAGCGCGTCCTGGAACTTGTCCTCGCTTTCGAAGGCGATCTGCTTCGGGGCGCGCTGCCCCAGGTAGTATTCGTCACGGTAGACGAACATCACCATATCGGCGTCCTGCTCGATCGAGCCCGATTCGCGCAGGTCCGACAACTGCGGCCGCTTGTCTTCGCGCTGTTCGACGGCGCGCGAGAGCTGGGACAGGGCGATGACCGGCACCGCCAGCTCCTTCGCGATGGCCTTCAACCCCTGGGTGATCATCGAGATCTCCAGCACACGGCTCTCGGGTTTGGTCCCGGCGGCCGGACGCATGAGCTGCAGATAGTCCACCACCACCAGATCCAGCCCCTTGGTCCGCTTCAGCCTGCGGCAACGCGTGCGCAGCGCGGAGATGGTGATCGCCGGCGTGTCGTCAATGAACAGCGGCAGGCCGCCGATTTCGCGGCTGACCTCCACGAAGCGATCGAAGTCGCGCTGGCTGATGTCGCCGCGGCGGATGCGGTCGCCCGAGATCCGCGCCTCCTCCGACAGCAGACGGGTGGCGAGCTGGTCGGAGCTCATTTCCAGCGAGAAGATCGCGATGCCGCCCTTCGCCTGGGCCTGCGGGTCCTTCTCCTGCGCCTCGCGCTGCAGCGCGCGGGCGGCGCCGAAGGCGATCTTGGTCGCGAGCGCGGTCTTCCCCATGCCGGGACGCCCGGCGAGGATCATCAGGTCGGAGGGATGCAGCCCGCCGGTCTTGGCATCGAGGTCGCGCAGCCCGGTCGACAGGCCGGAGACGCCGCCCGGCGTGGAGAAGGCCTTCTCCGCGTGCAGCACGGCGTCGGACAGCGCCCGTTCGAAGGAGACGAAGCCGCCTTCGTTGCCGCCATCCTTCGCGAGCTCGAAGAGCTGCTGTTCGGCATTCTCGAGCTGGCCGCGCGCATCCAGCGCCTCCTCGGCGCCGAACGCGTTGTTGACGATGGTCTCGCCGACATCGATCAGCTGGCGCCGCAGCCAGGCGTCGAACACCACGCGGCCGTATTCGCCGGCGTTGATGACGCCGACCATGGCGGTGAGGAGCTGCGCCAGATAGATCGGCCCGCCCACCTCGGCCAGCACGCCGCTGTGTTCGAATTCGGCGCGCAGGGTGACGACGTCGGCAAGCTGGCCGGCCTCGATCCGGCGCTGGACGGCGCGGAAGATGCGGCCATGCACCGGGTCGGCGAAATGATGCTCGGCCAGGAACTCGCCGATGCGTTCATAGGCCTTGTTGTTCGCGAGCAGCGCGCCCAGCAGCGCCTGCTCGGCCTGGATGTTCGACGGCGGCATGCGGAGCGACTGCCCGAGCAGGCCGTCTCCCCCCAGCGGTTCCAACGTGTTCATGCTGCCAGTGTAGCGCGGCGCCGAGGCGACTTGGTGGCCGTGGGTCTGTGAGTAACGGGGATATCGGGGGCGCTTCGCGGAAGGCGCGTGGCCAAGGTCAAGCTGGCCGACAAAAAAAGAAGAAGGCGGTGGCACCTGGCGCCACCGCCTTCCGGAATCGTCCGCTGATACTGGCGGCACGAGCACCTTGCTCGTGCCGGGCGCCCGAATGGCTGTCGTGCGGCAGCAGGCCTCCGGCGAATGCCGGCGCCCGGCGCCCGAGGGCCGTTATCAGTCCTGCAGCGCGGCGCCGATCTCGAGTTCGGCGGCCAGCTCGGCTTCCAGGCTGCGCTCCTCGGCTTCGGCCTCGGCGGTCAGGCTCTCGCCGCGGGCCTGCTTCTCGGCCTCCTCGACCGAACGGGCCACGTTGACCGTGACGGGGATCGAGACTTCCGGGTGCAGCGCGACGCGAACGGTGCTGACGCCCAGCGTCTTGATCGGCTGCTCCAGCAGCACCTGGTCACGGGCCACCTTCAGGCCGCCCTCGGCGCAGCCGATCGCGATGTCGCGGGCGGTGACGGAGCCGTAGAGGCTGCCCGATTCGCCCGCCGTGCGGATCAGCACCACGGCCAGGCCGGAGACGCGCTCGGCGATACGCTCGGCTTCCTCGCGGCGCTTCAGGTTCTGCGCCTCCAGCTGAACGCGCTCGCGCTCGAAGCGGGCCAGGTTCTCCTTGCTTGCGCGGATGCCCTTGCCGGTCGGCAGCAGGTAGTTGCGCGCATAGCCCGGGCGGACCTTCACCAGCTCGCCCATCTGGCCGAGCTTCTCGACCCGCTGCATCAGGATGACTTCGATCATGTCGGATTGCCTCCGCGTGGTGCGCGGCGCGCCCACTGGTCGTAGAGGCCCAGCGCCACGACGGCGGGGGCCATGAGTTGCAGGAAAATCACCATCAGAACGTAGAAGCCGGCGAGCGCCATCCGCCGCCCCCGCAGCCCGGCCGCCCGGCGATGCACGCCGGCTACCCCCTGGAAGAAGAAGGGCAGCAGCAGGATCAGCAGGCTGGGCAGCAGCAGCGCATTGCCCTGGCCCGCGAGCCAGATGCCGGCGGCGGCCGCGGGCAGCAGCGCGTACCAGAAGGGCAGCCGCGCCGCCGCCCACCCCGGGGTCGGCAGCAGCGCCAGCCCCCAGCGGGCCAGCAGGCGCTGCGCGATCGCCGCATTCGCCGACCAGATGATGGTCAGCCAGAGCGCCAGCAGGGCGGGAATCAGGCCCGAGACGCGCGCGATCATCGTATCCGAGACCGCGAACTCCTCCATCACCTGCCGCGCGGCGCCGGCCAGCATCCCCATCAGCCCGCCCGGCTGGTCGGCGAATTCCGTCGCCCCCCAGCCCAGCAGCAGCAGCGGATAGACGCCGAGGAAGACCAGCGGCCCGCCGAGCGCGAAGCCCTGCGGGCGCATCGCCAGCAGCGGCAGCGCCGCGCCGGGTAGCCCGATCACCGCCGTGAAGTACAGCAGCGGCCAGATTCCGCCGGACAGCCAGAGCAGCGCGCCCCCGATGCCGGCGGCGCCGATCGCGGCGGCCGGCCCGGCCAGGAAGCCCGCGGCCAGGATCGGCACCGAGGCCAGCCACAGCATGACCCCCGCCGCCGGCAGGTCGCGGAACGCCCAGGTCGCCGCCGCCGCCGCGAGGAAGCCCCCCGCGCCGGCAGCCAGCCACCTCGGATCATGCGCGATGCCGCTTCCCGGCCGGGCCGCCATGGCCATCATCCGTTCCCGCCGGCGCTCCAGGCGCTCAGTCGTTGATCACGTAGGGCAGCAGCGCCAGGAAGCGGGCGCGCTTGATGGCCTGGGCCAGCTCGCGCTGCTTCTTGGCGCTCACCGCCGTGATGCGCGACGGCACGATCTTGCCGCGCTCCGACAGGAAGCGGGAAAGAAGGCGCACGTCCTTGTAGTCGATCTTCGGAGCGTTCGGGCCGCTGAACGGGCAGGACTTGCGCCGGCGATAGAAGGGACGGCGGGCGCCGACGGCGGGACGGCGGGCGGCCGGGGAGAGGTCAGAGGTCTCGGACATGGCTGATTACTCCTCGCCCTGATCGCCGTCGTCGCGCGAACGCGCACGGAATTCCTCGCGGTCGTCGCCGCGCTCGCGGCCGCCACGGCCCGAGCTGAAGCGCCCGGCCGGACGCGGGCCGCGGAAGCCGCGGTCACGGTCGCGCTCTTCGCCGCGCTTCGAGAGGATCGCGGACGGCGCCTCGTCGATCGCCTCGACGCGGATCGTCATGGTCCGCAGCACGTCCTCGTGCAGGCTGAGCTGACGCTCCATCTCCACCAGGGCCGGGGCCGGGGTGTCGAGGCCGAGGAGCATGTAATGCCCCTTGCGGTTCTTCTTGATGCGGTAGGCGAGGCCGCGCAGGCCCCAATATTCCCGCTTCTTCACCTCGCCGCCGCCTTCGGCCAGCGTGGTGGCAACCAGCTCGGCGATCGTCTCGACCTGCTGCTGCGTGATATCGTTCCGTGCGATGAACACGGTTTCGTATAGCGGCATGTGTACTCCCCTTCGGCTGTCTCAGCCCAAGGATCCCACGCCAAGGCACCATGCCGGCGGGGACACAAACGGGCATAGCCGCGCGCGATGCCTCCGCGCCCGGCAGGGAAGCGGGGCGTAAAGCAGGTTTGGCGGTGCGAGTCCAGCGGATTGGATGAAAAGCGCGGCACTGCGACGGCACTTTGATTGACAGTCCCCCCGCCGCGCCGCTAACCCCGCCGGCCTGTCACACGACCAGTCACGGAACCGAGAATTCATGGCGCTCGCCTTCGTCTTCCCCGGCCAGGGCAGCCAGGCCGTCGGCATGGGCCGGGATCTCGCCGCCGCCTTTCCGGCCGCCCGTGAGGTCTTCCAGGAGGTGGATGAGGCGCTGAAGCAGCACCTGTCGCGCCTGATCTGGGAAGGCCCGCCCGAGGAGCTGACCCTGACCGCCAATGCGCAGCCGGCGCTGATGGCCGTTTCCCTGGCGGTGCTGCGGGTGCTGGAGCGGGAAGGCGGCCTCGACCTCGCGTCCCGGGTCGCGCTGGTCGCCGGTCACTCGCTGGGCGAGTATTCCGCCCTGACCGCCGCCCGCGCCTTCGACGTGCCGACCGCGGCCCGGCTGCTGCGTCTGCGCGGCGAGGCAATGCAGAAGGCGACGCCACCCGGCACCGGCGCGATGGCGGCGCTGCTCGGCGCCGATCTGGAGCAGGCCCGGACCATCTGCGAGGCCGCAGCGGCGAACCCCGAGACCGGCGAGACCGAGATCGTCCAGGCCGCCAATGACAATGGCGGCGGCCAGGTGGTGATTTCCGGCCACAAGGCGGCGGTCGAACGCGCGATCGAGGCCGCCAAGGCCGCCGGCGTGAAGCGGGCCATGCTGCTGCCGGTGTCCGCCCCCTTCCATTCCGCGCTGATGGCGCCGGCCGCCGATGCCATGGCGGAAGCGCTGGAAGCCGCGGCCATGGCGGTTCCGGTGGTGCCGCTGGTCGCCAATGTCACGGCGGCCAAGGCGACCGATCCCGCCGAGATCCGCCGGCTGCTGGTCGAGCAGGTCACCGGCAATGTCCGCTGGCGCGAATGCATCGCCGCCATGGCCGGGATGGGCGTGACCCGCTTCGTCGAGCTCGGTGCGGGCAAGGTCCTGACCGGCCTGATGAAGCGTAACGCGCCCGAAGCCCAGGCTGGCGCGATCGGCAATCCCGCCGATATCGAAGCCTTCCTGAAGACCCTCTAGATCGGCGCCGCTTCGCATGGCGAAGCTTGCGCCGATCTGGTCCTATGGTTTGATCGCGTGATTCAGACTTTTCGGCCAATGGCCTCACGTCATCACGCTTTGAGGAAAGACGCCGCCGATGTTCTCGCTTGAAGGCAAGGTCGCCCTGGTCACCGGTGCCACCGGCGGCATCGGGGCCGCCACCGCCCGCGCCCTGCACCAGGCCGGCGCCACCGTCGCCATCACCGGCCGCCGCGCGGCGGAGCTGGAGGCGCTGGCCGCTGAACTCGGCGGCCGCGTCATCGTCGCCCCGGCCGACCTGGCCGACCCCGCCGCGCCGGCCGCCCTGGTCGAGAAGGTGGAGGCGGAGGGCGGCTCGCTCGACGTGCTGATCAACAATGCCGGCTTCACCCGCGACATGCTGGCGCTCCGCATGGGCGATGCCGACTGGCAGGCGGTGCTGGATGTCGACCTGACCGCGCCTTTCCGCCTGGCCCGTTCGGCGCTGCGCGGCATGATGAAGAAGCGCTGGGGGCGGATCGTCTCGATCGCTTCCATCGTGGGCGTCACCGGCAATGCCGGCCAGGCCAATTACGCCGCGGCCAAGGCGGGGCTGATCGGCATGTCGAAGTCCCTGGCGCAGGAGGTCGCGACCCGCGGCGTGACGGTGAACGTGGTGGCGCCCGGCTTCGTGAAGACCGCCATGACCGATACGCTGGGCGAGGCGCAGAAGGCCGTGCTGCTGAGCCGGATCCCGACCGCCCGCATGGGCACGCCCGAGGATATCGCCGGGGCCGTGGTCTACCTGGCCTCCCCGGCCGCCGCCTGGGTCACCGGCCAGACCTTGCACGTGAATGGCGGCATGGCGATGATCTGAGGCGGTATTGGCCGGGTTACGCCCTTGACCCCGGCCCCCCTCCCAGCCTAGGCCGCTCCTTCGTTCCATGGTAAGCGCCGCCCGCCGCGGGGGAAGCGCGAATCCTGGCCCTTCGGGCCGGGAAGCCGTGCCGGACATGCCTCCGCGAACCGGTTCAGCAGATGCGGGCAGAGCCCGCCAGATGGAGAGAGTAACCCCGATGAGCGATACCGCCGAGAAGGTGAAGAAGATCGTCGTCGAGCATCTCGGCGTCGAGGAGTCGAAGGTGACGAACGAGGCTTCGTTCATCGACGATCTCGGTGCCGACAGCCTCGATACGGTCGAACTCGTGATGGCCTTCGAGGAAGCCTTCGGCGTCGAGATCCCGGACGATGCGGCCGAGAAGATCACGACCGTGAAGGACGCCATCGAATACATCGAGAAGCAGAAGGCCGAATAAGGCCTCCGATAGCGTCAACAGGCAGGGAAGAAGTAGCGTGTTCCAGCACGGCTCGTCGTCGCGTCGCGTTGTCGTCACCGGCATGGGCATCGCCTCACCGCTCGGCCTGGGCGTCGAGCGTGTCTGGAAACGTCTGCTGAATGCCGAAAGCGGCATCACCGCCATCCAGTCCTTCGACACCAAGGATCTGCCGGCGAAGGTCGCCGGGCCGGTGCCGGCGGGGACGAAGGCCGATGGCGGGCTCGACCTGAACGAGTGGATCCCGATCAAGGATCAGAAGAAGATGGACCGGTTCATCCAGCTCGCGCTGGTGGCCGCGTCCGAGGCAGTCGAGGATTCCGGCTGGATGCCGGAGGATGAGGACGGCCGTTGCGCCACCGGCGTGATGATCGGCTCCGGCATCGGTGGCCTGCACACCATCTACGACGCCTCCGAGACCGTCCGGTCCGGCAAGGTCCGCCGCCTGTCGCCCTTCTTCATCCCGAGCGCGCTGATCAACCTCGCCTCCGGCCACGTCTCGATCAAATACGGCTTCAAGGGCCCGAACCACTCCGTGGTCACCGCCTGTGCCACCGGTGTGCACGCGATCGGCGACGCCTCCCGCCTCATCGCGCTCGGCGATGCCGATGTGATGGTCGCCGGCGGCGCCGAGGCTACGATCAACGAGATCGGCATCGGCGGCTTCTGCGCGGCGCGCGCGCTGTCCACCGGCTTCAACGAGACGCCGGCCCAGGCGTCGCGGCCCTGGGACGAGGGCCGCGACGGCTTCGTGATGGGCGAGGGTGCCGGCGTGCTGGTGCTCGAGGAATACGAGCACGCGAAGCAGCGTGGCGCGAAGATCTACGCAGAGGTGATCGGCTATGGCATGTCCGGCGATGCCTACCACATCACCGCGCCGCCCGATGACGGCGACGGCGCCTATCGCGCGATGAAGGCGGCGATGCGTTCCGCGCGGCTGGAGCCGGAGCAGGTGCAGTACGTCAACGCGCACGGCACCTCGACCTTCGCCGATGACGTCGAGCTGGGCGCGGTGGAGCGGATGTTCGGCGATGCGGCGCGCAGCGTCGCGATGTCGTCGACCAAGTCGGCGATCGGGCATCTGCTCGGCGCTGCCGGCGCGGTCGAGGGGATATTCTCGATCCTCGCCATCCGCGACCAGGTGGCACCGCCGACGCTGAACCTCGACAAGCCCTCCCGTGCCAGCGTCATCGACCGCGTGGCGAAGGAAGCGCAGCCGCGCCGGATCGAGATCGCGCTGTCGAACAGCTTCGGCTTCGGCGGCACCAACGCCAGCATCCTCTTCCGCGGGGCGCCCTGAGCGACAGTGCCGCCCCCGCACCGCCGCCCCGCCGGCGGCGCGGGCTGAAGATCCTGGCCACCCTGGCCGGGGCCGTGCTGGCCCTGGCCGCCGGTGGCGCGGGCTATGCGCTGCACCTGTATCACGCCCCCGGGCCACTGGCGGAGCAGAAGGCGGTCGTGGTGCCGCGTGGCGGGCTTTCCGCCGCCGGCGAGGCCTTGGCCGGCGCCGGGGTGATCGAGAACCCTCGTCTCTTCTCCCTTGCCACCTGGGTCACCCGCGGCGAAGGGCCGATCCGCGCCGCCGAATTCGCCTTCCCCGCGCATGCGAGCCTGGCGGAGGTGCTGGCCGTGTTGCGCGACGGCCGCCCGGTGCAGCGCCGGCTGACCATTCCGGAAGGCCTCACCGCCCGCCAGATCGCCGGCCTGCTGGACCGCGCGGAAGGGCTGACGGGGGACGCGCCGGTGATCTCGGAAGGCGCGGTGCTGCCGGAGACCTATGCCTATACCTATGGTGATGCCCGCGCCGCGGTACTGCGCCGGGCCGAGGCCGCCATGGCACAGACCCTGGCTGAGGCCTGGGCGTCGCGCGCCGCCGACCTGCCGCTGACCTCGCCGCGGGAGGCGCTGGTGCTGGCCAGCATCGTGGAACGTGAGACCGGCAAGCCGGACGAACGGGCGCGGGTCGCGGGCGTCTTCATGAACCGGCTGCGCCGCGGCATGCCGCTGCAATCCGACCCGACCGTCGCCTATGCCGCCGCTGACGGCGCGCCGCTGGATCGCCCCCTGACGCGGGTCGATCTCGACCGCGACCATCCGTTCAACACCTATCGCAACCGCGGCCTGCCACCCGGCCCGATCGCGAGCCCGGGCCGCGAGAGCCTGCGCGCGGTGCTGCATCCGGAAGCCAACGACTTCCTGTATTTCGTGGCCGATGGCAGCGGCGGCCATGTCTTCGCCAGCACCCTGGAGGAGCATAACCGCAACGTCGCCCGCTGGCGGGAGTTGGAGCGGCAGCGGGCAGTGCGTTAGGCCGGGATCAGCCTGCTCGGGCCGCTTGTTGCCATGCCGCCCAGACGGCGTCGGCGCGCCGGCGCAAGCCGAAGACTCTGGGGAGCGGGAGGAATTCGGCGATCAGCAGGGCGCGTTCGGGTTCCTGCGGATCGATCAGCACCGGCAGGCGGCCGCGCGGCCCAATGTAAGGGCGTGGATCTTCCACCAGCAATGCCGAGCGGCACTCGAAGCGGAAGCCGGGGCCCTCCAGCACGCCGATGGTCTTGATCTGCCAGCGATGCGGCTTTTCTTTGCCGCGAATCTGCAGCGGGACCCAGATGATCTGATCGACCTTGGCTTCCACGACAATGCCCCGGCGACGGAGGCGGAAGGCGAGCCAGAGGTCCTGGAGCCACGGCCAGCCGTCCGGCGCCATGGCGAGGACCAGAAAAAGCACGGTCGCGCTGCCCCAGAACCACGCATCGCCCCAGCGCGCCGAGGGCCAATCGGCCTGCACTTGTCGCGGGTTGGCCGGATCGTAGCGCACGGGCACTTGGGCATGGAGGGGGGCGACGGGCCCCGAGGCCCAGGCGTCCTGCCCCACGGCCTCCACCTCGCGCCCATCTTCCGTCCGGAAGGTATAGACTGCCCAATGGTGGGTTCCCGCGCGCGACGTGCCGTTGACCATGCCGCTCACCACGGCGTCGGCATGAGCGGTTGCGTGCTGCAGGAAGTCCCGCTCCCGCATCAGGCTGATCACCCCCGGGACTCCCGGGAACGCGCCCATCACCAGCATGACGAGGCACACCCGGCCGACCGAGCTGAGGACCGACGGTTGGTACATCCGTTGGCCCATGCGGGACGGCACGGGCGGCTCCTCGGCTTCGGGGTCGTCCATGATCGGCCTCGCTGCATGGCTTGGCCCGGCGGATGGAAGGGAGGTGGGACGCCCCCCGCCGTCAAGTGAGATCAGGCATCGCGCGCCTTGGCCGGGAACAGCCGCATCAGGGCCGAGAGCCAGGATGGCGGCAGCGCCCCCAGCAGCCGGGCCACGGCATAGAGCCGGCGCGGATAGATCACCCGCACGCGGCCAAGGGCGATGCCGTCCAGCGTGCGCCGGGCCGCGACAGCCGCATCCATCAGCAGCGGCATCGGAAAGGCGTTGCGGGCGGTCATGGCGGTCCGCACGTAGCCGGGGCAGATGGCATGCACACGCAAGCCTTGCGGCCGTGCCGCGCCATCCGCCGCTTCGGCCCAGGCGCGGGCGGCGAATTTGCTGGCGCAGTAGGCCGGCGCGCCCGGGGCGGCGACGAAACCGGCGATCGAGGCGATCACCGCGACCCGTCCGCGCACCCCGTCCGCGCCCGGCGACTGTGCCGCCATGACCTCCAGCGCCGGGATCGCGGTGTTCAGCATGCCGGTGACGTTCACCGCCATGATCGCCCTTGCCTGATCGGCCGGCTCGGTCAGGCCGCCGGTCCCGGCGGAGATGCCGGCATTGGCGACCACGAGGTCGAGCCGCCCGGCGCCCCGGATCAGTGCCTCCATCGCGGCCGCGTCACGGACATCGACCATGGCTTCGGCCACCGTGGCGCCGCGCGCCCGGCAGGCGGCGGCCGCTTCCGCCAGCCGTACAGCATCCCGTCCGGTCAGGTGCAGCGTCACCCCGGGGGCCGCCAACGCTTCCGCCAGGGCGCGGCCGAGGCCGGAGGAGGCGCCGGTGATCAACACCGAGCGCCATGGATAGACCGCCATCCCTTGCATCCCTTTCCGTGCCGGTGGACAAGCCATGGCATGTCGACACGCCTCGCTTCCATGACCGGCTTCGCGCGCGCTGCGGGCACGCTGCCCGATGGCGCCTCCTTCGTGTGGGAAATCCGCAGCGTCAACGGCCGCAACCTGGAGACGCGGTTGCGCCTGCCGAACGGGCTCGACGCGCTGGAACCCGCGCTGAAGGATGCGACGGCCAAGCGGCTGCGGCGCGGCAACGTCTCCGCGACCCTGACCGTGAAGCGGGAGGAGCGGGCGCCGCGCCTGACCCCGGATCCGGCGGCGCTGGACCAGGCGATCAAGCTGGCGCTCGACCTTGCCGCCCGCATCCCCGGCGCGCCGCCGCCGCGGGCCGAGGCGCTGCTGACGCTGCCCGGCGTGCTGCGCGCCGAGGTCGTGGAGCCGGAGGAAGGGGCCGAGGACGCGAAGCGCGCCGCCATCGCCGCCGCCTATGCCGAGGTGCTGGCCGGCCTCGAGGCCTCCCGCCGGGCGGAGGGTGAGAAGCTGGGCGCCATCCTGACCGCCCTGCTCGACGAAATCGCCGCCCTCTGCGCCGATGCGGCGCGGGAAGCGGCGCTGCAGCCGGGCGCCCAGAAGGCGCGGCTGCTGGAACAGCTCGCGGCGCTGCTCGACGGCGATCGCCGCGTGCCGGAGGACAGGCTGGCCGCGGAGGTCGCGCTGCTCGCCGGCAAATCCGATGTGCGGGAGGAACTGGACCGCCTCGGCGCCCATCTGGACCAGGCGCGCACCTTGCTGGCCTCGGGCGAGGCGGTCGGCCGCAAGCTCGATTTCCTGACCCAGGAATTCGTGCGCGAGGCGAATACGCTCTGCTCCAAATCCGCGACCGTGGCGCTGACCCGCATCGGCCTCGACCTGAAGGCCGCCATCGAGCGGCTGAAGGAGCAGGCGGCCAATGTCGAGTAGCCCCGTGCGGCGGATGGCCGGGCCGTGACCCGGCGCGGCCTCTGCCTGGTGATCGCCGCGCCGTCGGGCGCGGGCAAATCCTCCGTCTCCCGCGCCCTGCTGGAGAGCGAGCCGGAGCTCGCTTTGTCGGTCAGCGCCACCACCCGCGCGCCGCGGCCGGGCGAGGGCGAGGGCGTGCACTATTTCTTCCGCAGCGAGGCCGAGTTCCTCGCCATGGTCGGGCGCGGCGAGATGCTGGAGCACGCCGCGATCTTCGGCCGCCGCTACGGCACCCCGCGCGCACCGGTGGAAGCGGCATTGGCTGCCGGCCGTGACGTGCTGTTCGACATCGATTGGCAGGGCCATCGCCAGCTGCGCGACAAGCTGCCGGGCGACGTCGTCGGCCTCTTCCTGCTGCCGCCGTCGCTTGCGGAGCTGGAGCGCCGCCTGGCCGGGCGCGGCCAGGACAGCGCGGCGGAGGTCGCCCGTCGCATGGCGGCCGCCCGCGACGAGATCGCGCATTGGGACGAATTCGACCACGTGCTGGTCAATCACGATTTCGCCGCGACCGTCGCCGCCGCCCGTGCCGTGCTGCACGCGGCGCGCAGTACCACGGTGCGGCAGCCTGATCTCGCGGCTTTCGTGGCGCGGCTGGCCTGACCACCGGTGGGTATCATCCTCGATG